>JANOCW010000566.1:0-2709 GCA_031412375.1 Gemmatimonadaceae bacterium | reverse complement strand
CGTAGCCGAAGGCGCGCAGGAGCGCGGTGGCCGGGAACTTCTTCTTCTTGTCGATGTGGACGTAGATCACGTCGTGGATGTCCACGGTGAACTCGACCCACGATCCACGGAACGGGATGATGCGCGACGAGATCAGCCGCTGCCCGTTCGGGTGCGTGCTCTCCTCGAACACGACGCCCGGCGACCGGTGCAGCTGGCTGACGATGACGCGCTCGGCGCCGTTGATGACGAAGGTCCCCAGCCCGGTGAGCAAGGGCAGCTCGCCGAGGTAGACCTCCTTCTCGATGATGTTGCGCGGGCGCTTGACGCCGTTGACCTCCTCGTTGATCACCAGCTGGAGGGTGGCCTTGAGCGGCGCCGAGAAGGTCATGTCGCGCTCGATGCACTCCTCGACGGAGTACTTCGGCTCGCCGAGCGAGTACCGGACGAACTCCAGCGAGAAATTCTCGTGGACGTCCGCGATCGGGAAGAGGTCCTTGAAGACGCGCTCGAGCCCGATGTCCTCGCGATTGTGCGAGGCGGCATCCAGCTGCAGCAGGGCCTCGAAGGCGCGCGTCTGGATGTCGAGGAGATGGGGCATGTCCATCCCCGAGTCGAGCTTGCCGAACGAGATTTCCTTCATCATGTCAGGCATGGATCACCACAGGAGTGGCGAAAACGGCTCCGCCCCCGTTCCCTGCCGGCGAATTTGCCGGACGGGACGCGGGGCGCGGAGCGCTTCGGATTGCGGGAGTCGTGCGAAAGAAGTTAATCGGCACGCGTGTCGGGATGAAGTGAGGAAAACGGGGAGAGAGTGCGGGAGTGGGGTGGGGGTGTTCCGCACCCCGCTCCCCCGCCCTCTCCCTGCTCGCCTTACTTCACCTCGACGGCGGCGCCCTGCTCTTCCCGCTTCGCCTTCATCGCGGCCGACTCGTCCTTCGTGACGGCGGCCTTCACCGTCGACGGCGCGCCGTCCACGAGGTCCTTCGCTTCCTTCAGGCCCAGGCCGGTGAGCTCGCGCACCACCTTGATGACCTGGATCTTCTTGGCGCCCGCTTCCTTCAGCACCACGTCGAACTCCGTCTTCTCCTCGACTGCCGCGGCGGGGGCGGCAGCGCCGCCGGCCGGGGACGCACCGCCCACCGGGGCGGCGGCGATCGTCACGTTGAAGCGGTCCTTGAACGCCTCGATGAGGTCGGCGAGCTCGAAGACCGACATGTTGCCGATCGCCTCGAGGATCTCGTCCTTGCTCAGGGTCGCGTTAGCCATGGTCGTGAATCTCCTAGATGAATCCCAGGGGTTCCTGGGGCGTGAATCAGGCAGAACGCCTGGGAATCCTCAAGCGCCTTCGCGCTGGGTACGAAGCGCGTCGAGCGCGCCGACGAACGTGTAGAACAGGCCGTTGAGTGCCCCCGCGAATGCAGCGAGGGGCGACTGCAGGCCACCGGCGAGCTGCGCGAGCATCTCCTCGCGCGACGGCATCTCGGCGAGGCGCTTCACCTGCGCCTTGTCGATCTGCACGCCGTCGAGCAGGCCACCCTTCACGGCCGGCTTCGAGTCGTTCGTCTTGGCGAACTCCTGGAGGATCTTCGCCGCGGCGACCGGGTCCTTCGCGACCACCACGCCCGTCGGGCCCTTGAGCACGGCGCCCGTGAGGCCGCTCTCGTTGACCGCGCGGAGCGCGAGGGTGTTCTTGATCACGACGTACTCCACGCCGGCCTTCCGCAGGCGGCGGCGGAGCTCCGTCATGCGCTTCACGTTGAGCCCCGTGAAGTCGGTATAGTACAGGGCCTTGGCGCCCTTGATCTTGTCCTTGAGCTCGATGACGAGCTGTTCCTTGTCGCTGCGCTTCATCTCGGTCGCTCCTTACCGGTAGGGCGTGATGTCGACCGAGACGCCCGGCCCCATCGTGCTCGAGACGGCCACGTTCCGGACGTAGACGCCCTTCGCCGCGGCGGGCTTCGAGCGAACGATCTGGTCCATCAGCGCCTGGAAGTTCTGCTCGAGCGACTCGAGCGGGAACGAGACCTTGCCGATGGGCGCATGCACGTTGCCGCCCTTGTCGACGCGGAACTCGATCTTGCCCGCCTTGGTCTCGCGCACGGCCTTCGCCACGTCGAACGTGACGGTGCCGGCCTTCGGGTTCGGCATCAGGCCACGCGGGCCGAGCACGCGCCCGAGCTGGCCGACCTGCCCCATGAGATCCGGGGTGGCGACCATCACGTCGAAGTCGAGGAAGCCGTCCTTGATCTTCTGGACGAACTCGATGCCGACGTGGTCGGCCCCCGCCGCCTCCGCCTCGCGCGCCTTGTCGCCGGCGGCGATGACGAGCACGCGCACCGACGAGCCGGTGCCCGCGGGGAGCACCACCGTACCGCGCACGACCTGGTCGGCGTGCCGCGGGTCGACGCCCAGGCGGATCGCCACCTCGACGGTCTCGTCGAACTTCGCGAACGCCCCACCCTTCACGAGCTCCAGCGCCTGCTTCGCCTGGTACTTGAGGGCCTCGTCGCGCTTCTCCGCGGCGGACCGGTACTTCTTGCCGTGGGTGCGCATCAGCCCTTGACCTCCAGCCCCATCGAGCGAGCCGCGCCGCGAATCATCGCCATCGCGCTCTCGACCGTGTCGCAGTTGAGGTCCGGCATCTTCAGCTCGGCGATCTTGCGCACCTGCGCCTCCGTCACCGAGCCGACCTTGATCTTGTTCGGCGTCCCCGAGCCCTTCTCGACC
>JANOCW010000565.1:0-16290 GCA_031412375.1 Gemmatimonadaceae bacterium | reverse complement strand
CGCTGCGGCAGGCGGCCGGCGCCGAGGGTTGAATCACGGAGGTGTTGCCGCGCGTGGTGGTGACCGGTTCGTTTGCCGCGGCAGTCGATCGATGACGGTGCGGGCGACCGCCTCGCCTACCGTCCGCCATGCTCGCCTCCGTTCGTTCCGCCGCCGTCCTCGGCATCGATGCCTGCGATGTGACCGTCGAGGTCGACGTCGCCCGGGGGCTTCCGCAGTTCACGATCGTGGGGCTGGCCGCCGGTGCGGTGAAGGAGAGCCGCGAGCGCGTCGCGGCCGCGCTGACGAACTCCGGCCTGGTGCTGCCGCCGCGACGGATCACGGTGAACCTCGCGCCGGCGGACATGCGGAAGGAAGGCACCGCCTTCGACCTCCCGATCGCGCTGGGCGTGCTCGTCGCCACCGGGCAGCTTCGCCCGGAGACGATCGTCGGGATCGTCGCGGTCGGGGAGCTGGGGCTCGACGGCTGCCTGCGCGCAATGCGTGGGACGCTGTCGGTCGCGCGCCACGTCGCCCGCTCCGGCGAACGGATGTTGATCGTCCCGCCGTCGAATGCGGCCGAGGCGTCGCTCGTCGGATCGCTGCGTGTCGCCGCGCCCGCATCCCTGGCAGAGCTCGTCGGCTCGCTGCGGCGGGGATCCCTGGTGCCATCGGGAGTGCGCGTCGACCGAGCGGGATGCCAGCCCGAGGGTGCTGACTTCGCCGAGGTCGTCGGCCAACGGGCGGCGAAGCGGGCGCTCGAGATCGCCGCGGCGGGAGGCCACAACGTGCTCCTCGTCGGGCCGCCCGGGGCGGGAAAGACAATGCTCGCCCGCAGGCTTTCCACGATCCTTCCCGAGCTCGAGGAGGTCGAGGCGCTCGAGGTTATCGCGATCCATTCCGTGGCGGGGACGCTCGCCGAGGGGGTCACGTGGCCAGGTCGTCCCGTGCGGATGCCGCATCATTCCGTTTCCGCCGCCGGGCTCATTGGGGGTGGATCGGCTCCGCGACCGGGAGAGGTGAGTCTCGCGCACCATGGCGTGCTTTTTCTCGACGAGATGCTCGAGTTCCCCCGCCACGTGCTCGACGCGCTTCGCCAGCCGCTCGAGGATGGCCGGGTCGTCATCGCACGAGCGGCGAGCAGCGTGACGTTCCCTGCTCGTTTTGCCCTGGTGGGCGCGATGAATCCGTGTCCCTGCGGTCGGGCGGGCGACCCGACGGGGCGGTGTGTGTGCAGCACGGCGGATGTGCTTCGATACCGGTCGCGGCTCTCGGGGCCGCTGGCGGACCGGATGGACATGCACGTCGCTCTCGGCGCGGTGCCTCTGGGCGAACTCGGGATGTGCGACCGGGCAGAACCATCGGCTCGGGTGCGCGAGCGTGTGGTCGCAGCGCGTGTGCGCCAGCGTGCCCGGTACGTCGGCCTTCGGGGAGTCTCGTGCAACGCCCATGTGTCAGGGCGCTGGCTCGATGCGCACTCACGGATCCGTCCCGATGCGCGTGCCATGCTGCTGACCGCGGCGCGCCGGCTGGCGCTGTCGGCCCGGGGTTACCATCGCGTGATGAAGGTGTCGCGCACGATCGCCGACCTCGATGGCGAGGAAGAGGTCAATGCTGCGGGGGTGGCCGAAGCGTTGCACTATCGCCCTGCGGTTCCGCGGTTCGAGGAGGAACTATCGACCGACCTCGACCGTGGGGACCAAACGTTGGTCGCGGGGTAGTGTACAGATGTTTATGGCCGTTTAGGTCAGTCGGAAGGCTGGCACGGCGCAATGGGATGGTCGGGCGGGTTCGCCGACCAGTGGGGTGGGCTCACGACGTGGCGAGGGGGTCTCAATGATTGCCGCCGGTTCGGTTCGTACCGCTTTCGCTGCGCTCATCGCGCTCGCAGTCGTCGTCCCGGCCTGCCGCAACGACGGGCCTTCGGGACCGTCTGTCGTCGCAGCCTCGCTGTCCGCCGAATCACCCACCGCCATTGCGGCATCAGTAGGAACCGTGATCCCGGTCGGGGGCTCGGTTGTCGTGCGCGACCGGGACGGACAGCCGTTCTCCGGCGCCACCGTCACCTTCACCCCGGCGCCTGGAGCGGGGACCGTCGAGATTCCCACGGCGAGAACCGACAGCCGCGGGGTTGCCTCCTCCGGGAAATGGACGCTGGGGAAGGCGACGGGCAGCCAGCGCCTCATTGCGCGTGTTGCTCGCCTCGATTCCGTGGCGTTCGTGGTGTCGGCGGCCCCCGGCGTTCCGACTGCGCTCGTTGCGGCGACGCTGGGGGCGACGAGCGCGACGGTCGCGACCGCCCTCCTCAAGCCGCCTGCGGTGATCCTCCGCGATCAGTACTCGAACCCCATCGCCGGCGTCGCGGTCGAGTTCGCCGTTCGCTCCGGCGGCGGGACTGCGACCGGTACGACGACGGTCACAGACGCCAAAGGGATGGCCACGGTGGGTAGCTGGACACTGGGCACCGGAGCCGGTCCCCAGGTGCTCGCCGCCAGCGCGGCGAGTCTTCCCGAACTCCTGCTCCCGGTGACCGCGATTGCGGGCCCTGCCGAAACGCTTCGCCTGATCTCAGGGAGCGACGGGATCACTCAGGTCAATGGGTCCCTCAGCGTGGCGCCTCGCGTGTCGGCCCGCGATGCGTACGCGAACCCTGTGGCTGGGCGCTCGCTGAAACTTCGGGTTGCGCAGGGCGGCGGGACGATTCGGGGCGACGTGGCTACGTCCGACGCGGGTATCGCGAGCCTCGACGGCTGGACGATGGGCCCGTCGGAGGGGCTCAACGCCGTGACCGTGGAGCTCGACGGGTTGCCGGCGCTGACGATCTACGCCAAGGCGGTCCCCGTGTCCTCGTACGACATCGAGTTCCGCTACCTCGGCGCAGTCACCGAGCTCCAGCGCCTGGCATTCGAACGGGCGGCCGCTCGGTGGGAGAAGGTGATCATCGGCGACCTGCCAGCTGTCATGTCGTCGTTTGCGGAGTATTGCGGAGTCACCGGAACCGCGCTCAATCAGGTCGTCGATGACCTGATGATCTTCGTCGAGCTCGTGGCGATCGATGGGCCGGGAAAGGTGCTGGGATCCGCGGGGCCCTGTTCCGTTCGGTCGGGGTCGGGGCTACCGAACGTCGGTGCGATGCGCTTCGACATCGCCGATGTGATCGAGCTCGAGGCGACGGACCGATTCGAGAATGTCGTGCTTCATGAGATCGGTCACATCCTCGGCATGGGGACGCTCTGGCAATCCGCCAGCCTGCTCACGGGCGCGGGCGGCGACGATCCGTACTTCACCGGGGTGTCCGGACGGGCCGCGTTTTCCCTGGCAGGTGGGGCAGCCTTTCGCGGCACGCCGGTGCCCGTCGAGAATTCCGGCGGTCCGGGCACGCGTGATGGCCACTGGCGAGAGAGCGTGCTCAATGCGGAAGTCATGACCGGCTTCGTCGAGGCGGCCGGAGTGCGCATGCCCCTTAGCCTCGTGACCGTCGGCACGCTCGAAGACCTGGGCTACCAGATCACGAGGTGGGGAGACGACGCGTACACCTACTACGGACTGGGTAATCCGGCGGGAATCTCCGCGTCGCTCGCGAGGTCTTCCGCTCCTGATCGTGAGCTGATCGAGGTTCCCTTTCCCGCGCCAACGGTCGTGACCGCGGCAGGCAACAGCTCGCCGATTTCCGCTCGCACGACCCGGCCCGCAGCAGGGACCCGGCGTGTACCGCAGGCGCAGCCACAACCGGTGCAGGAGCTCGAGGTGCGACGCCCGCGGTGAACCGGGCGCGCGGGGCGCTCACTCCTGCCGGAGCACAACCATCGGATCGATCCGCGTCGCGTGCCGCGCGGGGAGCCAGCACGCCAGCGTCGAAATGGAGAGGAGTACGATCGGCACGCCCGCAAACACGATGACGTCGATCGGCGCGCCGCGCGCCAGTTGACGGTTGATCACGAACGCGATGAGCCAGCCGACGAGCGCGCCGATGATGATCACGCCGAGGCTCTCCTCCAGAATGTGTGCAATGATCTGCCGGGGTGACGCCCCAAGGGCGAGTCGCAGCCCGATCTCATTGCGGCGCCGTGATACCGAGTACGCGACGACCGCGTAGATGCCCGCCGCCGCCAGCGCGAGCAGCAGCGGCCCGAGCACCGAGAAGACGCGCGCCGGGATGCGACGCAGGAACAGGTTTCGGTCCACGTGGTCGGCCAGCGTGCGCACGTCATAAATGGGCAGCGACGGCTCCAGCTCGCGCATGATGCGCCGGACTTCCCCGGCGAGCAGCAGCTCCGCACCGATCCGCGTGCGCAGGTGGATCTGCCCGACGAGCGCGCCCCGGTCTCGGTAGGAGAGGTAGATGATGGGCCTGGGCGCTTCGCCGAACGCGTTGTACAGAGAGTTCTGCACGACCCCCGCGATGGTGTAGGTCCGCCCCCCCGATTCGATCCGCAGCCCGATCGCCCTGCCCCCCGAGGCGTACTGTCGGGCGAACTGCTCATTCACCACCGCCTGTGGGGCGGTCGCCGGATCGGTGAGCGCAACGAAATCCGTCCCATCGCGCAGCGGGATGCCCATTGTCTGGAAGTAGCCGGGCGTCACGGTGTTGGTCAGGGCGAGGTCGGATGCGCCGTCCGTTCGCGGGCGTCCCTCGAGCACAAATGGCCGCAGCGGCAGTCCGTGAATGTCGAGCGGGATCGACGTCGCGACGGCTGCCGATTCGACGCCGGGTACCGCGCGGAAGCGATCGAGCAGACGGGCCGCAAGAATGCGCGGGGCCGACGGATCACCGCCCCGACCGGTCAGATCATACGCGGCGAGCAGCACGCCGTCGCGGCGGAACCCGGTGTCGGTGACGCGAGTGTCGTTGAATCTCCGGAAATACAGTGCGGCCACCAGCAACACGATCACGGCGAGTGCGACTTCGGCCGCCATCAAGCTGTTCCGCAGGGTATTGCGACTCGTCACGTCGGTGCCGGCGCGGAGCACCTGCTGTGCGTCGACGCGCGAGAGCTGTACAGCCGGCGCGATGCCGAACGCGATCCCGCATCCGATCGCGAGGGTGACGGCGACCGCAAGACCGCCCAGGTCGACGCCCGCCTGAAAGCTGATCGGGAGTGCCCCCGAGATCGGAATGGCGCTGAGGGCGCGCGTGAGCCAGACGGCTAGCAGCGTGCCCAGCGCCGTCCCCAGCAGGGCCAGAAGAATGTTTTCGGTCAGCAGCAGTCTGGCGACACGCCACCGGCCGGCGCCGAGCGCGAGTCGAACTCCCATTTCGCGGCGCCTCGTGCCGGCGCGCGCGAGCAAGAGGTTCGCCGTGTTCCCGCATACCGCGAGCAGCAGGAGCAGCATGACCCCCTGAACCACGGCGAGGGCATTCACGAACAGGCGCTGCGGCCCGCGCGGGGCGTCCCAGAACGCGAGCACGCTGGCGCGGATTCCCGTGGTCGACTGCGGATAGGTCTCGGCGAGGCGCTGCATGACCGCGTCGATCTCCGCCTGTGCCGATTCCCGCGTCGCTCCCGAGGCAAGCTTCGCCATGAGCGAATAGCCGCGCATGCCGCGCTCGTCGATTTCGCGCGACCCGCCAAGGACGACCGGCGCGAGCGTCGCTGGCACCCACATGTCGAAGCTCAGCCCGAGCATCGTTCCCTGGAAGCCGCGGGGGGTGACTCCAACGATCGTGAGAGGACGGTCGTTGACGATCACCCGCTGGCCGATCGCGGTCGCCGCTCCGCCGAACTGCTCCTGCCACAGGTCATGGGAGATTACCGTCACTGCGGCTTCCCCCGCGCGTGCGACTTCGTCGGGCCGGAAGAAGCGCCCCGCCGCGGGCCTGAGCCCAAGCGCCGCGAAGTAGTTGCCGGAGACCAGCGTGCCGTATGCACGCACGGTGGCATCGCCGTCACCCAGCGTGAGCGGCGCCATTCGGTACGCAATGAGCTCATCGAATGAGCGAACGTCGCGCTGCAGGTCGCGGTACTCGGGCCACGATGCTCCGGCCCCGTGGCCGTCAGCCGTCTGGAGGTCGACGATCTGATAGCTGCGCGCGTTGGCGACGCCTGGCATCGGGCGGAATCCAACAGCCTGGATCCAGGAGAAGACAGCGATGTTGAACCCGATCCCGATGGCGAGCGAGCCGATGACCACGGCTGCGACTCCCGGCATCCGCAGGATCATTCGCCACGCGTGACGGACATCCCCCGTGACCTCGTTCAACCAGCCGCGGAATGCCCGTGGGCGACGGTCCGACATCACGGATGGCCGTGAATCTTTCGTACTGTGGCGGTGAGTCCGCTCCCCGCGAAATTCGCGATCGCCGCGAGAGCCAGGAGCGCGACGATCACGACCCCGAACCAGACCCGGCGCGAACGCTTCGTCATCCCGTGCTCTCCCGTGGTGGTGTGATCACGGAGTTTACCGGCGCCGCGGTCGCCGATTGTCAGAAAGCGGTAAGAAGCTGTGTAGCCGTGCCCGGTCAGGCGGGAGGAGTTCCGTCGCCGAGCCGGTAGCCCGCCCCCCGGACGGTGAGGATATAGCGGGGCGACCTCGGATCATCGCCCAATCGCTGGCGCAGCGCGGCGAGGTGGGTCTCGACCGTTCGACTCTCGGTCCCGGCGGCGTAGCCCCACACCTCGGAGAGCAGTTCCTCGCGCGACACGACGCGCCGCCGGTGGCGCACCAGCGCAGCGAGGAGGTCGAACTCCTTGGGCCGCAGCACCAGCATCGTGGTGCCTCGCCGCACGACCCGGGTGGCGAAGTCGATCGTGAGGTCGGCAACCCGCGCTTCGGATGGCGATTCCCGCGCACTCCCGCCCCCGCGCTTGAGCAGTGCCCGTACGCGCGCGAGCATCTCGCGCAGGCCGCAGGGTTTCACCACGTAGTCGTCGGCGCCGAGGCCGAAGCCGCGGAGCTTCTCGTCCTCGGTGCCGCGAGCAGTCATGATGAGAACCGGCGTGGCCTGCCCGGCGTCGCGGAGTCGTTGCAGCACCGTATATCCGCTCATGCCGGGAAGCATCAGGTCGAGGATGATGAGATCGGGCGGCACCACGCGCGCGCACGCAAGCCCGTCGGGCCCGGTCGCGCTGATGCGGACTTCATGCCCCTCGCGCTCGAGGTTCGCTCCGAGTGTGGTGGCGTAGTCGTGGTTGTCCTCGATGATGAGGATGCTGCTCACGTGACACCCTCTGGCGTGGGCGCTGGCAGCGTCCCCGATGGCAGTTCGAGCACGGCGCGGGTTCCACCACGAGCGGTCTCCTCGAGCCACGCCCGCCCGTTGGATGCCGCGACGATCTGCCGCACGACGGCAAGCCCGAGCCCGGTGCCGGTACGCTCCGACGTCTGGTCGCGCGCGAGTCGCTCGTACGGCTCGAAGACCCGAACCCGTTCGGCGTATGGAACCCCGCGCCCCTCATCCTCGACGATCAGCCGCACCTGATCGGGAGACGCCTGCTCGGCGATGAGCCTGATGCGCTGGCCCGGCGCCCCGTACTTCATCGCGTTGTCGACGAGATTGACGAGCGCCTGACGAAGGAGCGTGCGATCGCCGACCACGGCGAGCATCGGCGCGGCGTCGGTGTCGAGCGTTTGGCGGGCATCCTCGACGGCGAGCTGCACAGCCTCGACCACATCGAGCATCAACTCGTCCACGGCGAGCGGCTGACGGTGCGGCCGAAGCTCCACCGCCCCCGCACGCGAGAAGAGCAGGACATTCTCCACGAGCGCGATGAGCCGCCGCGCTTCACGCACGATGGAGCGCGCGAGCTTCAGCCGGTCGGACTCGCCGCGTGCGCGCTCCATCGTCAACGTCTCGCTCGCGAGCAGGATCTGGGCGAGCGGCATGCGGAGCTCGTGCGACACACCCGCGACGAAGTCGGATCGCGCGCGTGCAAGCAGCGCCGCACGATGGGAGGACCGCACGGCGATGACGACCACGACCACGGTGCCGAGCATCAGCAGGGCGAGGTGCCACAGCTGGCCGGTCGCGATCGGGGCAATGAGCGGCGACGCGATCTGGCCGGGCGCGAGGGCGAGCGTCACCGCCAGTCCCTCGAGCGGTCCACGCGGGTTCACGGTGGCGCGGAAGCGGCGGGCTGAGTCGAGACCACCGAACAGCAGCACGCCATCCGGACCGCGGACCTCGACGGACTGGCTGTCGAGTCGCGCGAGCTCGACTGCGTCCGCCTCCCGGTGACCACCGCCAGTGAGAGCGCTCGTGAATAGCTGCGCCACGACCGCTCGTCTGTCCCCGACGATCCCCAGGACCGCTGTCGCTTCGCCCCGAGCATCGCGCGGAACCGACGTCACGGCGACGTAGGCCCCGAGCGTGGCGTGGGCCCACAAGTGGACGGGCAACGCGCCCCTGGCACTTGCAACCTCGTGCTCGGCGCGGGCAATCGCCGTCAGCGCCGCCCGCACTCCGTCCGGCAGGCTCTCGGCGCGCGGAGCCATCGCCACGTCGAGTGCGCCATCACGGACATCGTACCGGTAGTAACCGAGCACGGGGAGCATCGCGCGACAGCGGCAACGCTCGGCTGCCTGGTGTTCGCGCAGGAGCGCGTCAACGACTGCACGGCCCTTCTGCAACGGAACCTCCGTCACCGTCACCGGCGTTGCCGGAGCGAACGCCTGCTGTGTCAGCGACTCGAGGAGGCTGCTGGCCGCCTGCGTTACGCGCTCGGCCGTCGCGCGGGCGACGAGGCGCGCAGCGGCGCGGCGCTGCGTCGTGTCGTGCAGGGTGGTCGCGCCTGCATGGACGGTTGCAACTCCGAACACCGCGGCCAGCAACCAAAGATGGTTGTTGCGAAAGTACTGCCCCTGGTGCCCTCGGTTCGCGCCGTTCGCTGTCATGGGGAGAACATTCCACGCGTGCTTCGGCAGCGCCACCGTGAGGCCCCCCGGCCTGCTGGCCGGCACAGGGCACTTTCCGAGGCGCTGGCCGGTGGCTAAGGTCACTCCAGACCTATGTCGCACGCCCATGTCACCCCGCACTTGGCGACGCCAGGCGCCAACCCGCCGGATGCACTTCCCGTCGCCACGGAAGCGAAGGAGCGTGCGCTCACGGCGTGGCTTCTCGCTCGAGGCTCGGCGCTGCTCGGATTCAGCGGCGGCGTGGATTCGGCGTATCTCGCATGTGTCGCGGTCGACGCGCTCGGGCCCGACCGATTCCTCGGCGTGATCGGGCGCAGCGCCTCCTACCCGGAGGAGCAATGGCGCGAGGCCCGCGCCGTCGCCGACCGATTCGGGATTCCGGTGATCGAGCTCGACACCGAGGAACTTGCGGACCCGAGCTACGCGGCGAATCCCGCGAATCGCTGCTACTTTTGCAAATCCGAGCTGTGGGGGCGCCTCGTTCCCGTCGCTCGTGAACGCGGCTTCGCCGCTGTGCTCGACGGGACGAACGCCGACGATCGCGGCGACTATCGCCCCGGAGCCGCCGCCGCGACGGAGCTCGAGGTCGAATCGCCGCTCGCCATCGTCGGGCTCACCAAGGAGGAAATCCGGGCGCTCTCGCGGCGTCGTGGATTGTCCGGCTGGGATCGGCCCGCGTCGCCCTGCCTGTCGTCGCGCATCCCCTACGGCACCGCCGTCACCAGCGAACGGCTGCGACGGATCGAGGCGGCTGAGCGGGCGGTGCGCGAGCTCGGTGTCACGGGCGACCTGCGGGTGCGCTACCATGGCGACCTCGCCCGGGTCGAGCTCGCGCGCGCCGAGCTGGAGCGCTGGCTCGCGCCCGCAGAGCGCCGGCGGTTGCACGCCGCGGTGTGCTCGGCGGGATTCAGTCGCGTGGCGATCGACCTCGCCGGCTTTCGCTCGGGGTCGTTGAACGTGCTTGGCGGAGTGACCGGCGCATGAGCGCAGCGACTCTCGAACGATCCCTTGGCGAGCTCGGGATCCGGTGTGTCGTCGAAGCGATGGACCGGCTGGCCGTGATTCTCCCGCAGGACGGCGAGAGCGAAGTCGCACTCGTTCGCGGACGCCGCGAGGCACTGCGACTGCTCGGCGCGCACGGCTTTACCCATCTGGCGCTCGAGCTCCGCGGTGAGCCCGCAGGCCGTGCGCCTCTTCATCGCAATTAACTTCCCGGACGATCTGCGGTCTGCGCTGCACGCGGCGATGGCACCACTGCGAGCCGCGGCGCCCGACGTTCGGTGGGTCGACGAACCCCGGATCCACCTCACGGTGAAATTCCTTGGCGAGCATCCGGACAGTGCGGTAGCGCCCCTCACGACGAGCCTGACCCGGATCGCGGCGCGCTATGAGCCCATATCCCTCGAGCTGCGGGGACTCAACGCCTTTCCAAACCTTCGGCGGCCGCGCGTCGTATGGCTCGGTGTGAGCGCCGACCCCAAGCTCGAGTTGCTGCACCATGATGTCGAGGCTGCCTGCGCGGAGCTGGGGCATCCACTGGTGGGGCGAACCTATCGCCCGCACGTCACTCTCGGGCGCGTCCGCGAGCGAGCGCTCGATCCCGCGGCCCTGTCTGCGGCCGCGCGCGGAATCGCATACGAAGGCGCACTCGACGCGGAAGCGCTGGATTTGATGGTGAGCGAGCACGCGAGCGGCGCGCCCGGATACCGCGTCGTGGGTAGCGCGGCGCTGAGCCGGGAGTAGGATACGCAGCATGCGCACAATCGGATGTCTCGTCGTGGTGCTTCTCGCGGCGGCGGCGGGCTGGATGCTCCGCGACCGGATCAACTTTCGCGACCGGCCGGATGCGACGGTCGCGGATACCGGTGTGGTCTGGGAGCCGATCACGCCCGAGGGCGCCGAGCGCGCGCGGCGCGCGATCGAAGCCCTCGGGCAGCGCGCGGCGCCGGTGTTCGCGAGCCTGCGTCCCGGCGACGTCTCGTCCTACATCTTCGTCGCGCTGGCGCGGCAACTTCCGCCGTCGGCGGAGCGGATCGAATCGGCGGTGATGGGCGACCGGCTGCATGTGCGCGCGTCGGTGCAGTTGAGCGACTTCGGTGGAGCGGGCGTGCTCGGTCCGCTCGCCGGGTTTCTCGGTGACCGCGAGACGATGCAACTCGGTGGATACTTCCACGTCATTCGGCCTGGGCTCGCCGAGTTTCGCGTCACCGAGCTGCGGTTGAAGGACTTCGGGGTCCCGGCGAATCTCATCCCGCGACTCATCCGCGGTTTTTCGAAGGGCGCGCGGCCGCCGGGGGTCGACGATGCCGGCCTGCCGCTCGTCGTTCCCGAGTATCTCGCCGACGTGCGAATCGCCAAGGGGCGCGTCGTCCTGTATCGCAACCCGCAATGACCCGCCGCGTTCTCATCGTCGACGACGAGCAGGGAATCCGCGGCGCGCTCGGGCAGTTGCTCGAGTACGAGGGCTATGAGGTTCGCAGCGTCGGCAATGCGACTGACGGCCTCACCGAATACGCGCGCTTCAAGCCGCACCTCGTGTTCATGGATGTGAAGATGGCCGGGATCGACGGTATCGAGGCGCTGAAGCGCCTTCGCCAGGCCGATTCGGGGGCCGTCGTCGTGATGATCAGCGGCCATGCGACGATCCAGACCGCCGTCGAGGCGACCCAGCACGGCGCGTACGACATTCTCGAGAAGCCGCTCGACACGGACCGCATCCTCGTCACGCTGCGGAATGCACTCCAGCACCTGGAACTCCAGGAGGAAAACGCGCGCCTCAGGCAGACGATCGAGGCACGCCATGAGCTGGTCGGGCGGTCGTACTCGATGAATGCACTGATCGAGCGGATCGAAAAGGTTGCCTCCACCCCCGCGCGCGTCCTCATCACCGGGGAGAATGGCACGGGGAAGGAGCTCGTCGCGCGCGCACTGCATCGCGGATCGGCGCGGGCAGCGGGACCCTTCATCGAAGTGAACTGCGCGGCAATCCCGAGTGAACTGATCGAGAGCGAGCTGTTCGGCCACATGAAGGGCTCATTCACCGGCGCGATCAGCGACCGGCCCGGCAAGTTCGAGCAGGCGGACAAGGGCACGCTCTTTCTCGACGAGATCGGCGACATGAGTCTCGCGGCACAGGCAAAGGTGTTGCGGGTGCTGGAGGACAACGAGCTCACCCGCATCGGCGGCGCGAAGCGCATCGCGGTGGACGTCCGGGTCCTCGCGGCGACGAACAAGGACCTGCCGGCCGAGATCACGGCCGGACGGTTCCGTGAGGACCTGTTCTATCGCCTCAACGTCGTGCCGATCACCGTGCCGGCGCTGCGCGAGCGACGGGACGATGTCCCGATGCTCATCCAGCATTTCCTCAACCGCCTGTCGGAGCGGGAGGGAATGGCTCCCCGCGGCATTGCCCCCGAGGCGATTGCCCGGCTGGAGTCGCTCGACTGGCCGGGGAACGTGCGCGAGCTGCGCAACACGATCGAGCGGCTGCTCATCCTCGCGCCGGGGCCAAAGATCACGCTGGGCGACATCGAGCGCCTGGTCGGGCAGCGGCCGGTGGAAACGACGAGCATGGGTGCGCTCGCCGACTGCAGCACGTTCGAGGAGTTCAAGCAGGCAGCGGAGCGCGCCTTCCTGCTCGTCAAACTGCGCGCATTCGACTGGAACGTGTCGGAGACGGCGCGTGCGCTGGACATGCCGCGCTCCAACCTCTACAAGAAGATCGAGCGCTACGGACTCGTTCGCGAGTCAGCCTGAGGAGGAAGAATGGCCGAATCCAAATGGGACAGGGAGCTCGCGAAGATCGACCGGCAGCTGGAGTCCGTCGCCGACGAAACGCTCTTTCCGACGAAGGCGAATGCCGGTCCCGCCGCCCGCGCCGACACCATCGCGAAGCGGCAGAAGACGTCGACGCTCGGTGTCGTGGCACGCCTGACGCTGGCGACGGCGCTGGCCGTGGCGATCATGTTCTGGCCCTACGATGCCAAGTGCGGACTGCAGCTCGCCTACTATCTTGCAGCGGTGATTGCGGTGACCGCGAGCGGCGTCTGGTCAGCCATCTGGAGCTGGCGGCATCACTCGGGTCGCGCGCACACGCTCTCGCTCCTCCTCATCGTCTGGGGGATCGTGCTCGGCGCAATGGAAGTGCTTCCTCGCGTCGGCTACGCGACTCCGTCACTCGATCGGCCCGCGATCTGGTCGTGCGGCTAGCCCGCAGCCCCGTTCATCTTTCCACGGACCATGAAAACCTTCAAGAACTTCATTGCCGGGGCATGGGTCGCCCCCGCAACCGACGAATACTTCGATAACACGAACCCCGCGGACAACAGCGACGTCATCGGCCGCTTTCCGCTGTCGGGGCGGGAGGATGTGGAACGCGCGGTATCGTCCGCACGGCGGGGGTTCGACCGCTGGAAGCGGGTTCCGGCGCCCGCGCGCGGCGACGTCCTTCGCCGCGTCGGCGACATCATGTCGGAGCGGAAGGATGAGATCGCCGATCTCATGACGCGCGAGATGGGGAAGCCGCTCGCCGAGACCCGCGGCGACGTGCAGGAAGGGATCGACACGGCCTACTACGCCGCCTCCGAGGGGAGACGGCTGTTCGGCCACACGGTTCCCAGCGAGATGCGCGACAAGTGGGCGATGAGCTTTCGCCGGCCGATCGGCGTCGCGGGGATCATCACCCCGTTCAACTTCCCGCTGGCGATCCCAACGTGGAAGATCTTCCCCGCGCTCGTCTGCGGAAATGCCTGCGTCTTCAAGCCCGCCGAGGACGTTCCGCACACCGGCACCGTCTTCGTCGAGATCCTGCTCGAGGCCGGGCTCCCGCCGGACGTCATCCAGCTCGTCCACGGCATGGGCGAAGCGGTCGGCGCCGTCATCGTCGAGCACCCGGATGTGTCCCTCGTGTCGTTCACCGGGTCGACCGAGACCGGGCGGATCGTCGGCGAGACGTGCGGGCGGATGCACAAGCGCCTCTCGCTCGAGATGGGCGGAAAGAACGCGATGATCGTGCTCGATGACGCGGACACGGAGCTGGCGCTCGAGGGCATTCTCTGGGGCGCGTTCGGGACGACCGGGCAACGGTGTACGGCCACCAGTCGTCTCATTCTCCAGAAAAAGGTCCACGACAAGTTCCTTGGCGAGCTCGTCGACCGGGTCAAGGCGCTGTCGCTCGGCGATGGGCGAAAGAAAGGAACCGATGTCGGGCCGCTCATCAATGATGCCGCGCGAAAAAAGGTCGAGCGCTACATCGACGTCGGCCAGGAAGAAGGCGCTGACCTGCTGTGCGGTGGCAAGCGGCCATCGGGACGGAAGTTCTCGAAGGGGCATTTCTTCGAACCGACGATCTTCGCGCGTGTCGAAGCCGGCACTCGCCTCGAGCAGGAGGAGATCTTCGGGCCCGTCCTCTCGGTCGTCAGGGTCGCCACGCCGGAAGAAGCGTTCGAGGTCAACAACGACGTGAAGTACGGCCTCTCGTCATCGCTGTACACGCGGGATGTGAACGTCGCCTTCCGCGCGGTGAATGAGCTGGACAACGGCATCACGTACATCAACGCGCCGACCATCGGCGCCGAGGCACACCTCCCGTTCGGCGGGGTAAAGCAGACAGGCAACGGCCACCGCGAAGGTGGCTGGGAGGTCTACGAGTTCTTCTCCGAGACGAAAGTCGGTTACGTGGACTTTTCCGGCCGACTGCAGCGCGCGCAGATCGACAATTACGTCGGCACACCCTCCTGAGCAGACGTGGCGCGGGGGCATTCCGGTCGTCTTGCGTTCATTGGAGGCCACCGTTAATTCCGAGAGATGGGGATGGCGCCTCGTGAAGACGTGCGTCGCGCGTTGATACGACGTGTGACGCGGAAGGTGTCAGGGCACGGGATCGCGCGCCGCTCCATTGAGGGCGCCGTGGATCGCGTGCTGGCCGCGTTGCCCGCCGCGATGGCCACCGACCGCCCCTCGATGCCGCAGGTCGCCGTGCTGTCGGCGCCGTCGGCCCCCGACCTTCCGTCGCGGGCGCGCCGCGCGCTCGATCGGCACGGAGCGCAGGTCGTCGCCATGGGGACCGGAACCTCGGGCCGGCACACGGTCGTGACCGTGCAGTTGGCGGCGTCCGCGGGCGCGGCGCTCGACCGCGTGGCTGCCGAGCTCGGAGCCTCGCTCACGCTGCTCGATCCCTCGGACGCCAGGCGATTCGACGGATGACGGAGCGAGCCACCGTCCTGTCGACCCCCGGCAGGAACGCCATTACGGAAGAGCGCCGGGCGCACGCGCTGCATCACGTGAACCGCACGGGCTCGATCCAGCGGGTCCTCGTCGAGTGGATGAAAACCTTCCTTGTCGCGGTGCTCCTGTTCTTCTTTGTGCGCGCCTTCTTCGTGGAGGCGTTCAAGATTCCGAGCGGGAGCATGGAGCGGACGCTGCTCGTCGGCGACTTCCTGCTCGTCAACAAGCTCGTGTATGGTGCGGAGATCCCGTTCACGGGCGTCCGGCTGCCGGCGGTGCGCAGCCCCCGGCGGGGCGACGTGCTGGTCTTCCAGTTTCCCAACGACCTGACGAAGAACTACGTCAAGCGCGTGGTCGGCGTGGCCGGCGATACGGTCGGCATGGCTGATGGGTCCCTCGTCGTGAACGGGGTCCCGATCGCGGAATCGTACGTCTACCGGACGGAGCCCAACTATGACCCGTCGCAGGAGGAATTCCGCTGGCAGCGGAACTTTCTCGTGCGGCCGGCCGAGGCGCGCATGGAGCATCCGTCGCGTAACAACTGGGGCCCGTTGGTCGTCCCCCACAAGAGCTACTTCGTCCTCGGAGACAACCGGGACAATTCGGCCGACAGCCGCTACTGGGGCTTCGTGCCGGACTCGCTCGTTCGGGGCCAGCCGTTGTTCGTCTACTTCAGCTATGCTCCTGATACCGCGCATCGCTACCCGTGGCTCACCAGGATTCGCTGGGCGAGGCTGGGGGAGCGGGTGCACTGAGCGAAGGTCGGCCGTACCGCACGCAGAGTAGTCGCCTTCATGCGCGCCACGCGGCAGCGCCCCGCAGCAAGGAGTCCCCGGTTCGATGGCCAGCACGACCAAGAAGAAGATCTCCTACGACGAAGGCTCGCTCGACCAGTACCTCCGCGACATCAGCGCTTACCCGCTGATCAACCGTGAGGAAGAGGTCCGGCTCGCCCAGCGCATCCGCGTGCAGGACCAGGAGGCCCTCGACAAGCTCGTGCGGTCGAATCTCCGGTTCGTCGTCTCGGTGGCGAAGAAGTACCAGAATCAGGGCGTGTCGCTGTCCGACCTGATCAACGAGGGCAACCTCGGGCTCATCCGCGCCGCCCACAAGTTCGACGAAACGAAGGGGATCAAGTTCATCTCCTACGCCGTCTGGTGGATTCGGCAGGCCATTCTCCAGGCGCTGGCCGAGCAGTCGCGCATCGTGCGCGTTCCGCTGAACCGCGCTGGC
>JANOCW010000564.1:0-8860 GCA_031412375.1 Gemmatimonadaceae bacterium | reverse complement strand
GCCTCGAGCAGCGCCGCCTGCGTCTTGGCCGGCGCGCGGTTGATCTCATCGCCCAGCAGCAGGTCGGCGAAGATGGGCCCGGGGTGAAACTGGAACGAGCGGCCGACATCGTGGAGAATGTTCACTCCAGTGATATCGGAGGGCATGAGGTCCGGGGTGAACTGGATCCGGCCGAATCGCGCACCGAGCGCTCCGGCGAGCACTCGCACGAGGAGCGTTTTCGCGGTACCGGGAACACCTTCGAGCAGCGCGTGCCCCCGCGCCAGGAAGACGACGAGCGCCTGCTCGATCACCGTCTCCTGCCCGACGACGCGCTGGGCCACGACATCGCGGAGTGCGCGGACTTCAACGGCGATCTGTTCGACGGTCATCACGTGCTGAGGGTCCTCTCGATGTGGGCGACGGCCGCGCCAGCCTCCCGAAACCGCTCGGGGAGTTGCGATCTCGCCGACGCAGCGAGCAGCAGCTCCACCTGTGGAGCAACGGTGGGATATCGTGCCGTGAGGGATGCGAGATACTCCTCGTCCGTCGCCGCCCGAAGAGTACCGATGGGATGTCGCCGGCGCAGCCCGCGCACGAGGCGGCGCGTCGCGGTCCTCGTCGCACCGACCTGCGCGTATGCATGCGCCAGCGCTCCAACGTGCTCGATCGGCGAGCGACGCTCCACGCGCGCGCGCGCCCGCGGCGCTATGGGCCGAATGCCGACGGCGAGGAGCAGCACAGCACCTGCGGCGAGCAGTTGCACCACTGCACGACCAGCGGGCGTTCCGAACAGCGCCGTGCGAATCGAGCGAGTCACGCTGGGATGCCGGCCGTACCCCTGATGGTACTCCGCGAACATGAGTGCGGGTCGCCGGCCGGGTGCCACCCACTCGAGCAGCCGGATGGGCAGCATCGCCGTGGAGTCATCGCGAAGCTCGGAGTTCGTGAGGACGCGACCGTCGGCCAGCACGGCGATGCGTCCCTTGCCGAGCGGGATGCCGATCACGATCGGCTGTGTGTCCGACACCATGTTCCCTCGCAGCCGGTGGCCGGCCAGCAGCGTGACGTAGTCGCTCGGGCCGCTGTCGCTGACCTCGATGACGCCAAACGGCCAGCGCGTCGTCGGTTGAACGCCGAGCGAGTCCCACCGTGCTGGGTGGACGACCGCGTGCGGGCCGAGCCCGGTCAGCACTGCCGTGATGCCGAGGGAGTCGGCGATCGTGGATGACGCACCCGGGACGAGCACGAGGCCCGCGCCCTCTCGCACGGCGGTGAGCACCGCGGATGTCTCGGAGCTCGTCAGGTCGACGGGCGGGCGGAGGACGACATAGACAGCACGGCTGTCGAGCGGGCCGACCAGCGGGCCGGTGAGTCGCGTAGCGGGCCAGCCAAGCCGTCGCGCGACCTCGAAAAGCCCCCGCGTGCCCCCGGGATCGGACGCGAACGTCGTCAGCCGGCCCGCGGATTCAGGGTTGACCGACGGCGAGAGCAGCGCGCCCGCGATGACGACGATGAAGAATCCCGCAGCGACGCTGCGCGGCGTCACCCACGGCCGGGGTGAGTCAGCCATTCGGACGGATCACATCGAAGGCCAGTGCGTGAAGTTTCGCGTAGCGTGCGGCGTCGCACTCCCTGAATCCCCACGCGACCATCTCGTAGAGGCGAGCGAAATCGCGCACCGTCGGGAGCAGCGCCGAGGACCGCGTGCGAAGCTCGCGCATGTAGTCACCGATGGTCTTCGCCGGATGGAGGCGGACGTGCTCACGGCGCGCGATCGCTTCCAGCAGGGCGAGGTAGAGCGCGTGTGCAGCCTGCGTGAAGTCGCCGGCGGCAGCCAGCGTCTGCGCGGCGATCCATGGATCCTGACCGCCGGTCCCGCGACCACGCCCCGGCCCGACGATACCCGCGTACCGACGCTCGAGATACCACCGATGTCCGTAGCGGGCGAGCGCGATCACCGCGAGCACGACGACGACGCCGAGGAGGACTCGTCGCGCGATGTCGCGGTCGAAGGGGATGTCGATGTACTCCGTCCACCACCAGATCGACGGCGTCGGATTGAACTCGGGAGCGCTGAACACCGCCGTCACCGTGTCGACGATCGTCGATCCGTCGACGCGCCTGACTCCCTGTGTCACGCGCTAGCCGGCTCGGGCCGCCGGAGCGGTGTTCTCGAGGTTGGCGCTCATCACCTCGATGTCGAACGCCTCGCGCCGGATGCGCACGTCGTAGTACAGCAGGGTCGCCGTGATGGGGACGAGCGGGTAGGCGATGATGTACACGACCGAGTTGACGAGGTGGCTCAGGATCGACGGCGTGCTGCCGGGGGCCGGCTGCATGAGGAGACTGAGGCCCACCGACACGGTGAAGAAGATCAGCCAGATCAGGCCGAGCGACCTGAGGGCCTTCCACTTCTCGCCTTTCGCGAGCTGGCGCGAGCGGTTGATGCCCTTGAAGACCCCGAGTCGCTCGAAGAGAATCGTCTGCGGAATCGCGAAGTAGCGCGCGAAGAAGTAGACCCAGGGAATGAAGAAGAAGATGAGCGCGAAGAACATCACGAACCACGTCCACAGCTTCGCGGCGATGAGCGTTCCCGGTCGCGACAGCGCCTCGCGGAACGACCGGCCCGGATCAATCTCGCGACCCAGGTAGCGGTCCGACGTGGCGATGCTCAGCGCGGCCTCCATGATCGCGTACCAGCTTGCCAGCAGGATCAGGGCGCCGAACATCGCGAGCAGCGGACCGGGCTGCATGGTCTCGACCTGCGGCGCCATCCGGCCCACCGCCACGTTCAGGGCGAACGCGGGAAGGTACACGAGCGCCGACAGCGTGAGGAACCCGCTGAAGTACTGGCGATACATCCGGAAGGCGGCGTCGATGAGCTCCGCAGCGGACCGGGATCGGAGCGACAGATCGGACACGACCTCTCCTGGACGGGGCGAGGCAGAAGATAGCCAGCCCCCTTGGCCGCGCCAGTCGCGATACGAGTCAGCTCACCGCGCGCCGGACGGAACGAACTGCCAGCGCGCCATGACGCTTCCCCGCAGGGTCTGCTCCCCGGCGACGATCGGCGTGTTCGCTTCCTGCATCGCCGCGCCACGGGCCAGTTGATTCCAGGGCTGCGGGGGACGGAAGAACCCGCCCGACGTCAGCTCGAGCAGCGGACCGAGGCGTCCGCCCGCTGCGGTCGCCATCGCCTCGGCATCCGCGCGCGCGGCGCGGACCGCATTCGCGAGGGCTTCGCGGCGTACCGCGTCCTCGCGCGATGAATACATCTCGAGACCACCAAGCGAATTCGCGCCGGCGGCGAGCGACGCATCGATCACGGGCCCGACCTGTGCCATGTTGTGTACATCGGCGCGAATGGTGTTGCGCGCGACATAGCCGATCACACGCGGCTGTTCCGGATTGCCCTCGCGATTCTGGCCGTATTCCGGCTGCACACTGAACCCGACAGTCGTCAGGCGCTCGGCCGGGATACCCAGTGCGCGCAGCCGATCGAGAACGGCACGCTGAATCCGCGCGTTCTCCGCTGCTGCGACCGCTGCGGTCTGGCCGCGCGTCTCGACGGCGATGTGGACGCGCGCGCGGTCGGGGGTGACCTGCGCCTCACCCTCGCCACTGGTGACGATCTGCGGCGGGGGCAGCGGCCCGGGGGCCGGCTGCGCCGCGAGTGGCGAGGCGAGGGCGGACAGGGCGAGGAGTGTCGCGAGCTTCATCATGGCGAGTTGAGTTGGACGGTGACCACCGCGCCTCAGCGCAACAGCATTTTGGCGATTGTCTGGAGCTGCATGTTCGACGTACCCTCGTAGATCGCCCCGATCTTCGCGTCGCGGTAGAACTTCTCGACGGGATACTCCTTCGTATACCCGTAGCCGCCGAAAAGCTCCACACACAGCGATGTCACGCGCTCGCAGACCTGGGATGAGAACAGCTTCGCCATCGCGCCCTCGCGGGCGATGTCGCCGCCGGCGTCCTTGAGGCGTGCGGCGTTGTACACCATGAGTCGTGCCGCTTCGACTTCCGTCGCCGCCTGCGCAAGCTGGAACTGCACGGCCTGGAAGTCGGCGATTGCCTTTCCGAACTGCGTCCGTTCCTTCACGTACGCGACGGTTGCCGCCAGTGCGCCCTGCGCGACGCCGATCATCTGCGCGCCAATGCCGATTCGCCCCTCGTTCAGTGTCTCGATCGCGATCTTGTAGCCCTGGCCCACGGGACCGAGCATGTTGTCCACCGGCACGCGGCACTGGTCCATCAGCAGCTCGGTCGTGCTCGACGCGCGAATCCCGAGTTTGTCCTCCTTCTTCCCGACGCGAAAGCCGGGGAACTCCCGCTCCACGATGAACGCCGTGATGCCCTTGTATCCGGCCGACGGGTCGATGGTCGCGAACACGACATAGATCTCGGCCTCGGCGCCGTTGGTGATCCAGAGCTTGCGGCCGTCGAGCACATAGTGATCGCCATCGCGAACGGCGCGCGTCGCCAGTCCGAAGGCATCGGAGCCCGACCCCGCCTCGGAGAGCGCGTAGGCGCCGACCGTTCCGCTCGTCAGCCGCGTGAGGTAGCGCTTCTTCTGCGAGGCCGAGCCGTAGCGCGAGATCGGATAGTTGACCAGCGTGTTCTGGACGTCGACCAGGATCGCCGACGATGCGTCGATCTTGCTGATCTCCTCGACGGCGAGCGTCACCATGAGCAGCGATCCCGACGATCCGCCGTACTCCTCAGCGACCTCGATGCCCATCAAGCCGAGCTCGAAGAGCTTGGGGATGAGCGTTGGGTCGATCTTCGCCGCGTGCTCCATCTGCATGACGCGGGGGCGAACTTCGTCCGCGGCGAACTCCGCGACCGCGTCGCGGAACATCAACTCCTCCTCCGACAGCGTCGTCAGAGCGGGGCGGGCGTCGGAGAGGTGAGGAGCGCTGGTCACGGAAGTCGGGAGCGAGGCGGAGGAGGCACCATGACGGGTGGACCGTCTACCGCCGAAAGATAGCAGGCCCCGCCGGTTGCGTCAGCGCGGCATGGATCCGTGGCCGACAGCCAGCGACGGCTGCGCCGCCCGTGCAGGGCATGCATCGCCGCAGGTGCCAACCCGGCCATCCGGCTGCCAGCAGGCACACGATCCTTCGGTCACGACGGTTTCCGCACGGGCAATCCCGGCACGCCGCAGAATCACGTCGCCGAGCTCTGCCTCGATCCCGAAGGCGGCGGTCACCGTGATGCGCACACCGGGCCGCATGCGCGCTGCCTCCGATACGAGTCGGGGGATGTCCGAGGTCGAATGCCTGCCGGGTGAAAGCATGTAGGGGAAGGCGATGATCTCCGTCGCGCCTCCTTCGATGCAGGCCTGCACGCCCACCTCGATCGACGGCTCGGCGAGCTCCATGTGCGCGTGGCGAACGAGGACCGAGGGTCCAGCCATTCGCTGCACGAGCGTGGCCATGCAGTGGAGCATTTCATTGGCTTCGCTGCGGCGCGAGCCGTGATCGATCAGGAGGATTGCGCGCATGGATGAGCAGTGCGGGATCGGCGTGAACGCAACGTCAGTCGGCGGTGGAGGGCAGAAACCACTGCCCGGAAGATATACGCTTCAGACCCTGCTTCCGTGCCCCTGCTCTACCGCGCGTTCCCTCCCGACGCCTACGCCCGCACCGGTGGCGCGATGAGAGCATCGCGGAACACATCCAGCGCGAGCTCGACGCGCCCGAAGGGTGCCGAGACCTGAACGCCCTGCACCGACGGCCGCACACGATCGAGCATCTCGCGGGCGATCGCGACACCCTCGGCGAGTCCCGCTTCCTTCCCGGCCTCTCCAGCGACGCGCATCCGTGTGATGATCGAATCCGGCACTGACACCCCCGGGACCTCGTTGGCCAGGAATTCGGCGTTGCGCACCGACACCAGCGGCCAGATACCGGCGATGATCGGGATGCGGACGTGCG
Source organism: Gemmatimonadaceae bacterium (assembly GCA_031412375.1). Classification (GTDB taxonomy): domain Bacteria; phylum Gemmatimonadota; class Gemmatimonadetes; order Gemmatimonadales; family Gemmatimonadaceae; genus JANPKQ01. The sequence continues at coordinate 2,939 of JANOCW010000564.1, read as the reverse complement.
CGATGCTGTCGAGGAAGCGCTCGAGCTGCTCGACATCGAACACGGGCTGGGTAATGGCGTACTCAGCGCCCGCCTCGACCTTCCACTCGAACCGTCGCAGCTCGTGCGCCGGGTCAAGCGCAGCCGGATTCACTCCCACGCCGATCGCGAACCGCGTGGGTGCGCCGATGGCGTTGCCGCCCGGATCGAGCCCGTGATTGAGACCGCTTACGAGGTTGGTGAGACCGATCGCGTCGATGTCGAAGACGGCCGTCGCCTCGGGATACGGCCCCATCTTCGGCGGGTCGCCGGTGATCAGCAACAGATTGCGCAGCCCGATCGCCGATGCGCCGAGCAGGTCGCTGAGCATGCCGAGGAGATTCCGGTCGCGGCAGCAATAGTGGGTCACGGTCTCGATGCCCACCTGCTGCTCGATCAGCACGCTCGTCAGCAGTGCGCCCATGCGGCTCTGTGCCCGGGGCCCGTCCGGCACGTTGACCGCATCGACGCCGGCGGTGCGCAGCGCACCGACATCGCGGAGCATCTTCGTCGCATCGACGCCGCGCGGTGGCACGATCTCCACCGAGGTGACGAACTCGCCGCGCGCGATCTTGCCGGAGAAGCGCGAGCGTTCGGCGAAAGGCGTCGGCTCGACACCCGGGTGGTCGGTCACCGCCGCCACCGATCCCGTACGGGGAGTCGCGCTCCGTTCTCGTCGCGTCGACGTGACGACGTTGCGCGGCGCGAGCGGCCGGATTCCCGCCGCGATCGCCGCGATGTGCTCGGGCGTCGTCCCGCAGCAGCCGCCGATGACCCGGGCACCGGCGTGAATCAGGTGCCTGGCGTAGCTCGCCATGTATTCCGGGCTCGCCATGTACATGCTGCGGCCGCCGATGTCGCGCGGCATGCCGGCGTTGGGCTGCGCGCTGAGCTTCCGGCGGGTGACCTGCGCCATCTTCTCGATCGCATCGAGGATGGCCTGCGGTCCGACCGAGCAGTTCAGGCCGATGACATCGGCGCCGGCCGCGTCGAGCGCACGCGCGACGTCCTCGACCGTCGCGCCGTACGGCGTGTGGCAGTCGATGCCGATCGTCATCTGGGCGATCACCGGACGCGAGGCATCGACGTCGCGCGCCGCGAGAATGGCCTGCTCGATCTCGTGAAGATCCGAGAACGTCTCGAGCAGGAAGACATTCGCGCCACCCTCCGCGAGTCCTTCCATCTGCTCGCGGAACACGGTTCGGGCGTCGTCCATGCTCGTCGGTCCGAATGGCTCGATCCGCACGCCGAGCGGCCCGACTGCTCCCGCGACGAGCACCTTCTCCCCGGCTGCACCCCGCGCCAGCTCGGCACCCGCTCGATTGATCTCGCGGACGCGGTCCGCCAGCCCGTACTGCGCCAGCTTCAGCCGATTCGCGCCGAAGGTGTTCGTCTCGAGCACTTCAGCTCCGGCTGCGACGTACTCTGCATGCACATCGCGCACGAGGTCCGGCGCACGCACGTTCAGCTCATCGTACGACTGGTTGATGTAGATCCCCCGTGCGTACAGCATCGTCCCCATCGCGCCATCGAAGAGGATGACGCGGTCGGGATCGGTCAGGCGGTCGAGAAGATTGGAGGGCGTCGAAGTCATTGCATGCCGTTCGAGACTGTGCGGCGACGAAGTGATCAGCGGTCAGGTGTCAGCATTCAGCGATCAGGATTCATGCGGAGCGTTTCCCTGGGGCGTGGATTCGAGGCCATGCCCGAGGGCTGACAGCTGACCGCTGACGCCTGACCGCTTCGCAGTCCACTCCCCATCCTCACCGCGCCCCTGCGGCTGCTACGGCCACGGCCCCCTCCTCCACGACTCCCCTCACCGCGTAGTACTTCGCCTCCGGGTGATGCACGATCATCGCCGCGGTGGATGCCTCCGGCGTGAGCTGGAACGCCGTCGTCAGCGTCACGCCGATCCCGTCGGCCACCGGAAGGATCCGGAAGACCGTCGCGTGGTCATCGAGGTCGGGGCACGCGCCGTAGCCCCACGAGTATCGCTTCCCCTGCTCCTCGCCGATTCCGAGCTCGCGACGAATGCGCTGGTGCATCCAGTTCGCGACGGCCTCGGCCGCCTCGACCGCGATACCGTGGACGTAGTAGGCCTCGCTGTACTCGCCAGCCGCCTGCAGCGTCTCGAACCGCTGGCTCGCCTCGTCGCCGACCGTCACCACCTGGAACGCCGCGATGTCGACGTCACCCGACTCCACCGAGCGGAAATAGTCGGCAAGGCAGAGCCGCTCCCGGCCGACCATCCGTGGGTACTTGAAGCGCGCGATCTCGCGCAGGCTCGCGCCATCGCTGCCGTACGCCGCGGGATCATAGACGATCAGCTCGTTGCCGACCGACTGCACCGGGAAGTAGCCGTAGACCGCGCGCGGCCGCAGCCACCCGTTCAGGGTTGCGTCCACCTGCAATCGCAGCCGGGCCGGTTCGAGCTCCTCGCGAATGGTCGCATCGTACTTCGGCCCGGAGCCCCGCGCGCCCCATTGCAGCCGGTACAGCTCATCGAGGTCGAGCAGCGCGAAAATCTCGTCGAGCGGAATGTCTCGCACGACCCGAGGTCCGAGGAATGGCGGCTCCGGAAGGGTATTGTCCGCGCGGACATCACTGCGCCTCGTTTCGTCAGTGCCCGAAGCGATATCCTTACCCACGCCCGTGCGCAGGAATACATCCGAGCGAGCGTCGGCGAGATTGCGATCGACCAGTGACGTCCGACGAGCGGGATCCTGGAGCGCGTCGATCGTCTCGAGCCCCTCGAACGCATCCTTGCAGTAGAACACGCCTGACGCATACGGCCGCTCACCGTCCACGAACATCGCGCGCCGGCCGAACCGGCGGTTGATCGCCGCCCCGCCGATCAGCACCGGGATCTGGATGCCGCGGCGATCCAGCTCCTGCACGCACAGCGGCATCTGCTTCGAGGT
>JANOCW010000563.1:0-7452 GCA_031412375.1 Gemmatimonadaceae bacterium | reverse complement strand
CGTCAGGGCATTGACCGCGGATTCTGTTTTCATGGCGGCGTCGATCCTGGTTGGAACCACGTTGAATACCGCGGCGCTCATGAAGTCCCTGGATTCCGGGCGGACGTTTGCTCCGGTCTTCACCGACAATCCCGCCAGCTTCTTCTCGCTCTCGCTTCGTCGCCGCGCTGCCACGCGACCGGTCGCTCTTCTCGCGGGGGGGTCTCCGGGGCTATCCTCATGGCGCTACGACCTGGCGAATGATTCGCTGTACAAATTCGGCCCTGTGACGGGTCAGTCTGGAACAGCCGGCGATCTGTCGCCGAATACCGAAAACGCGGTCGTTGTAGGTTTTCAGTTTACGTCGCCGACGACGGCAACCGGAGTCGCGCATTCGTCGACCACCGGGGGCCGCAGCTTCGTTCCTGTACCCCTGCCTGCAGGCACTCCGCTCCTTCGCGGAGCGAATTTCATCAACAACACGGACGCGCTGCTGCTCGGCGATACATCGACTGTATTTCGCTTGAACACCGCAACCGGGGTGCTCACACGACTCACTGCGGCGAATGGCATCCCCCAAACCATCATCGACCCCACCTCGAACGCCATAACGGTCTTCAGTTTCACGAAGGCGGATTTCGCGCCCGACCGTCAACTTGGATTCGTCGTTGGATTTCTCGTGCGGCGGGCACCTGGACGTGGCGACGTACGCCAGGGCGTCCTTCTGATTACGCGGGACGGTGGCAACACATTCCAGCGCCAGGCGATTCGAGGGGCTCCCGAGAATGGGCTCGGGTTCGAGCAGATTAATGACGTCCAGGTGCTCTCGAGGGATTTCGCAGCGGTGGCAGGCCGGAACGGGATTGTCGCGGCGCGGAAGTCGGACTCCGCAGCGACCACGGCGGCCTGCTCATTTGAAACGCCTTGAAACGGGATCGATGACGAAAGAAACCGTAGGTTCGGTGCAGGGGCGGTGGCCGGGCCGGCAGCCCGAACGCAAGAGGCCACGTCTGGTCGTTTTGTTGCTCGCAGTCGTTGCCCTGTGTGCGAGTGTACCCCTCGGTGCCCAGGTAGTTGTCGGAGGCGACTTCGACATATGCGACTACTGCGCAACCGCCGAGGGGAATACGCTGCGTGTGCGCGGGCGTTCCGGGTTCGGGACGACCACCGCGACATTCCGCTTGGTCAACGCTGCCAATGACGCGCAGGATGTCGACCGAGACGGATATACGGCGGGCGTTGATTTTACCGACCTGTTCATTTCCGCCGTATCGGATTTTGTGAATGTTGCAGATCCCAATCGAGTCATCGCGACTGGGAACTTCGTCCTTGCGGATTTTCTCAATCCGCTGCGGAACGGTTTCCAAAATGATGTCCGAATCGCGGTCAACGTTCCCACCGGTACACCCGCCGGCATTTACCGGGGCAGCTTTTCGGTGGCGGATTCCGTCAAACGGTCGGGGTCCAACCCAAATGGTGAGCTGCTCAGGGTCGATAACATTTTTGTGGAAGTCGAAGTCCTGCCCGACCGAGGGATTGCGCTCGTCGAAGCGAACACCGCTACAGAACTCGATTCTCTTGTGCTCGCAGGACGGCCGGGCCAGACCGTCCGGGGAGTCGTGCGGGTGGCCAACCTGGGTAACGTGAACCTGTCAAACGTTCGGATCGAAGCCACCGATCTCATCGCGACATCCGGAACGGGCCTGACCATCAGGTCAGATCGCATATCGTTCACGCCTGAGACGATCACGAACATCGCCCTCGGAGACACGTCACGCGTGACGGTCACCGTGCGTATTCCGCTTGGTATCCTCGCGGGGCGTTATCGTGGTGAACTGATCGTCCAGGGGGATAACGTTGCGGCGAGGCGGGTTCCTCTCACCGTTATCGTAACGACGCCCGGTGACATCGTCTTCGAAAACAACCCGGTGTTTGGGCGAAACGGCGACAACGCCGTCATCATCTTCAATGGGGATCCTGGGACGCCGTGGTCGATGCGGATTTTCGATATGCAGGCGATTACGACCTTCGCGGCCAACGGGGTCGTGTTCGCCGGCAGCGGTGGTGGTACCCCCACCGATCCCCAATTCATCGGCGATGAAGCCGTACGGTACACCTGGACGCTGGAGAACGGGCGCGGGGAAAGTGTCGCGGCTGGTATGTACCTGGTGGTGATCGAAGCGACTCAGGCGGGGCAGCGCCGACAGCTCCGTGGCAAGCTCATGGTGATCCGATGAGGAATTACGTGACGACTCGAGCTTGTTGGACTCTCGCGCTCGGGCTGGCGTTGACCGCAGGCCCGTCGACGGTCCGTGCCCAGTTCGCCAAGGGGGATCAAGATGGCGGGACTCACGGCCTGAACATCCTCGGGTTGCCTATCACTCCCCGCGCCGCTGCACTCGGCGAGGCGATGGCAACCACAATTGAGGACCCGTCGGCGATCTGGTACAACGCTGCCGGACTCGCGCGGCTGAGGACCAACGCCTTCATCGTAACGGGGCAACAGCGGTTCGCGCAGACCCAGCTCGTCGGCGCTGCCGTCGCATTCCCGACCGACATTGTATCGTTCGGGATCGCAATGCGTGCCTTCAACGCCGGGACAGTAGACAACCGGGTGTCGGGAGAATTGGTCGGCGGAAATGCGCGCGCGTTCTCGTATGTGCTCGAAGGGGGCGGCTCGATCCAGCTTGCTCGGTGGTGGCGCTGGGGTGGGACATTGTACTTCGCCCAGGAAGTACTCGGCGACGAGAGCCAGGGCGCGGTAGGTATCAATTCCGGAATGCAGTTTGATGTCCGCAACCGACTGATGGTAGGCGGCGGTATCCGGAACGTGGGAACGAAAGTACAGTTCGCAGAGGGACGTTCCGCTCCGGCTGGGGGCGGTACTGGCGCGGATACGACGACGAGCGGGGAAACCAGTTTTCACCAGCCCAGGATGGCCTACGTTGGGGCCGGACTGGACCTGCTGCGCCGGCGGAACCTAATCCAGACCCCGCTGCTCTTCCGGGGCCAGGCGATCGTATTCGACGCCAAGGCAGTCGGAGAAGTGCGGTTCATTGAGGACCAGGAGATCAACTTCGGAATGGGCATTGAGGCCACGGCGAACGGTGTCGCCATCGGCCGCATCGGGTATCAGACCGGTGATGACAACCGTCGTGGCCTCTCGCTGGGCGCAGGTGTCAACGTCGGGCAGTTCCGCCTCGAGTACAGCTTCCGCAATTACCAGAACGGCGGCGCGAAGATTTGGGAGAACGATCCGATCGGCGACTCCCACAACGTTGCCGCGACGTATTTCTGGGGCAATCAGGAAGAGAACGTTCCGGTTGTTCCAGTCATCGTCACTCAGCCGGTGGATACGGGCCTGATCAACGCCGCAGTCCGTGAAGCCATCGCATCCGAGATGGACCGGTTGCGTCCCCTGCTCGACAGTCTCCGGCAGCAGCGGGTCGAGATCGTCCAGCAGCCGGGTGAGCTGGTCTCACGCTACATCGTGCCGGTTCACTTCGGGTTCGACTCCGCAGTGGTGCGCGAGACAGACATGACGGTTCTCTCGCAGGTAGCCGAGGTGATTCGTCAGATCTACCCGACGGCATTGGTCACCATTGAAGGGTTTGCGGATCCAGCAGGGAGCGTGCAGTACAACATCTCGCTCTCGCGACGCCGCGCCGAGGCTGTGCGCGACATCATGGTATCGAGATACGGGATGCCGGCCCAGCAGTTCCGTGCGATTCCGTATGGGGAGCAGACGGCACGCCAGGTCATTCCGGGCGCTCGCCGCGATGACCCCGGGGCTGAGGCGAACCGCCGCGTCGTGTTCACGATCGACGCAACAAGGCGCTTCTAGGAGCTTCCCCTGCATCGGCAGGACAAAGAGGCGGGATCCGTGGATCCCGCCTCTTTGTCGTTTCAGCCTCCGAGCAGTACGAGGAGATCTCAGCGGCCCAGGTAGCAACGGGCGCACACGACGGCCAGTACTTGGACGGACGCGCTGTGACACTGTATCTTCTCGGACCTGCGCGTCCCCTAGCAATCGGAGACTGAACGTCGTGAAGATTTGTGTGGTCGGGTCTGGATATGTTGGCCTCGTCCTCGGAGCGTGCCTCTCCGAGACGGGCAACGAAGTGATCTGTGCGGACGTGGACGATGCAAAGATCGAGGGCTTGAAGAAGAACGTCCTCCCCATCTACGAGCCTGGGCTGGAGGATCTGGTCGAACGAAATCAGACTGATGGGCGATTGTCATTCACGTCGGACGTTGGCCGAGCGATCGCGGCCTCCGAGGTCGTTTTCATCGCCGTTGGCACGCCCCCCGACGAGGACGGCTCCGCCGACCTTCGACATGTGCTCGCCGTGGCAGACAAGATTGGCGAGCACATGAGCCGGGAGGTGGTCGTCGCGACGAAATCCACCGTTCCGGTTGGGACGGCGGTGCGCGTTCAGGAAGCCATCGCTCGAAAGGCCCGCTACCCGTTTCACGTCTGCAGCAGCCCGGAATTCCTGAAGGAAGGCGCCGCGATCGAAGATTTCATGAAGCCCGACCGGGTTGTCCTCGGAGCATCATCCGATCACGCCAGAACCGTCATGGGAGAGATCTACGCCCCCTTCGTTCGGACCGGCAAGCCCGTCATCTACATGGACGTCGCGTCCGCTGAAATGACCAAGTACGCCGCCAACGCAATGCTGGCGACGCGAATCTCTTTCATGAACGAGATGGCCAACCTCTGCGAACGAGTCGGCGCAAATGTCGATCTCGTGCGAAAGGGGATCGGCAGCGACTCCCGGATCGGCCCGTCCTTCCTCTTCCCGGGCCCTGGCTACGGTGGGTCGTGCTTTCCGAAGGATGTGCAGGCTCTCGTTCGAACCGCGACCAAGGCAGGCGCTCCCCTCCGCGTCCTCCAGGCTGTTGAGGCAGCGAACGAGCACCAGAAGACCAGGCTGTTCGAGAAAGTGTCGCGCGCACTCGGAGACGTTCGCGGAACGCGGGTGGCAGTGTGGGGCCTCTCCTTCAAGCCGCAGACCGACGACATGCGCGATTCGCCCGCGCTGACGTTGATCGCTTCACTTCTGGCGGCTGGCGCCTCGGTCTGCGCGCACGACCCCGTCGCAGTCGAGGAAGCGCGACGACGGCTGCGCGATTCGATCGAGTATGCAGAGACCAACTACGAGGCACTTCGGGGTGCCGATGCCCTCGTCGTCGTCACTGACTGGAATGAGTACCGACACCCGGACTTCAACCGCATGAAAGGGCTGCTGCGCAGGCCGATCGTGGTGGATGGCCGAAACCTGTATGACGCCGCTCGGATGCACTCCCTGGGTATCACGTATCATTCGATTGGGCGGGCCGCGGATTGAGAGTGCTCATCACCGGAGCCGCCGGGTTCCTCGGATCGCATCTAACCGACCGCTTCCTCGCAGAAGGCCACTCCGTTGTCGGCCTGGACAACTTCATCACCGGACATCCCGAGAACCTGGCCCACCTCTTCGGAAACCCGAACTTCGAGTTCGTCGAGCACAACATCTCATCCTACACCTACGTCGCCGGGCCCCTCGACGGCGTGCTCCATTTCGCCTCCCCCGCCAGTCCGATCGACTATCTCGAGCACCCGATTCCGACGCTCAAGGTCGGGTCGCTCGGAACCCACAACGCCCTCGGCCTGGCGCTCGCCAAGGGCGCCCGCTTCTTCCTGGCCTCCACGTCGGAGGTCTATGGCGATCCGCTGATTCACCCGCAGCCCGAAAGCTACTGGGGCAACGTGAACCCCATCGGCCCCCGCGGGGTCTATGATGAGGCGAAGCGGTTTGCTGAAGCCATGACGATGGCGTACCATAGGCACCATGGGGTCGACACGCGTATCATTCGCATCTTCAACACGTACGGTCCGCGCATGCGGCCGCGGGACGGGCGCGTGGTGTCGAACTTCATCGTGCAGGCGCTCATGAACGAGCCCCTCACGGTGTACGGCGACGGATCGCAGACGCGGAGCTTCTGCTACGTCGAGGATGAGATCGACGGGATCTATCGCCTTTTCATGCACGGCGACAACGAGCCGACCAACATCGGGAACCCCATCGAGTACACGGTCAAGCAGCTCGCCGAGATCGTGGTCGAGCTCACCGGGACGTCGTCGAAGATCGTCTATCGCGATCTCCCGGTCGACGACCCAAAGGTCCGACAGCCCGACATTACCAAGGCGCGGACCCAACTCGGGTGGGAACCCAAGGTTCCGGTACGAGAAGGCGTCGCGCGCACGATCGAATACTTCCGGACGCTCGTCGATTCCCCCCGAATGCATGCGACGGGCTGAGCTCACCTCGCTCCACCGCGAGCCTGACCTGATCGCCCGCGGGCGCGAACGGTTCGCCGTCCGCGACTTCCATGGCGCCGTGCTCCTGCTCCGTGAAGCAGTCGCTGAAGGCTACGCCTACCCGGATGTCTTCAATCTGCTCGCCCTCTGCCTGGCGCTCATCGAGCGACCACTGGAGGCGCTGGCGGCGTTCGACCGATCGATCGCCCTCAACCCGCGCTACGTCGAAGCGCACCTGAACCGGGCCGTCCTGCTGAGCGCCCTCGGGCGCGACGAGGAGGCACAGCAAAGCTTCGAGGCCGCGCATCGACTCGGACGCCCCGATGACTCCGGGTTTCCGGTGGTGGTCGCGAACCGGCTGGCGAACGCTCACGCTTCGCTCGGAGAACACTATCGCGACGCCGGCGCGCTCGATGAGGCGATCGCCCAATTTGCACGGGCGCTCGAGCTGCGGCCGGGATTCGGGGACATCCGCCTCGCGCACGCTCGCGCCCTCGTGGAGCGCGGCAGGCTGGAGGAGGCGGCCACGTCGCTCGACGCGCTGCTTGCGACCAGCCCGAGAAACCTCGACGCGCTCCTGCTGCGCGGTCTCTCGGGCTATCTTCAGGAGGATCTCGAGACGGCGGGAGCGTTCTGGACGCGGGCGGCTGAGGCGCATCCGGCCGAACCCCGCGTCGGGATCTACCTGTCCATGCTCGCTCGGCGCGGAATGGCGCCATCCTGAACCGCATCCCGTCTCCCGGGTACCAGTCCCGCATGTACGTACCGACATATCGCCGGCTCTTCACGGCCGGCTGCTTGCTGACACTCGGCTGCCATCAGTTCAAACCGACCGACTATCCGAACGAACCCGACCTGTATCGGGAATCGCTGCGGCGGCTCGAGGCGGGCGACGCCCAGAGTGCCATCGCCGGGTTCGAACGTCTCACGCTCCAGCTCCCGGCGCGTGATACGCTCCTGCCGCGCTCGCATTACCACCTCGGGCGAGCCCATGGCCGGCAGAAGGAGTGGCTCCTCGCTGCCCAGGCGTTCGCCAGGCTGACCTCGCTCTTCCCCGACGACACGCTCGCGGATGACGGGTTGGTGGAGGCGGGCCGCGCCTACGCGAAGATCTGGGACGATCCCGAACTGGACCCGACGTATGGCCAGTCGGCCATCGCGATGTTCAC
>JANOCW010000562.1:0-3004 GCA_031412375.1 Gemmatimonadaceae bacterium | reverse complement strand
AGTACATGTCGGTGCTCTTTGAAGTCCTGGATCCGGCCTGACCCCGGCATCCCCATGCCCCGCCCCTCCGGACCCCGGCGTCAGTTCCGCATTCCCTGGCTCAACAGCAGCCAGATCGCGGAAGACGTCGAGGACGAGCTGGAGTATCACCTCGCCCGGAAGACGGAGGAGTTGGCGAACGCAGGGCTGACGACTGACGAAGCCCAGCGCGAGGCCGCTCGCCGCTTCGGCGATCTCGCCTACACGAGACACTATTGCCGCGACGAGGACCTGCGTCGCGAACGGGAGTCACGACAGATCACCATGATCCACGAGTTGCGGCGGGACTTCGGCTACGCAGTGCGGTCGCTCCGTTCAGCCCCCGGCTTCGCGCTGGTCGCGCTGATCACCCTCGCGCTCGGTATCGGTGCCAACACGGCGATCTTCAGCGTCGTTCGGGGCGTGCTGCTCCGGCCCCTTCCGTTCGCGGAGCCCGACCGCATGCTGCGCGTCTGGCACGCGAACCGGGTTGCGAACGAGATGCGTTCGCAGGTGTCGGAGCCCGACTTCTTCGAGTGGCGTGGAGCGACGCGCCGATTCTCGTCGCTGGGGGCGTACTGGTACGCGCCGGGCGCGAGCGGTGCCAACCTCACGGGAACCGGAAGCCCCGAACGGATCGAGGGCGCGTACATCACCGACGGATTCTTTCAATCCGTCGGTGCGACGGCCGCCCTCGGACGAACCATTCGCCCGGATGAGACCGTGACCGGCAACAACCGCGTCGTGCTGCTGAGCGATGCGCTGTGGCGCCGGCGGTTCGGGAGTGAGCCCTCCATCATCGGGCGGATGCTGACGATCGACGGCGTGTCATACTCGGTGGTCGGAGTCATGCCACCGAACTTCTCATTTCCGGGCGAGCGCATCGATTTCTGGATGCCGCTCTCCACGATCGGCGAGGAATCGATTGGCCGAGTGCGAGCCAGTCGCTTTCTCGATGTCGTCGGCCGCCTTGCGCCCGGCGCCACCCCGGCCCAGGCGTACCAGGAACTCGCCGCAATCGTGCGTCGCGGTGCGGAAGCGCACGCCGATGGCCGTGACTTCACCGACGTCACGATGCTTCCGGTACGCGAGGCACTGCTCGGCGATGTGCGCCGTCCGCTGCTCCTACTGCTCGGCGCCGTCGGATTCGTGCTGCTCATCACCTGCGTCAACATCGCGGGCCTCCTGCTCGCGCGAGCCACCGCCCGTCAGCGTGAGCTCGCCGTGCGGGCTGCACTCGGCGCCAGCCGTGGCCGCATCGTGCGGCAACTGCTGACCGAGAGCCTGGTGATGGCACTCCTCGGCGGCGCACTCGGCGTCGGGCTCGCGTACGGTGGAGTGCGCGCGCTTGGCGCACTCGGCGCCGCCGAGCTGCCCCGCGCATCGGAGATCAGGATCGATGGCGTGGTGCTGCTCTATGCAGTGGCCGTCTCGACCGCTGCCGGGTTGCTCTTCGGACTCCTGCCCGCCCTTCGCGCGACGTCGCTGGACCTGCAGGGCATGCTTCGGAGCGGTTCGCGCGGCTCCGTCGGGGCGGGCGGCCAGCGGTTGCGCAGCATTCTCGTCGTTGCCGAGGTGGCCCTGGCGGTGGTGCTCGTCGTCGGGGCGGGGCTCGCGGCGCGGAGTTTCGTTCGGCTGCTCGAGGTGGATCCCGGGTTCGACCCGCGCAATGTGCTCGCGGTGAACCTGAACATCCCCGAGGCTCGGCAATCGAGCGAGCGCTTCCCGGCGTACTACGAGGCAGTGCTCGCCGGAATCGCGGCGGTGCCTGGCGTCGAGGCCGTCGGCGCCGCAAAGAACTTTCCGCTGCGCGGTGTCGGCGAGATGTGGTCGCCGATCGTCATTCCCGGTACCGCCGGCGGGACGGGCGATCGGGAGATCCGCGCGCCCGTGCTGCACACCAGCGCCGACTACTTTCGCGCATCAGGGACGCCGCTTCGCGCGGGACGGGCGTTCACCGCCGCGGACCGCGCGGGCAGCCCGATGGTGTTCATCGTGAACGAGGCATTCGCGCGGCGGTACTGGCCGAACGAGACTGCAGTCGGCAAGACAGTGCGGCTTGGCAGGAACTCGATCGAGATCATTGGTGTCGTCGGGGATGTTCGGCAGCGCAGCCTGACCGAGCCGGCGGAGCCCACGATCTACATCCACTATCGCCAGAACATGCGGTCCGGGATGAGCCTCGTCATACGCACGGCGGGCGATCCCCTGCGCTATGCCGGTGCAGTGCGACAGGCTGTCTGGTCGGTGTATTCCGAGCAGACTTTCAATAGCGTCGAGCCGATGACCGCGATCATCGGGGGGACGATGGCCCGTCCGCGGCTCCTTGCAACGCTCCTGCTGCTGTTCGGCATGATGGGCCTGTCGCTCGGCGCACTGGGGATCTACGGCGTGCTCTCCTATGCGGTGACGCAGCGTCGCCAGGAGATCGGCGTCCGCGTCGCGCTCGGCGCTACGCCGCGTTCGCTGCTGGCTCTGGTCGTGGGGCAGGGAATGATGCTCGCCCTCATCGGTGTCGTGGTGGGTGTAGCGGGCGCGGTGCTTCTCACGCGAGTCATGGCGACGGTGCTCTACGAGGTGCGGACGACCGATCCCACGACGTTCGGAGGCGTGATCCTCGTCCTGCTGGCGACGGCCTTCCTCGCGAGCTGGCTCCCGGCGCGGCGTGCGCTGCGGATCGACCCGGTGGAGGCGCTGAGGTACGACTGAGCCACGGGTGCCCTCCGGACCAGCGATCGCTAGATTCCGAGGATTCGGCATCCCGCCGACGGTCGATCATTCGTTCCCTCTGACGCCCCCCATGATTCTGTCACGCTCCGCATTCTTACCGGCGATCGTCATCGCTGTGGTCGCTGCCTGCAGCCCTGCCACGAACGACACGGCGGCGAATGCCAACGTACCCACCACGGGTGACAGCGCCCGTGGAACCGGGGCAGCCTGTACACCGCTCGAGACGCGTGACGCGAACGCATCCGACCAGCGCCCG
>JANOCW010000561.1:0-8709 GCA_031412375.1 Gemmatimonadaceae bacterium | reverse complement strand
AGCGTTGCCGACATGACGAGGATGGCGAGCTCGTCGCGGAGGATGGCGCGGGTCTGGAGGACGAGCGCGAGGCCAACATCCGCATGGATGCTCCGCTCGTGAAACTCATCGAAGATCACGAGGCCGACCCCCTCGAGCGCCGGATCCTCCTGCAGCATCCGTCCGAGCACGCCTTCCGTCACGACCTCGATCCGCGTGCGCGGCCCGACGCGCGTGTCGAGCCGCACGCGGTAGCCGACCGTGCCCCCGACGTCATCGCCAATCAAGCGAGCCATGTAGGTCGCGGCGGCGCGCGCGGCGAGGCGGCGCGGCTCGAGCATGACGATCTTCGTGCCGCCGAGCCATGACTCACCGAGGAGCGCGAGCGGAACGCGTGTCGTCTTTCCCGCGCCCGGCGGCGCCTGGAGCACCGCTACCCGACTCGCCGAGAGCGCAGCCCGAAGCTCCGGAAGCACCGCCGTGATCGGGAGGTCGGGGAGAGCACGCAGCGATGGAGCCATCGGCACCAATGTAGCGCGCCCCCGCCCCGTATCCCCGCACCGCTCTCCGGCGTCCCCTCCATGAGTCTCTACACCCATCTTTCGCGGGAGCGGCCCGGATGAAAACCCTCATGTTCGCGGCAGCCACCGTGGGCAGCTACCTCGGCTGGTGGATCGGCTCGCAGGTCGGCGTGTTCACGGCCTTCGTGGTCAGCATGCTCGGCTTCGGCCTCGGGCTGTACGCGGGCAGTCGCCTCGCCACCCGGATGCTGGACTAGGTGCGCTGATCCCGAGCATCCCGCGACCAGCGCCCCGCGCCTAGGCTCGCACCTCGCTCTGCAGGCCCAGCATGTTGTCCTCGGAATCCTTGAGGAACGTCATCCACAGGTCTCCCGTCGCCAGCTTCGCGAGGAAATGGGGCTCCCGCTCGAACTGCGCACCCCGACCCTTGAGAGTAGCGTAGGCATCCTGGATGTCGTCGACCTGGTAGTAGATGATGGTCGCCGGGCGCACGGCGCTCTTGTCTTCCGGCGTCCCCAGCATCAGTCGAATTCCGCCGCAGTCGAAGAACGCCATCCCCGGCACCTCGAAGAGGAAGGTCATCCCCAGCGTCTCCCGGTAGAATCGCGTCGCCCGCCCGAGATCCTGAACGGGCACGTAGATCTGTCCAATGCGGGAGAGCGCGAACGAGGTGGTCGGTGCGGGACGCATGTGGCTTCTCCCTGAACGAGTGACCGGGCGCGGGCCGCAGGGCGGGACTGCCGGTGGCCTTGCCGATCGTTAGCACAGCTAACTAATATGATGCATCATGCCGCCCGATCGCGCAAGCGCCCCCTCGAACAGCCCGCCCGCCGCCCGCGTCGCCGACCAGCTGCACTCCGCTGCGATCCACCTCTTGCGGAGCCTCCGGCGCGTCGATGACGAAACAGGCCTCAGCGCGCCGCGGCTCTCCGCGCTGAGCGTCGTCGTGTTCGCCGGGCCGCTCACCCTCGGCGACCTCGCCTCTGCGGAGGGTGTACGCCCCCCGACGATGACCCGACTGGTGACCGGGCTCGAATCGGACGGCCTCGTCGCGCGGCGCAGCGACCCGGCCGATGCGCGCATTACGCGCGTCACGGCGACGGCGCGGGGGCGAGCGGTACTCGCGCGCGGTCGAGCGCGGCGCGCGCAACTGCTCGAAGCGCAACTGGCCCGGCTCCCTGGGCGCGAGCTCCGGACGCTCGGCGAGGCGGCCACCCTGATGGAAGCCATCGCGCGGGCATTGCGGTGAGCCGCGCCCGCGCCCCGCGGCCGGGGCGCCCCGTCGGTCACGCGACGTCGGGCTGCCGGGAAGTGGGTGTGCCGCGGCGGACGGACGAGTAGATTAGACGGCGCCCAGAATCCTCCTCGCCCCCTTCCGCCACACCATGAAAATCTCACTGTCGATTGCGCTGTCCGCCGCACTGTGCCTGTCCACGCCGACATTCGGTCGCGCGCAGGCGACACCTGCGCAGCCCGCACCTGCACAGGCTCCACCGCGCACGACGTTCGCCCCGAGCGGACGCGCCCTGGCGGAGATCGACGTCCGCGGCGGCGGAATGCCGGCTGGCAAGATCTCGATCGATTACGGGCAGCCCCACGCCAGCGGTCGCGTGGTGTTCGGCACGCTGGTGCCACTCGACAGCGTCTGGCGGGCGGGCGCAAATCGCGCGACCCAGCTCACCACCGACGTCGCCATCACCATCGGCGGGACACGCCTGGCGCCCGGGAGCTATACGCTCGCCCTCTGGGTATCGAAGACCGAGCCGAAGCTCGTGATCAACAGCCGGTCGCGGCAGTGGGGGATTCCCTACAACCCGGCGGGTGAGATCGCGCGCGTCCCGATGCGCGTCCGCACGCTCACCGAACCGGTCGAAAGCTTCACGATCGCGCTCGTTCCCAACGCGCAGCGGCCGGGGATGACGGCCCCGCCCAATCCGGGCACCGGCGTGCTGACGATGACGTGGGGAACAATGCAGTTCTCCGTCGACTTCGCGGCGCAGCAGCCCTGACCCCCGTTCCCCGATCGGACTCTCAGGACATTATGGACCGGCTCAAGCACCTCCACTCGGCAGGCACCTCGATCTGGCTCGACTACATCGATCGCGGGATGCTGCGCAACGGCGACCTCGCCCGGCGGATCCGCGAGGACTCGCTCGTCGGGATGACATCGAACCCGACGATCTTCGAGAAGGCGCTGGCCGAGGGGACGTCGTACGACTCGCAGCTCGCGGAGGCTCCACCTGACCTCTCGACCTGGCAGCTGTTCGAGCTGGTCGAGACCGAGGATGTGCGTGCCGCCTGCGACCTGTTCGGTTCGGTGTACGCGCATTCGCGCGGGGGTGACGGGTACGTTTCGATCGAGGTGTCCCCGGCGGTGGCGAACGATACGGACGGCACCGTCGAAGAGGCGCGCAGGCTCTGGGCCGCGGTCGATCGGCCGAACGTGATGGTCAAGGTCCCCGGAACGCTCGGGGGCGCACGCGCTGTCCGGCACCTCATCGCCGATGGGATCAACGTCAACATCACGCTGCTCTTCTCCGTGGAGTCGCACCGTCGGGTGATCGAGGCGTACCTCGCGGCGCTCGAGCAGCGCGTGGCTGCTGGTCAGCCGATCGACATGATCGCGTCGGTCGCGAGCTTCTTCGTCAGTCGGGTCGATACCGAGGTCGACAAGCGCCTCGACGCGAAGATCGCCTCGGCCGAGCCGAAGGATCGTGCGGCGCTCGAGGCGCTCAAGGGACGCGCCGCCGTCGCCAACGCACGGCTCGCCTATCGGCTCTTTCGCTCGATGTTCTCCGGCCCGCGCTGGAAAGCGCTCGAGGCGAAGGGCGCGCGCCTCCAGCGACCGCTCTGGGCCAGCACAGGCACCAAGAATCCGGCCTATCGCGATGTGATGTACGTCGAGCAGCTGATCGGCCCCGACACTGTGAACACCCTGCCCCCGGCAACGCTCGAGGCGTTCCGCGACCATGGTGAGGTCGCACGCACGGTCGACTCGAATCTCGAGGAGGCGGAGCACACGATCGGCGCACTCGGCGCCAATGGCATCGCGCTCACCGAAGTCACGGACAAGCTGCTGGTGGACGGTCTCGCGAGCTTCCAGAAGTCGTTCGACACCCTGATCGCGGGACTCGAGCGCAAGGCGCACGCGCTCGGTCGCGAGCTGGCGCGCAGCCGCTAGCGTCCCGGAGCTTCGTGGCCAACACCCGGTACCCGCGCACCAAGATCGTCTGCACGCTGGGCCCGTCGTCTTCGACGGAGGAAGCCATCCGCGGGCTCATGGAAGAAGGGCTGAACGTCGCCCGCATCAATTTCTCCCACGGCACCCACGAGCAGCACCTCCAATCGATCAACATGGTGCGCTCGCTCTCCGATGAGCTGCAGCGCCCGGTGGCGATTCTCGCCGACCTGCAGGGCCCGCGCATCCGGATCGGGGACCTGCCCGAGACGCGGTACGTGCACGAAGGCGAGGATTTCACCTTCGTCCCCGAGGGCGCGGAACAGCCGGGCGAGATACCGGTGACCTATGAGGCCCTCGCCGATGATGTCCACATCGGCGATCGCATCCTCGTCAACGACGGCCTGCTCGACTTTCTCGTGCTCTCCATCAGCGGGAGCCGGGTGCGCGCGCGCGTGCTGCATGGCGGGGAGCTGCGCAGTCACAAGGGAATGAACCTTCCCGGCGTCCAGGTCTCCGCGCCTTCGATCACGGAGAAGGACCGCGCCGACGTCGGCTTCGCGGTCCAGCACGAGCTCGACTACGTCGCGCTCAGCTTCGTGCGCCGCGCCGAGGACATCGCGCTGCTTCGCGCGCTGATCCCGAAATGGATGCTCATCTGCGCCAAGATCGAGAAGGATGTTGCGCTGGCGAACATCGAGAGCATCCTGCGCGCCTCGGACGCGGTCATGGTCGCGCGCGGGGACCTCGGCGTCGAGCTGCCCTTCGAGGAAGTGCCGTCGGCGCAGAAGCGCATCATCGCGCTCGCAAACCGCTACGGTCGCCCCGTCATCACCGCGACGCAGATGCTCGAATCGATGGTGGAGAACCCGCGCCCCACGCGCGCCGAGGCGAGCGATGTGGCCAACGCCATTCTCGATGGCACGGACGCCGTGATGCTGTCGGCCGAGACCGCGGCGGGCGCATTTCCGCGACTCGCCGTCGGGGCGATGACGCGCATCATCACGAAGATGGAGTCGCATCCGGCGCCCCTCAATCGCATCGACAGTGTCCGTGTGCGCGACGGGGTCATCTCGACGGAGGAAGCGATTGCCGCCGCCACCGTCGCGGCATCGCGCATGCTCTCGACACCGTGCGTGATCGTGTTCACGAAGAGCGGATTCACGGCTCGCATCGTGGCGTCGCATCGGCCGGACGTGCCCATCCTCGCGCTCACCGACGAGGTGCGCACGTATCGGCAGCTCGCGCTGGTCTGGGGCGTCGTTCCGGCGCTCGTGCGTCATTGCCACAGCTACGATGAGATGGTGGACGTCGGCCTCGGGGAGGTCCGGTCGCGGCAGCTCGCGCAGCCGGGTGACCGCGTGATCCTCACGGCGGGTGTGCCGTTCGACGTGCCGGGAACCACCAATACGCTCAAGGTCGAACGAGTGTGAAGCTGACCTTCCTCGGGACGGGGACGAGCTTTGGCGTGCCGCAGATCGGCTGCCGTTGCGACGTCTGCCGCTCGACGGATCCACGAGATCGTCGCACGCGGGTGGGCGCGTACGTCGAGACCGACGGCGGAACGCGACTCCTCATCGACACCCCGCCGGAGCTTCGCATCCAGCTCATTCAGGCCGGCATCGATCGCGTGGATGCGGTGCTGATGACCCACGACCATGCGGACCACACCCACGGGATCGATGACATCCGGGCGATCACCGTGCGGCGCGCGGCGCCGCTCCCGATCTACGGACCCGGCGAGACCCTCGCGCGGCTCGCGCATCGCTTTCCGTACATCTTCGACGATTCCATCCGCCCGCTGCCCGGCACGTCGAAGCCGGAGGGGTTCTCCCTTGCGCTCGAGCCGGGGACGCCCGTGACGATCGGCGATGTCGAGGTCACGGCGGTCGTCGTTCCGCACGGCGCCGTGCAGGTGTTCGCGTACCGCATCGGCCCGCTCGCGTATGTCACAGATGCCAAGACGATTCCTCCCGAAGCGCGCGAGCTTTTTCGCGGCGTGAAGGTGCTGGTCATCAACGCGCTCTTCCGAACCCAGCATCCCACGCATCTTAGTGTCCCGGAAGCGGTGCGCGCCGCAGCGGAAATCGGGGCGGAGCGAACGTACCTTACGCACCTGACGCACGACAACTTCCACGCCGACCTCGAAGCCGAGCTTCCGCGGGGTGTCGCGCCCGCCTTCGACGGCCTCACCGTTCGCATCGACTGACATGACGCTTCGTCTCGATTACACGAACATGCTGGCGCCCGCCGTCGCCGGTGGCGTTCCGGCGGACGCATGGCAGTCCGCCCTAGCCGAGTTCACGCGCGCGGTCACGGCCGCCAAACAGCAGCGCGAGGCGGGCGTGCTCGGCTTCCTCGATCTTCCCGGCGACGCGGGCCTGCGAGCGCAGAGCCAGCAGTTCGCCGAAGGGCGCCGCGGGATGTATCAGGATGTGGTGGTGCTCGGGATCGGCGGCTCGGCGCTGGGTCCGATCGCGCTCCGGACTGCGCTGCGCCCTCCGATCTGGAACCTCCTCGACGACCGCCGCCGTGGCGGCTACCCGCGCCTGCACGTTCTCGACAACGTCGATCCGCGAACGATGTCGGCGCTCCTCGCCCAGGTGGATGTCGCCCGCACACTGTTCATCGTCACGTCGAAGTCCGGTGGGACGGCCGAGACCATGGCCCAGTACCTCATCGTCCATGAGCGCCTGCGCACGACGGCAGGGGTGGATCCCACCCGCCACCTCGTCTTCATCACCGATCCCGCCCAGGGCGCCCTGCGGCCGATCGCGCAGCGTGAGGGAATCCCGGCGCTCGACATCCCGTCGAACGTCGGCGGGCGGTTCAGCGTCCTGAGCCCGGTCGGGATGCTTCCCGCGGCGCTTATCGGCATCGACATCGCGGCACTGCTCGACGGAGCGGCGGCGATGGCGAAGCGGTGCGAGAGCGACGACCTCGCGCTCAATCCCGCCGGCACGTATGCGCTGCTGCAATGGCTCGCCGACAGCAGCGCCGGCAAGCACATCCACGTCATGATGCCATACTCCGACGCGCTCCGCGACTTCGCCGGGTGGTTCGTCCAGCTCTGGGCGGAGAGCCTGGGGAAGATCCGGACCGGCGGCGCCTCGGTGGGCCCGACGCCACTTGCGGCCCTTGGCGCCACCGACCAGCACAGCCAGGTACAGCTCTTCATGGAAGGCCCGGCCGACAAGACGGTCACCTTCATCACGTCCGCCGATCGCGAGGGCGACCTCGAAATTCCGCGCGCCTACGCCGATGTGAAGGACCTCAGCTACCTCGGCGGGAAGACACTCGGCGAGCTGCTCGACATCGAGCGCCGGGCGACGGCGGGGGCGCTCGCGAAGAAGGGGCGCCCGAACCTGACGGTCACCCTCGACCGGGTCGATGCCTCGCATGTCGGGGAGCTGATCCTGTTCCTCGAGCTCGCGACGATCTACGCGGGTGCACTCTACGGAGTTGACCCGCTCAATCAGCCCGGCGTCGAGCTCGGCAAGCAGTTCACCTATGCCATGATGGGACGTCCCGGCTCCGAAGCCGCGCGGCGGGAATGGGACACGCTTCCGCGCCCGGACCCGCGGCACGCGATCTGACGTAATCCGTCGCGCGCGGGCCTCTTGCGAGAGGCGCCAGGCCGGGAGACCTTCAACCCCCGGCTCGATCTCATTGGTTCACGAACGAGGGATTGCAATGCAGCAGCAGCTCGACATCCAGGCGGAAGCGTTCGGCGGCGATGTCATTGTCCGCGACGGGCGGGTCGATGTACGGCGGGAGGGCTCGCTCGCCTCCCCGAAGATGGATGCGCTCGTCCGTAGCGCCGTGTTCGGGGACGAGGATGAGCGCGCCCACGCGCGCTGGCTGATCTGGGAGATCGGTCAGGCCGTCGGCGTGCGTGCGGCCTCGATCGATGAGCTCTACCGGGCGCGCGGGCGCGGGCAGATTCGCGGCTTCACGGTGCCCGCGATCAACGTCCGTGGCATGTCCTACGACACGGCGCGCGCGATCTTCCGCGCGGCCAAGCGGCTGCACGCGGGCGCCTTCATCCTCGAGATCGCCCGCTCCGAGATCGCCTACACCGAGCAGCGCCCCACCGAGTACGTCGCGGTGATGCTGGCCGCGGCGCTCCGCGAGGGATTTCGTGGCCCGGTGTTCATCCAGGGCGACCACTTCCAGGTCAACGCGAAGAAGTTCGCCGTCGATCCGAAGACCGAGGTCTCGGCTGTCAAGCAGCTCGCCAACGAGGCGATCGCCGCGGGGTTTTACAACATCGATGTCGATACGTCGACGCTCGTGAATCTCTCGTACGCGACCCACGACGAGCAGCAGCGCGCGAACTTCGAGACCGCCGTGGAGATCGTCCGCTATGTTCGCAGTCTCGAGCCCGAGGGCGTGACGATTTCCATTGGGGGCGAGATCGGCGAGGTCGGCACGGAGAACAGCACCGTCGAGGAGCTCCGCGCCTTCATGGGAGGCTTCACCCGCACCCTCGAGAAGAAGGCGCGCGGAATGCCGGGCCTGTCGAAGATCAGCGTGCAGTCAGGCACATCGCACGGCGGCACCGTGCTCCCCGATGGCTCCATCGCCAACGTCAACATCGACTTCGATACGCTCGACACCCTGTCACGAGTCGCGCGCGAGGAGTACGGGTTGGCCGGCGCCGTGCAGCATGGCGCGTCCACCCTCCCGGATACGGCGTTCAACAACTTCCCGCGGGTGGAGACGTCGGAGATCCACCTCGCCACGAACTTCCAGAACATGCTGTACGATCATCTTCCGAAAGCACTGCGGGAGGAGATCTACGACTGGCTCCGGACGAACGCGGCCGATGAGCGGAAGGCGAAGGATTCGGACGAGCAGTTCTTCTACAAGACGCGGAAGAAGGCGCTCGGGCCCTTCAAGCGCGCGCTCTGGGACCTCCCGGAATCCGTGAAGACCGAGATCGCTCGCGCGTACGACGAGAAGTTCGAGTTCCTCTTCTCCCAGCTCGCGATCGGCGGTACGGCCGACGCCGTGAAGCGCTTTGTGCAC
>JANOCW010000560.1:0-4450 GCA_031412375.1 Gemmatimonadaceae bacterium | reverse complement strand
CTCGCCTGGAGCGTCGCCCTCGTTGTACTCGGCCTGCGCGCCTCGGACGACAAGTACCCGCGCTCGATCGCGGTCCTCCCGTTCGTGAACTCGAGCGGCGACCCGGCCGATGAGTACTTCTCGGAAGGCATCGCGGATGAGTTGATGACGGCCCTCTCCGTCCCGGGACTCCGCGTCATGGCGCGCAGCTCTTTGTTCGCGTTCAAGGGGAAACCGCTCACCGGACGGCAAATCGGCGAGTCGCTTCAGGTCACGTCAGTGCTGGAGGCACAGGTGCGTCGGGCGGGGAATCAGCTGCGGCTCACTGCGCAGCTTGTCAACGTCGCTGATGGGTCGACCCTCTGGTCGAAGAGCTATGACCGCGAGATGCAGGACGTGTTTGCCGTGCAGGACGAGATTGCGCGGTCGATCGCGAACGAGCTGAAGGTCGCATACGCGCCATCCGCGTCGCGACTCGCATCGAGCGGGACCACTGACCTTGTGGCGCACGACCTGTATCTCAAGGGCTTGTTCGAGTCGAACCGCCGTACCCCGTCGGGGATTCGGCGAGGCATCGCCTACTTCGAGCAGGCCATTGCCCGCGACTCGACGTACGCGCTCGCGCACCTCGGGCTTGCAGATGCCCATCTGATTTCCAACCAGTTCGCTGGCGTCTCCGGCACCGTCTCCTCACGGCTCGGGGAACAGGCCGCGCTGAAGGCGCTGCAGATCGACAGCTCGCTCGCCGAGGCGCACGCAACGCTTGGGTCGGTCTACGCGGAGCGGTATCGGTGGCAGGAGGCCGAGGAGCACTTCAAGCGCGCCATCGCACTGCGTCCGGAATACGCCCGTGCGCATCACTGGTACGTCAACTCCCTGCTTCGGCCGATGCGACGCTTCGACTCCGCGCAGGCGGTCATCCGACGTGCCGTCGAGCTGGATCCGGCATCGCCCGCGATCCTGATCAACACCGGTCTCAACTTCGAGGCGATGGGGGATTACGCTCGGGCGGTCGAGCAGTTGAAGTTGGCCGTGACGCGCTTTCCCGACTCGCCGCCGGTTCACCACTTCCTGGGTTCGGCGTATGGGCTCAACGGGCAATATGCAGAGGCGGAAGCCGAGCTGCGGAAGGGGAACGCCATTGTGGAGAATGCACATGGACTCGAGCTCGCATGGCTCTACGGACTCACTGGCCGGCGCGCCGAGGCGGACATCATCATTCGAGCGGCAGAAGCACGTGGAGGTGGGAGTCAGACGTTGCTGCATCTGGCGTACGCGTACGTCAGCCTTGGCAACAAGGATCGAGCGTTCGAGTATCTCTCCAAGGCCGTCGACACGTACGAGGGGTCGCCCATTCCGCAGTCCGCCAAGCTCGTGTCGATCCGGTCCGACCCGCGGTTCGCGGCGTTGCTGAAGCGAATGAATCTCGAGCCGTAGGGATGTCCGACTCCCTTCGCGATCAGCTCCAGACATCCCTCGGTGCCGCGTACATCATCGAGCGTGAGCTCGACGGGGGCGGGATGTCGCGCGTGTTCGTCGCCGAGGAAACGCGCTTCCATCGGCGCGTCGTCATCAAGGTGCTTTCACCGGAGCTCGCCGCGGGGCTCTCGGCCGAGCGCTTCGAGCGGGAGATCGCGCTCGCCGCGGGACTCCAGCAGGCGAACGTCGTGCCCGTCATCACCGCGGGCGAAGTCGGCGGCCTGCCGTGGTACACGATGCCGTATGTCGATGGCGAGAGCCTGCGCGCGCGACTCGCGGGGGACTCGTCGGCGCCGATCCCGACCGGTGAGGCCGTGCATGTGCTGCGCGATGTGGCAAAGGCGCTGGCCTACGCACATGCTCGCGGTATCGTGCACCGTGACATCAAGCCGGAGAACGTGCTCCTCAGCGGCGGCACCGCGGTCGTCACCGACTTCGGGATCGCCAAGGCGCTCGCGGCGTCGAAGACGCACGCGCCGGGGGGCACGCTCACCTCCATCGGCATGTCGCTTGGCACTCCGGCGTATATGGCCCCGGAGCAGGTGGTGGGTGATGACGTCGATCATCGCGCGGATGTCTACGCGTGGGGCGTCATGGCGTACGAGATGCTTGCGGGTCGGCATCCATTCGCTGGAAAGACCGGTGCCCAGCAGCTCATCGCGGCGCACATCGCCGAGATCCCCGCACCGCTCGACGCGCGCCGTCTCGGTGTTCCGGACGCGCTCGCGTGCCTCGTGATGCGTTGCCTGGAGAAGCAGGCGGTGCAGCGACCCGCGTCGGCGACCGAACTTCTCGCCTCGCTCGACGACGTGCGCACGGGTGAACAGAACGCGGTACTCCGTGGCAGCCCACGCACGCGGCTCGTTGCCGCGGTCGCGGTGGGACTGGTGATCCTCGGCGGCGCCGCCGCGCTCGTTGCGCGCGTTCGAACCGACCGTCCCGCGGATGCGCCGACCATCGCGGTGCTTCCGTTCGAGAACCATGGCCCGGCGGAGCACGCGCTCTTTGCCGAAGGACTCACCGATGCCGTCACGGGAAAGCTCGTCGGGGTTTCCGGGCTCACCGTGATCGAGCGCGGGAGCGTGACCGCGTACCGGGCGACCACCAAGACGCATTCCGAGATCGGAGCGGAGCTGGGCGTCGCCTATCTGTTGAAGGGGGTGGTGCGCTGGGCGCAGGACGGGGCGGGACAGTGGCGCGCGCAGGTCACCCCGACGCTCGTGCGAACGCGCGACGGCGTCGCGCAGTGGGCAGGGGATCCAGTCATCGTCACGCCGACGGATCCCTTCACCGCGCAGGCCGAGATCGCGGCCAGGGTCGTCTCGGCGATCGGCGTCACCATCGGCGCGCGCGAGCGCGCGTCCCTTGCGAAGGCACCGACAAAGAACGCCGAGGCGTACGAGCTGTACGTCCGCGCCCGCACGCTCTTTCGCGATCCCGCGCGACGCGTTGCGGGCAGCGCCGACATGGTGGAGGCTGCCCGCCTGCTCGAGCGGGCGACCCAGATCGACCCGTCCTTTGCCGTGGCATTTGCGCTTCTCGCGCGCGTCGAGTACGAGCTCACCGTCACCGATCCGACGGCGACGAGGCGCTACGAATCGGCGCTGCGGTCCGCCCTGGCGCTGGATCCCGAGCTCGCGGAAGCGCACTTCGCGCGCGCGGAGTACCTCTGGTTCCGGGTGTCGCGCTTCACGGAGTCGGCCGCCGCCTTCGCCCGCGCCAGCACCCTCAAGCCAGGTGACGCGGAGTTCCTGAGCCAGTACGCGGCGGTGCAGGTCGTCACCGGCGAGACGAGCGGAGGCTTCGCGGATTTCGAGCGCACGATCGTGCTCGACCCGCGCGACCCGACGGCCAACAGCCGCGTCGCCTTCTTCTGCTGGCACTTCAGGCGCTTCGATGACGCTGCACGGCATGCGGAGCGAATGCTGGCCATCGCGCGGGACGACTGGGCCGGCCACGGATTCCTGGTGCAGATCGCGCTCGCCCGCGGAGACACGGCGGCCGCGCGCATCGCTCTCACGAATGCCGAACGTGGCACGGGGCATGGCAACGCCAATGCGGGCCTGTTCTGGATGCTGCCGCTGTCGCTCACCGGATCCCGGGATCCATCGGCCGGCGGGATCCAGATCCCCGCGCTGACGGCGGGAACAGACAGCCTGCTCCACTATACGGTTCTGGGCGCATGGGCGCGCGAAACTGGTCAACGGGATCGTGCACGGCCATGGTTCGATTCCGCCCTCGCCGTGGCTCGTGCCCCTCGCTACGCGTTGGCGAGTCGGCGCATTCACATGTCCGGGCTCGCCGGCCTTCAGGCGATCGCACTTGCCGGCACGGGCCGCGTGGCAGAGGCGCGGCGCGCGATTGCCATCGCCGACAGCATCGAGCGCACGACAGCGCTCCCCAACGAGCCGAACATCGCGGCCGCGCAGGACTACCTCGCCTACGCACTCCTCCTGCTCGGCGACCGCGACGCCGCGATCGCGAAACTCGAGCGGCTCCTGGCGCTACCGTCGGGGCGCACTCCCGCGATGCTTCGCACCATGTGGCCCTATGCGTCACTCCGCGGAGATGCCCGCTTCCAGCGCCTCGCCGAGGCGGGGAGATGAGCGCGCCGAGCCCTACCGCGGCGAGGTAAGCCCCAGCTTCTTCCGCGCGAACGGCCGCGCAAACGCCGCCGGCGGATTGTGCGACGTCGCGAGATCATACGCCCTCTGGAACATCCCCCTCGCGTCCGCCGCACGCCCCTGCTTCTCGTAGGTCATGCCAAGCAGCGCGTGCATGAACGGATCTCGGTTGTTCCCCTCGATAGCAACCGCTCGCGTCAACTCGGCCTCGGCCTTCGCGAGATCGTTCGTGTAGAACGCGACGTAACCCGTGAGGTAGGGAAAGAAGCGCGCCTGCGCCGATGCCATCGCGGTATCCGCGTCGAGCGCGCGACGTGCAGCCGCGACGTGCGACTCCGCATCCCCCTTGTGGCCACGGCGCGCCGCGA
>JANOCW010000559.1:0-4407 GCA_031412375.1 Gemmatimonadaceae bacterium | reverse complement strand
CGCATGGCGATGATCTCGCCGCGCACCACGCGCGCGAGCACCGGCCAGGATGTCAGTCCAAGGATCACCACGATGCGATCGATCCCCGGCCCGAACAGCGCGATCGCGACGATCACGAGAAAGAAGCGCGGCAGCACCTGGAACAACTCGGTCGCGCGCATGAGCAGGTCGTCGAGCAGTCCCCCGCGGTAGCCTGCGACCAACCCGACGCCCATCCCGCACACGAACGTCAGCAGGGTGACGGCTGCGGCGATGAGCAGGGACGTTCGCGCTCCGTGGACCACGCCGCTGAACAGGTCGCGCCCCAGTGCGTCGGTGCCCATGAGGTGCTGCGCGGACGGTGCGCCGAGCACCGGTCCCCCCAGTGCAAACGGGTCGATCGTCGTGAGCGCCGGTGCCAGGAGCGCCGTCGCCACCGCTGCAGCGGTGAGCGTGAGGCCGATCGCCCCGCCGGGCATCGACAGCACGGCGGCGTACGTCGATCGGCGGAGGAAGACATGCGCCGAGGCCAGCCCGCTCGGGGCCAGCTCAGCGGAGGCTGACGCGCGGGTCGATGAAAGCATGAACGAGATCGGTGAGCAGGTTCGCCACGACCACCGCGAAGGCCACGACCATGAAGAGACCCAGGAGGACGGGCACGTCGCGCGTCTGCAGGGCGCCGAAGAGGAGGCGGCCGATGCCCGGCCATCCGAAGACGACCTCGACGACCACGGCCCCGGCCACGAGGTGACCCGCACGCGCACCGATGACGGTGATGGCCGGAAGGAGGGCGCGTGGCAGCGCATGTCGAAGAAGCACGGTCCGTTCGCTCACGCCCTTCGCGCGTGCGGTGCGGATGTGGTCGCGCGCAAGCTCGTCGATCATTCCGGTGCGCGTGAGTCGAAAGAGCACGACCATCTCCTGGGAGGCGAGCACCAGCACGGGCAGCGCGAGGTGGCGCATGACATCGAAGGCGCGCGCGGCCCCGGTCGCGGTGCTCCCTGCCGCCGTCATTCCCTGCACCGGCAGTACGCCGAGCCACAGTGAAACGACGAGGAGGGTGATCTGCCCGATCCAGAAGATGGGCGTCGAGTAGACCGCGAGGGCGATCCCGCTGATCGTGACATCGTGAGCCCCGTGCGGACGTCGCGCTGCGAGGGCGCCCAGTGGAATCGCCGCGATGACCGCGAGTCCCAATGCCGTCCCTGTCAGCAGCAGCGTCGCCGGCACGCGCTCCATGATGACGGAGATGGTGCTCCTGCCATAGACATACGAATGTCCAAGGTCGCCGGCGGCGACACGGAGGAAGTAGGTGGCGAGCTGCCGCGGCAACGACTGATCGAGGCCGAACCGCTCCCGCATGAACGCGTAGTACTCCGCGTCGCCGTGCTCACCGGCCAGGGCGAGCACCGGATCGCCCGGTGCGATGTGGATCATCAGGAAGGCGACGAGGACGATGCCGAACACCGTCGGCACGATCTGGAGCAGGCGCCTGACGACGAACCGCCCATTCACCGGGTGCACTCCGCCCGCGCGGCGAAATGCCCGGAAGTGCGAAAGCCGTGGCATCGCACGCTGTGCGCGCGCGTGTCGATAGTCTCGACGAGCCAGATATAGGGCTGGTCGCGGATGGCGAGCTCCTGGATCTGCCGGTACAGCCTCCGGCGTTCATCCACGGCGAGCGCGGCGCCCGCGAGGTCGAACAGGCTGTCCATGACGGCGCTTCGATAGCCAGCCATGTTCGAGAATGGAACCGGGGCGATGTTCGACGACGCGTACTGCCGACGCACGCCGATCTCCGGATCAGTGCCGTTGCAGTAGGCGGCGACGGCCGTGTCGAAATCACGTGCCGTGAAGACCGCCTGGGCGAACACGGCCTGCTCCAGCGGCTCGAGTCGCAGGTCGATCCCGACACCGCGGAGCTGGGCGCGCAGCAGGTCGCCGTACACCATCTGGCCGGGCATGCCCTTGAAGCCGATCACGAAGCGCGTGCCATCCGCGACGCCCGGAACGGCGCGCGCAATCCGGACCCCATCCTCGCCACGGCGCCAGCCCACCGCATCGAGCAGCTCCCCTGCTCGTGTGGTGTCGAACTGCGGCATCGAGAGACCGGCCGCGTGCGCGAAGGCGATCTTCGATGAGATCGGGGCGTCAGCGACGCGACCCTCGTTGAACAGCACGCGCTCGAGGAATTGCCGGCGGTCGAGCGCGTGAGCGATGGCGCGTCGCACCCGGATGTCGCGGGACCACGGCCGATCGAAATTGAAGCCGAGGGTGGTGATGCAGTTGCTGCCTCCCGAGTTCACCGGCCCCTGGATCACACGGACGCGCGGATCGCGACGCAGCCGTTCGCGCTCGGGACCAGGCACCGCGAACAGCCAGTCGACTTCACCCGCCTCGAGGGCGATCACCTGGGTCGCGGGCTCGGGGATGATCCGCAGCACCACCGCGTCGAGTGGCGGCCGCCCTTTGAAGTAATCCTGATTGGCGGCATACCGGATTTCGCCATTCGCCTCGTAGGAGACGAAGCGAAAGGGCCCTGTGCCGACCGGGGCGATGTTCGCCGGGTTGCGCAGCGGATCCGTTCCAGCGAAGAGATGCTTCGGAAGCATCGGCGCCTCGCCGACGTCGAGCTGCTGGAGCAGCGGCGCATACGTCTGGCGAAAACGGAACTCGACGGTGGAGTCGTCGGGTGCGTCGATGCCGAGCAGCGCCGGGCCGAGCGACGCGCGGATTCGTGAATGGAACTTGAGCAGGACTTCCTCGAACGTGAACTTCACGTCCGCCGCGGTGAACGGCCGGCCGTCGTGCCACCGGACGCCGCGGTGCAGGTGGAATCGGTAGCGCGCACCGTTGTCCATCACCTCCCACCGGTCCGCGAGCTCCGGCTGGGGCCGGAGGCTGTCATCGAGCGTGAGCAGCCCGTTGTAAAGCAGAGCCGACGCGGTCTGCACGCCGCCGTTCGTCGTGATCCCTGGGTTGAGGTGCCCTGGATCGCTGCCGATCGCGGCGACGAGGGTTCGCTCGTCCCGGACGGATTGCTCGGTCGCGCAGGCGGAGGCGGCAGCGAGGCACAGCACCACCAGCGCGGCGCGCGCAGCCCGCTGGGATCCGGTCGAGATGATCATCCTCGCGGAACCCAGGGAGAGTGAGTGGTCATTGACGGCTGTGGTATACGCCCCGCCTCGAGCCCTCGCAATGCGCGAGCGTCCGCGGTCCGTCGCGCCGTTGCCGCCCCATGCTCACGGCGTATACTCTTCCGCCTCACATTGCATCCCCCGTTCGAGGAGGCGTTGCTGACACAGCCCCCGACCGCGCACGACCTCCCTCCGTGCGGATGTGCGATTCCCGGCACAGCCGACCCATCATTCTGCTACTGCGGCGTGGAGGACCTCCTGCGGATCATCCGCCGGCGTTACTCACTCGCCGTCCTGAACGCGATCCATGGCCGGACCGAGGCACGCTACCAGGACGTCGCCGCGTCCATCCCCCTCGCAAGCAGCTCCACCTTGGCCGAGACGCTCCATGCGCTCGAGCACGCGCAGTTGATCAGGCGCGCGCTCACGTCTGGCCCCTCGGCCTACCCACTGTACACTCTGCTTCCCGCCGGATCGAAGCTCCTCAGTCGCCTGCGACGCCTCCTCGACGAGGTTCAGGACGCAGACAAATAGCACTTCGATCCACCGAAGTGCCATTGCGGGCCGCGAACCAAACGGTAGCATACCATAAAGGAAGAGGACCGGCCCCCGCTGTCGTGCGGCGAGCCGAGTCAGTCCCCGGGGGCGGGTGCATGCTCGAGCGTCGTGTGATTGCGGTCGAGGGGGTAGTTCAGGGGGTGGGGTTCCGGCCCTTCGTGTACGGCTTGGCGACCTCGCTCGAGCTGGAGGGCTTCGTGCGCAACGATCCCACCGGGGTCGTGATCGACGTGCAGGGACCTTCCGAATCGCTCGACCGCTTCGTCGCCGATCTCAGCTCGTCGGCGCCGGCGCTGGCCGCGGTCGAGCAGGTGCACTCACACACCGACGTCACTCGGCCGTACGACGGGTTCTCCATCCTGTCGAGCGACGAACGCCGCTCTCCGTCGGAGAACCGCGTTCGCGAGCCCGCCGTCTCGCCCGACGTTGCGACGTGCGATGCCTGCCTCGCCGAGACGCTCGATACGGCGAATCGCCGGTACGGGTACCCATTCACGAACTGCACGCACTGCGGCCCGCGATTCACGATCGTGCACGATGTCCCCTACGACCGCGCGCGCACGACGATGGCAGGCTTCGCGATGTGCGCGAACTGCCGGCGTGAATACGAGGATCCGACGGACCGTCGTTTCCACGCACAACCCATCTCCTGTTGGGAGTGTGGCCCCGCGATCGTGCTGCGCGCCATCGCCTCCTCCGCACCGCTCGCGTCGGCGCGCGCCGCCATTGCCGC
>JANOCW010000558.1:0-9054 GCA_031412375.1 Gemmatimonadaceae bacterium | reverse complement strand
AACACCGGCCCCCCCCACCCGGCACACCCGGGGGGGGGGGCTAAACCGTTGGGCCCGGGGCGTGCCTACCTTTTATCCCACGCGGCCCCCCGGCCAACCCCGCCCCGCCACCGTACCCGCGAATCGTACGCGGGCGTCAGGGCTTGCGAACGGCGCGCCCGGTCGCGAGGTCGAGCGTGAAGGTGCGATCACCCACCGTCATCGAAGCGAAGCGGGTGCCGTTGAACGTCGTGGTGGACATGCGCTCGTGACTGACGGAGCCAACCACTCCCTCTCGCACCGCCGTGACGGTGCGCGTGATCGTGCCGGAGACGGGCCACGCCCCGCGAGCCCGCGGAACGGGAACGACCACATTCGTGAACGTGGCGACGGACGACATGCGGTACGTCCGCAGCCCACCATCCGTGTGTCGGCTCCTCGATTCCGTGCTCGAACCAGTGCCATTGATCGTGTGGCTGGTCTCGGTCCCGACGAGGCCCGATGCAGTCATGTCGCGCTCGTGCGACATCGTCGCGCTCCATCCGTCGCGTTCGACGGATCCGGCCATTGAGCTCTGGAAGTTCGCGGAGGCGGTCGTCGCACCGTCGTAGGCGCGCTGGGCATTTCCCGTCGCGTCCCGGAACGCATAGCTGCGCGAAAAGGTCCGACCTTCACGCGTCTGCACTGGACAGGTGAATCGCTCTGTTGTGGCGTCATACGGGCAGGGTCCCGTCCAACCGGTCACCCGCCCGACGTCGCCCATCGGCACACCAAACGTGCCGATCTGGGCATAGATCACCCCGACGTCCTCGTACGCAGCGTCCCCGGACACGACGGCGACGTCTCGTGTGAGGGCATCCGCAGGAGTCTGTGGTTCCGTCGCGGACTCGCGGCACGCAGCGGTGAACGCGAGCAGGGTAACGGCCGTGATTGCGCGGGTGAGTTGCATGGGCGTCCTGAGCGAAGTGAGTGCTGGGAGGGGGTCTCTGCTCGTTCGACGCTCCCGACGGGCGAGCGTTAAGGCCGTGGGAGCGCGCCCCTCGCAGCTTTTATTTCGGCCCCCACGCCCTCATATTGGCGGACTATGGCCAGAAAAAGGAAGGAGGTGCTCGATGCCCGCGCCTTGGAGCGCACGCTCAAGCGCATGGCGGACGAGATCACGGAGCTCAACCACGGGACCGACGACCTGATCATTGTCGGGATTCAGCGGCGAGGGGTGCAGCTCGCAACGCGCCTGGTCGGAATCATCGACGAGCGCGAGAAGGCCACGGTGCGCCGTGGCTCGCTCGACATCACCCTCTATCGCGACGACCTGCAGACCGTCGGCCCCCGCCCGGTGGTCGGCCCCACCGACCTGCGGTGGAATCTCGACGGGATGAACGTCGTGATCGTCGACGACGTGCTCTACACCGGGCGCACGATCCGGGCGGCCCTCGACGAGCTCACCGACTTCGGACGCGCCGCGCGGATCTCGCTGGCGGTCCTCGTCGATCGAGGAGGGCGCGAACTACCGATCCACGCCGACATCGTGGGGAAGAAGATCGACGTCGGCGACGACGAGCGGATCGATGTGCTGGTCGAAGAGCTGGATGGACGGGATGCCGTGGTCGTCGTGCCTCGCGAGGACGCCGAGTGATCAACGCCCTGGGCAAGGATCTCCTCGCCCTCGAGCCCCTCACGACCCAACAAATCCAGCTCATCCTCGACACGGCCGAGCCGTTCAAGGAGATCAGCGAGCGCGCGATCAAGAAAGTCCCGGCGCTTCGTGGCCAGACGATTGTCAACCTGTTCTTCGAGGCCTCGACACGCACGCGGATCTCGTTCGAGTTCGCGGAGAAGCGCCTCTCGGCGGACACGGTGAACGTCGCCGCGTCGGGCTCGAGCGTCTCCAAGGGAGAGACCCTCGTGGACACCGCCCGGAACCTCGAGGCAATGCGGATCGACATGGTCGTGATTCGACACGGAGCGTCGGGCGCGGCGCAGTTTCTCGCCGAGCGGATCGAGTCCAGCGTCATCAATGCGGGCGACGGGATGCACGAGCACCCCACCCAGGGGTTGCTCGACCTGCTGACGCTGCGCGACCACTTCAAGACGCTGGTCGGTCGGCGGGTCTGCATCTGCGGCGACGTGCTGCACTCGCGTGTGGCGCGCTCCAACATCTGGGGGCTGCGAAAAATGGGAGTCGAAGTCGCCGTGTGCGGTCCACGGTCACTTCTTCCCACCGCAATCGAGGAGCTTGGCGTCATCGTGTTCGATCGGATCGAGGCGGCGATCGAATGGGCGGACGCCCTCAACATCCTTCGACTCCAGCTCGAGCGCATGACCGCCGGCTATATCCCGTCCGCGCGCGAGTACAACCGGGTCTTCGGCGTGTCGCGGGAACGGCTCGAGCGCGCCCCACGCGATCTGCTCATCATGCACCCCGGCCCCATGAATCGCGGCGTGGAGATCGATTCCGATGTCGCTGATGGCCCCCACAGCGTGATCCTGCATCAGGTGACGAACGGCGTCGCCGTGCGCATGGCCGTGCTCTACCTCCTCGCCGGCGGCCGTCCCGAGCTTGCTGGCGCTGCGAAGGGGGGACGATGAGCAGCGCTGCCGATCGCGACCTGCGCCCCATCCTTCTTCGCGGAGGCCGCGTCCTCGATCCCAGCCAGGGCATCGACCGCACGTCGAACGTGTTGCTCGCGGGGGAGGTGGTCACCGAGATCGCGGACCGACTCGATGCGCCCGATGACGCCATCATCCTGGACTGCGCAGGGGCGATCATCGCGCCCGGATTCATCGATGTGCATTGCCACCTCCGCGAGCCCGGGCGCGAGGACGTCGAGACGATCACGACGGGGGCGCGGGCGGCGGCCGCCGGCGGCTTCACCGCCGTATGCGCGATGCCGAACACCGAGCCGGTCACCGACAATCAGGCGGCCGTCGGGTTCATCGTGCGCCAGGCCCAACGTGCGGGAGGTGCCCGGGTCTACCCGATCGGGGCGATCTCGGTGGGCCAGCGCGGCGAGGCGCTCGCCGAGTTCGGAGAGATGGTCGGCGCGGGCGCCGTCGCGGTGAGCGATGATGGCAGGCCCGTGGTCAGTGCCCACCTCATGCGCACGGCGCTCGAGTACGCACGGACCTTCGGAATCCCGGTGGTGGATCACTGCGAGGAACCGACGCTCGCGCGCGGCGGCGCAATGAACGAGGGAATCGTCAGCGCCCGGCTCGGGCTGAAGGGCATCCCCGACGAGGCCGAGGAGATCATGGTCATCCGCGACATCCTCCTCGCGCGCCTCACCGGGGGTCACGTGCACATCGCACACGCGAGCACTCGGGGAAGCGTCGAGTTGATACGCTGGGGGAAGGAGCGGGGCATTCGCGTGACCGCGGAGGTCTGTCCCCACCACCTGTCGCTCACGGAAGAGTCGGTGGAGGGCTATGATACGAACGCCAAGATGAACCCCCCGCTGCGGACTGCCGAGGACGTCCAGGCGCTGTGCGAGGCCGTCGCCGATGGGACGATCGACGTGATCTGCACCGACCACGCACCGCACCACTACGATGAGAAGGAGCGCGAATTCGCGGACGCTCCCAATGGCATCGTGGGGCTCGAAACCGCCCTCGGCGTGGTCACGACAAGCCTGGTGGCGAGCGGGATTCTGGGATATCCCGTGCTCGTCGAGCGAATGGCCTGCGCCCCGGCCCGCATCTTCGGCTTGCCCGGAGGCACCCTCACGGCCGGGGCAGCGGCCGATGTGACCGTCCTCGATCCCGAGCGTCGGTGGATCGTGGACCCGTCTGCATTCCTATCGAAGGGGAGAAATACTCCCTACGCTGGTCGCGAGCTGCAGGGCGCCGCACGCTTCACGATCGTGGGCGGCCGCTTGATGCATCGCGCCGCGGAGTGACCGTGAGCGGCACCCGCACGGCGCGTTTGGCCATCGTGGGGGTATGTCAACGGTTGTATGAGCGTGGCCTGATCGCCGGAGGGGAAGGGAATGTCTCCGTACGGCTCGGTCCCGATCGAATCCTCGTCACGCCGGCTGGCATGTCAAAGGTGGATGTCCGACCGGAAGATCTGGTGGAGCTCGGAATGGATGGTCGCCGAATCCGTGGGCCGAACAGGGCCTCCTCGGAGATCGCCGTTCACCTCCGAATCTATGCTCGGCGGGCGGATGTCCAGGCCGTCGTGCATGCGCATCCTCCGACGGCGACAGGATTTGCGGTCGCTGGGGAGTCGTTCATGGCGTGTGTGCTTCCTGAAGTTGTTTTTACCGTTGGCACCGTACCGCTCGTCCCCTATGCAACACCGGGAACGGCGTCGCTCGCCGACGCATTCGAGCCGTTTCTGGACACGCACGATGCCTACCTGATGGCGAACCATGGGGCGACCACCGTTGGGTCGACGCTGACCATCGCGCATCAAAGAATGGAGAGCGTTGAGCAGACGGCACGAATCCTTCTGACGGCACGCCTGCTCGGGCGTGTCAACGCGCTCTCGGGTGACGACGTGAAAGCATTGACCGACGCGCGTGCACGCGCCGGAATCGATGGACCATACCCTGGCTGTCCACTGCCCGACGATGGGCGGAGAATGAATGTCGAGTCCCGGTAGCAACCCGATGGATGCCGTCTCTGCCTTGATGCAGGAGCGCCAGCGATTCGAAGTCTGGATCACGGCGCTCGAGGAGAAGCGCGCCATCACCCCGCCGCACGTCTATGAGCGGGTTCGGGGGGACTACGACGCTCGGCTGCGCGAGATCATCCAGAAGCTGGTGGGACGCACGTCGGAGCTGAAGGAGACCGTGGCCGCGCTCACCGCACGCCTCGCCAAGCTCCAGGCCGAGGAGAACGCGAAGCGCGACGAGCGCTATGAGGCGGAGCTCCGGGCGACTGTCGGCGAGTTCGATGGCGACAAATGGGAGAAGCTCCGCAAGTCGATCGACGAAACCGTCGCGCGCCTCACCGCCGACCGGGCCGGAGTCAGCACCGAGCTGGCCCGGGTTCAGCAAATTCTTTCCATGGCCGGGAGTGCGGTGAGCACCGCAGGGGCCGCGGAGTCCCGCCCACCGGAGGGATCGCGCCCGCCGAAAGAAGGGGCGGCCGCAGGCGGCCCGCCAAGCTCGGGCGTTCCGCGCACCCAGGGTGGGGGCCGCTTTGACGAGCTGGCCTTCCTGAGCTCCGTCGTGGAGTCGGCCCCCGGTCGTGCCGGCGCTGCGCCGACAACGCCCGCCCCCACTGGTTCCCCGAATGGTGTGTCCGGCGGGAACTCCGGGAAGCACCCCGCCCAGCCGGCTCCCGCTGCCCCCGCGCCTCCCGCCGAGACACCCTCCGTCGTCAGGTCGTCATCCGGGCGGCAGCCGATCCAACCGATGCCGGCCGCCACCGTGCCTCGTCAGCCGACGGGCGGGAACCAGATCATCACGAGGCCGGAGAACTCCGACGGGGCGGTTCCGTCATACCTCCGCGACGTTCCAACCGAAACCGCGAAGAGCCTCAAGTGCAACGAGTGCGGGACGAT
Organism: Gemmatimonadaceae bacterium; assembly: GCA_031412375.1. Classification (GTDB taxonomy): domain Bacteria; phylum Gemmatimonadota; class Gemmatimonadetes; order Gemmatimonadales; family Gemmatimonadaceae; genus JANPKQ01. Next base: position 3,566 of record JANOCW010000558.1, on the reverse strand, counting down.
GAACAATCCTACCGAGTGGTACTGCGAGCGCTGCGGCGGAGAGCTGGCCGCGATGTGACGAAGGTTTGCCGCCGATAAAAAAAGATCCGAGCGTGAGCTCGGATCTTTTCACATCGACCAGCGACGTCAGCTTGCTCTTGCGAGCTTGCTCTTCTGGCGTCCCGCGGAGTTCTGGTGGATCAGCCCCTTCCGCGCTGCACGGTCGAGCAGCCTCACGGCGAGCAGACGGTCTTCGGGTGACGCGGCGCCAGCCTTCGCCTTCTTCACTGCAGTGCGAAGGGCGGAGCGCTGCGCGCGATTCCGCACGGTCGCGGCACGGCTCTTCCGCATGTTCTTCTTCGCGGACGCGATATTCGGCAAGGTGTGCTCTCCAGACGTAAAATCGCGCGAGCGGGTGCTCGAGCGAAGGGCGAAACCTACGGGTGACTGTCGTGGATGTCAAGGCAGCACACCGCTTTGACACTGTCCGGGGGCCCGGCTAGCTTTCGCGCCGACCACCCCTCCGGAGCGACGCAATCCCACACACGTCAGTGACGCTGATCCGCATTGGATAACCTCCTCCAGTCCGTAGCACTCTTCGGACCGATGTTGCTCTTCTCCGTGATTGCGCATGAGATCGCTCACGGATATGCGGCGCTGAAACAGGGGGATCCGACGGCCTACCAGCTTGGTCGTCTTACGTGGAATCCGGTCAAGCACATCGACCCGTTTCTGACGATCGTTCTTCCGCTGGTCATGTATCTCTCCACGGGAGCAGCGCTCGGGGGTGCGAAGCCCGTCCCCGTAAACCCGCGCAATTACCGGAACTTCAAGCGCGGTGATCTCATCGTTTCGCTCGCCGGGGTCGCGACCAATCTCGTCATCGCGATCGCCTGCGTCGTTCTCATCGCCATCTTCGGAGCCGTCGCACGTGCGGCGCCCGCGACGGTGTCCACCATCGAGATCGCCCAGGCGGTGCTGGTGCTGGGGATTCTGCTGAACTGGAACCTGATCATTTTCAACCTCCTTCCGATTCCGCCGCTCGATGGCTCGCATGTGATCAAGTATCTGCTTCCTCCCGCCTGGTCGATGAAGTACGCCGAGTTCGGCGCCCGTTACGGCTTTTTCATCCTGATCGGCTTCTTCATCGTCGGGCGCAGAGCCCTCGGGTCGCTGCTGGCACCGGCCTACTTCATGTCCGACCTGTTCATTCGGTCGGTGCAGCCGTTCATTCTCCCGAACGTGTCCACATGGCTGTAGCCACGGCGACGGAGCGCGTGCGACTGCCAGGAGACCGACAGGAAGCCCACACGGCGTTCGTGGTCGAGCTGACACAGTTTTCCGGGCCACTCGACTTGCTGCTCTCGCTCATCCGCGACGAGCAGCTCGATATCCGCGACATCCCGATCGCACGCATTGCCGAGCAGTTCCTCGCGCGGATCGCCACGCTCGCGCTCGATGATGCAGCCGAGTATCTCGAGATGGCGGCGCACTTGCTGCGCATCAAGGCGCGCATGCTGCTCCCGCGGAACGCGGATGACGAGTCGTGGGAAGATCCGCGCGCCGAGCTCGTGCGTCGCCTCCTGGAGTACCAGCAGATGCGGGAGATCGTCGACCTGCTCGACGTGCGCGCCGAGTCGCGACGCAACCGATTTGCGCGCGCCTTTCTTCCCGAACAGCCCGCTCCGCCCAGCGCGCCATTGGTCCTCTCGCTCGGGGAGCTCCTCGCCGCGGTGGACCGGATCATCCGGGCGGTGCGCACGCCGACGATGCACGATGTCGTACCCCGCGCCCTCGACGTCGACGGCGCGATCGCGTCGGTGCGCGCGACAATGGCCGTGCGCGCGAGTGCTCGCTGGACCGACCTGCTCGATCCCGCTGCCGAGCCATGGCAGGTCCTGTCGCTCCTGCTGGCGCTGCTCGAGCTGGCGCGCCGCGGCGAGGTCCGGCTCGCGCAGCCGACACCCTTCGCCACCGTGGAGATCGCGCGTGACATCGCCGCTAGCGAAGCTGCTTGAGGCGGCGCTCTTCGCGAGCGCACGTCCGATCACGATTGAGGAGCTCGCGGGCCTCGACGCCGACGCCACCGGCGACGACGTCGCCGAGGCGGTCGCGGAGTTGCGCGAGCACTACGACATCGACGGGCACGGCGTCGAGCTGACCGAAGTCGGTGGCGGTTGGCAGATCCTGACGCGCCCTGAATACACCGAGGCAATCGAGCGGGCGCAGCTCGCTGCACGCCCCCACCGACTCTCGGCGGCCGCGCTGGAGACGCTCGCGCTCATCGCCTATCGCCAACCCATCGGTCGCGCCGAGATCGAAGAGATTCGCGGGGTCGTGGTCGGGGGTGTGTTGAAGTCGCTGCACGACCGGGGGCTCATCGAGGTCACTGGTCGGGCTGAAGGTCTTGGTCGCCCGCTGTTGTACGGAACGACTCCCGTATTTCTCGAGCAGTTCGCGCTCCGGCACCTCGAGGAGCTCCCGCGCGCCGACGAGCTGGCGATCGCGCTCCGCTCGACCGCCGCGGCTCCATGATGGCGGAAACGATGCGCATCCAGCGCGCGCTCGCGCGCGCGGGGGTGGCATCCCGGCGCAAGGCTGAAGAGCTCATCGCCGAAGGCCGTGTCGCCGTGAACGGGGCGCCGGCGCGCACGGGGCAGAGCGTCAACCCCGCACGCGATCGCATCACCGTCGACGGCAAGGTCGTCGCCGCACCGACCGCTGCAACGTGGATCGTCCTCAACAAGCCGCCTGGTGTCCTCACGACGGCGAGCGATCCGGAAGGTCGAAAGACCGTGTTCCAGCTCGTCGAGGCCAGGCCGGGACTCACCTATGTCGGCCGGCTCGATTACATGACCGAGGGGGTGCTCCTGCTCACGACCGATGGGGCCGCGGCGCACCGGCTGACGCACCCGAGCACCGAGATCGACCGGAGCTATCGCGCCCTCGTGCGTGGGGACGGCCCCTCAGCGGTTCGCGCGGCTCGTCGGGGGATCGAGCTGGAGGATGGCGTCGTGCAACCGATCGACGTCGAGGCGCACTCGGTATCGCGCGGCCTGTGGGAGCTCGACCTCACCATTCGCGAAGGACGCACGCGCGAGATCCGGCGGCTCTGTGAAGCGCTGGACCTTCTCGTCGAGCGACTCGTGCGCACCCGCTTCGGACCGGTGAACCTCGGCACGCTTCCCTCCGGCGTGACCCGCAATCTCACGCGCAACGAGCGCGAGGTCATCGACGCACTCGGCCACGGACGGGGCTGAGCGGTGGAGCTGCGCAACGCGACGGTGCTCCTCCTCGGGGGCAGTGGACTCGTGGGAACCGCGATCGCGCGCCGGCTGCTCGATTTCGGTCCCAAGCGCCTGATCATCTCGGGCCTTCTCCGGGAGGAGGCAGAAGCGGGCGTCGCCGAACTACAGCCCGAGGCCGGGAAGGCAACGCTCGAACCGGTGTGGGGCAACATTTTCCTGCCGGAAGACCTGGCGACCGTCCCGCGCGCGCGGATGGCGACGGATGCCGCCGTGCGGAGCCGGCTCGTGCGCGAGCTGTTCGGCCCGCTCACGCCCGAGGTGATCGAGAGCAACCTGCTG
>JANOCW010000557.1:0-2873 GCA_031412375.1 Gemmatimonadaceae bacterium | reverse complement strand
GCTCCGCGAGCGCGGTCGGGTTACCGCACCCAAGCGACGCGAGCAGCGCCTTGGCCGGCACTCCGGCAGTCTGGCCTTCCTCATACAGGTTGGCGGTGATCGGATCCCACGCGTCGGTCGTCGCGCCGCAGCATCCGCTCGGTCCGCAGCAGGCGGCCTCCGTGGCATCGTCGGCGACGCGCTGCGCCGCCGCGCCATACCGCGCCTTCACCGAATCCCTGAGATTCTCGTTGTTCATCGCCATCCTCCCTTTCGAACAAGTTTCGTTGATATGTCAGCGAAAAAAAAACTCATCCGCAGCATCGTCCCTTCCCCTTCTCACTGCCGGTGCATGACTTCAGCGCACCGACGAGACCGGAGATCGCATCGATGGCCTCATGGTTGAGCGTGTAGTACACCCATCGCCCGTCGCGACGATCGGTCACCACGCCTGCGTCCTTGAGCGTGCGCAGGTGGAATGAGAGGCGAGACTGTGCCGCATCGAGTGCGTCGGTCAGCTCACACACGCACCGCTCCCCGCTGCCGAGCAGCCGGACAATCTCGATCCGCGTCTCATCAGAGAGCGCGTGGCAGAGCCGGGCGACCTGCGCCGCGCTGACATCGTGGGTGGTGACCATGGGACTAACGTATCAAGATCTGTTGATATGTCAAGGCTGCCATGATCTCACGGGCGACGACCCCGGACGACGAAGGAGCGCCCCGCGACGGCTACTCGACGATCACTCGAGCCTGCACCACTGCGGTCCCGCCCGATTCGGCGCGAATGACGTGCGTGCCGCGTGAGAGTCGCCACCGCGCACCGTCCACCCGCGCGCCATCGATGAACCAGCGAACGTTGCCGGGCGCGCCAGCGACCCGCAGCGGTATCGAGGAATAGTCGCCCGGAACGCCGGGTGGCACGCGATACACATCCCCGTCCAGCGGAGACAGCAGTCGGAACGTGCTATCGGCGCCGATGCTGTCGCGCCCCGATGCGCGTCCACCGTCCTCATGCGGAGCCGGGGCGACCGAGCCATCGCCGACCGAGAATTCCCTGCCCGACTCTGCCGCCCACTCGGCGTACTCCGTGGGGAGCGCTGTGCGGCCGGCCTGCACCCAGTCATCGACGAGGTGCGGCTCGCTGCCGGCGAGGAACCATTCCTTGACAGAAGGGCACTCCGGTGTCGCACGCAAGCCGGAGAGCCGGCAGACCTCGAGCGCCACGAGACCCGCCTGCGATGGTGTGACGAGCACACCCGGTGGATAGCGCTGCGCGGTGATGCTCACCGCACGGTGCAGGAGCGGCCCCGCGCCCGTTACCCCGCTCACGCCCTGCATCGGCTGGCCGCTGAAATTCCCGACCCAGACGGCAACGGTGAACCCCGCCGTCGTCGCGACGGCCCAGTTGTCCGTGAAGTGACGACTCGTCCCGGTTTTGGCCGCGGCGGGAAAGGGAAAGTCGAAGGGCGTGTCGAGACCGAAGCCGGGGACGCGCGCCGATGCGTCGGACAGGACGTCGAGTACGAGCGCCGCCGCCTGCTCGGAAACGAACCGCCGGCCGCGTCGCGAGTCGGCCGCGCGCCGCACGCCGAGCATCGCTTCGGGCTCTTCGCCCGCAATCGACCTCGTCGGCGTCCAGACGCCTCCATTCGCCAATCCGCGATATGCGTTCGCCAGCTCGAGCAGCGTGACGTCTCCATTTCCGAGCGCGAGCCCGAGCCCATAGTGCCCTGCGTCCCGCCGGAGCGACTCGAAGCCCGCGAGATGCAGCGTCTGAAGGAGCGCGGCCGTGCCCACACGATCCGCGAGCTCGACCGCCGGGACATTGTAAGAGCTCGCGAGCGCCTCGCGCGCGCGCACCGGCCCATGAAAGCGGCGGTCGTAGTTGCGCGGACTGTATGGCCCGGTCGCCGTGGGATAGCTGCGCGGGATGTCGGGCAGCACCGTCGCCGCCGTCGTCCCACGATCGAATGCGAGCGCGTAGAGAAAGGGCTTGAGCGCGGAGCCCGGCTGGCGAGCCGAGATGACCATGTCGGTTTGTCCATTCTGCGCGGCCCAGAAGTCCGGCGATCCGATCCAGGCGAGTATGTCGCCGCTGTGGTTGTCGAGTACCATGACCGCGCCATGGCGGGCGCCCCGCTCGCCGAGCATGTCCACGGCGTGCTTCACTTCTCCCTCGAGCTCACGCTGCAGTTCGGCGTCGAGTGTCGTCCGCCACACATCGCCCTGTGCATCGGCCGCGCGCTCCGAAAGCAGTCGCGACGTGAAGTGCGGTGCGAGAAAGGGCGCGCGCCCTCGCCCCGGAAGGAGCGGCTCAGCACGCGCGTCCGCGGCATCCGCTCGTCCGATGGCGCCTGCTCGGTGCATGCGAGCAATCGCGACCGCACGACGCGCGGCCGCACGCTTCGGCGAAACGAAGGGATTGTCGCGCGACGGGGCATGTGCCAGGCCCGCGAGCGTCGCCGCTTCGCCGACGCTGAGCTCCGCGGCAGAGGATCCGAAATAGAGGCGCGTCGCGGCGCCGACCCCGACCGCGGCCTGGCCGAGGTGCACGCGATTCAGGTACTGCTCGAGAATCTCCTGCTTCGTCAGGTGCGTCTCGAGCCGAGCCGCCCATAGCGCCTCGGTGGCCTTCGCCCGCCACCCTCGTGTCGTGGGATGAAGCAGGCGCGCGAGCTGCATCGATATCGTCGAAGCGCCGGAGACGATCCGCCCCGCGCGGTAGTTGTCACGCGCTGCGCGCGCGACCGCCCGGGTGTCGATGCCGCGGTGATCCCAGAAGCGACGATCCTCGACGGCCACGAATGCAAGGATGAGATCCGGATCCATCTCGCCGTAGGGCACCCACTGCATGCGGCTGCCGTCCGCGCCTCGCGTCGAGCGCAGCAGTGTTC
>JANOCW010000556.1:0-2092 GCA_031412375.1 Gemmatimonadaceae bacterium | reverse complement strand
CGAGGGCGTGCCGAACGTCATCGCGATGTTCGGCAACCGAAACGGGCGCAGCGACGCGGAGGGGATCGACAACTGTGTCGCTGGCCTGCGCGCGATCGCGCCGCTCGCCGAGCAGCATGGCGTGACCGTGTGCGTGGAGCTGCTGAACAGCAAGGTCGACCACCAGGACTACCACGGGGACCACACGGCGTTCGGGGCCGCGGTGATCCGCGGCGTCGGGTCGGCGCGCGTGAAGCTGCTCTACGACATCTACCACATGCAGATCATGGAGGGCGACGTGATCCGCACAGTGCGCGCGCACCTCGCGGACATCGCCCACTTCCATACCGGCGGCGTGCCGGGGCGCCACGAGATCGACGGTTCGCAGGAGCTAAACTACCGCGCGGTAGCCGGCGCGATCGCGGACGCCGGGTTCAACGGATACGTCGCGCACGAGTTCATGCCGTCGCGCGATCCGCTCACCTCGTTGCGCGAGGCGGTCGCGATCTGCGACGCGTGAGACAGTCCGCCGGGCGCCGTACCATGCGTGCGGCGCCGTCTGCCCGGCGCCTCAGGCGTGCGGCGCCCAGCTCGTCTCTCCCTTCACGTAGGGCACGCACGGATCGAAGCGGCCAGGTGATTCGATGTACCGCTGGGCCTTCGTCGACCCGATCTCCGACGTGAAATAGCCGAGCAGAGAGAGCTCCTTCATCATTCGGAAGTAGTGTGTGGGTGCGTCGGCTGTGATGGCGGGAGCGGGATTGGCATCGGTGCCCTCCGCATTCTCCTTGCGCTGATCGGGCAGGCGGGCGTCGGCCTTGGCCTCGGCCTCCTTTCCCTTCTTTGCATTGCTCGCTGACTCACGCGCGTCGGCCTGTGCCTTCTGCTCGCGGTCGAGTCGCTGGAGCAGGGCGAGCCGCTGCTGGGGCGTCGCCTGCATGAAGCTGGCGTTGCTGTCCTTCCGGCTTTCCTCATCGACCCGCCGCATGCCATCGCGGAAGCGCTTCCGGTCATCGGGCTGGTAAGTGTCGGTGACCATGAGCGCCATGAACGCCCCGACTCGCGCGGCCTTTGCCCCGGGAGACTTCGTCTCCGGAAGGATCGTGTCGGCGACCTCGTCGAGGAAGGCAATGTCCGCGGTGGTGAACTCGCCGACGCCTGCCGCGGAGTCTGCCCGGGCCGACGCACCCTCCTTCTCGCAGGCGGTGATCAGTGCGCTGCCGCCAACGAGCGTGATGCCGCCGAGGAGTGCGCTCACCCGCTGAATCGCCTCGCGGCGGCCGATCATCTCATCGCGTGCCGTCATTGGATGATACTCCCGTCAGAGGTTGCGGCGATTGAGCTCGGTCACGGCATGGTCCGCTGCGCGCGCAGTCATCGCCATGTAGGTGAGGGAGGGATTCTGGCAGGCGGCGGATGTCATGCACGAGCCGTCGGTCGCGAAGACGTTCGGCGCGTCCCAGACCTGGTTCCACTGGTTGAGCACCGAGGTCTTCGGGTCGCGCCCCATGCGCGCCGTGCCCATCTCGTGGATGCCCATCCCCGGGAAATACTCGGCGTCGTAGGTGTTGACCGACTTGACGCCGCAGCCCTCGAGCATGTCTCCCATGTCGGCGATCATGTCCTTCCGCATGAGGCGCTCGTTCTCTCCGGTGGCGCAATCGATCTTGACCACGGGAAGCCCCCACTTGTCCTTCTTCGTCGCATCCAGCGTGACCTTGTTCGCGTGGTTCGGCAGCATCTCGCCGAACGCCGTTGCGCCGATCGTCCAATTGCCGGGCTGCGCCATCGCATCCTTGAACTCGCCGCCGACGCCCAGCTCCCGAACCGCGCGCCACCATCCTTCGCGCCCGGCACCGCCTTGGTACCCGAAGCCGCGCAAGTACTCCCTCTTCTCGCCGAACAGGTTGCGGTAGCGCGGAATGTAGAAGCCGGTCGGACGGCGTCCGTAGTAGTACTTGTCGTCGAGCCCTTCGAGCGTGCCCTCGGCTCCGCAGCGGAAGTGGTGATCCATCAGGTTGTGGCCCAACTCCCCGGAGCTGCTTCCGAGCCCTCCCGGCCACACGTCCGTCGCCGAGCGCATGAGCAGCCAGGCCGAGTTGATCGTCGAGGC
>JANOCW010000555.1:0-5660 GCA_031412375.1 Gemmatimonadaceae bacterium | reverse complement strand
CCAGGAAGCGCGGTTGCTCGATTCCCAGCGCGACCTCACGGATATCCTGGAGCAGCCCGTGATGGGGCTCCGGCCGCCGCAGGAGCAGTTCGACCTCGCGACGATGCAGGCGTGGATGGTCGCTGGCGGATCCTACATTCTCGGCGCGAACGACGCCCGCTGCGTCGCCCCGGAGCTGCTACGGGTGGACGATGACACGCTCGTGCTCATCCCGCGAACCACCGCGGACGATTACGCATTGCTCGAGGCGGGCTCGCTGCGAAGCAGTGCGACGCTCGATGCGCGTCTGGTCGGCGAGTTCCAGCGGGTGCGCGCCCACCGCGGGTTGTACGTGCTGAGCTATCACTCCCAGCTCCTCTCGCGCCGGGAGCACGTTCCCAGTCTCGCGCGCTTCGCGCGCGTCGTCGCGGCCGACAGCGCGGTCTGGCTGGCGACGGCGGGTGACGTCGCCGCATGGTGGAAGCAGCGGGCACAACTCGAGAGCAGCGCGAGCCTGCGCGGTTCGTCGCGGATCGACATCACCCTCCGCAACCCGGGATCGCAGCCGGTGTGGAACGCGGTCGTTCGCGTGAATCTTCCGGTGGCGCGCACGGGTACCGGTTCGAATGCACAGCTTCTCGAGTCAGCGCCTGAGGAGGTGCGGGTTCGGGTGCCGTACATCGCGCCGCGCTCGCAGCAGGCCTTGTGGGTGACGCTGGGCCCGGCGGGCGCTCCGTAGCATCGGATCGGTCGAGCGTCACGATCCGAAGAGCTCGTGATACGGTGCAACGGCGCTCCTGAACCGCGCGAGCGCGGCGATCGTCGCCCGGAATGCCTCGAAGTCCGACTCCGGGATATCGTGGAACATGACGTCGACGAATCGTCCCGCCCTCAGGGCGGCCTCGACCTGTGCGACGAGAGCGTCGCGTCCGGCCCGCGTCGTGAAGTCCAGCGTCTCCGCCTCGATCGACGTCAGGCCATGGGGATTGCCGGGCTCCCAGCTCTCGAAGTGCTGCGGGGTATAGAAGGTCGCATTCGCGATGCGCGCCGCCGCGTAGTGCCTGCGGATTGCAGCCAGCTCACGCTCGCCGAAGGCGTGATACGGAACGACGAAGACCGAGCTGCCACGAAACCCGTTGGCCTGGAGCCACGCCTTGCTGTCGGTGAGCTGGCGCTCCAGTTCGGCATCGGTGACCGTCGTCAGGTCCGGATGGCTGACGCTGTGACTCACCAGCGACCAGCCGGCATCGTGCAGGGCGCGAAGCTGGACGAGCGTGAGGAACCCACTCCAGTCGTCGACCGATTCGGTGATCACGGCGACATTCCCGCGCAGTCCGTGGTCACCCAGCGTCGGAAGTGCACGGGTGTACGCGCTCGCCCACCCGTCGTCGAAGGTGATCGTGAGGCGTCCCGGCAAGGGGGCGGGGTCGGTGATCGAACCGTCGCATGCCGCGGCGACTGCAAACAGGGCTGCACCGCAAATGATCGCCCTCGTTGTCATGCCGGCGGCGGGCCTGATTCTGATACCGGGAAGAATTCGGGACTGCCTATTGACGAGTGTTCCATCCAGACTGGCGCTCACGTGCGGTGACATGGCAGAGCGAGTGCCTGTGCAGCGGCGCACGCGCATCCCCTACATGTGGTTCACGGGCAAGCACTTGAGAAGGGAAGCCGTCCGGGGGGCGGCAGCGACTGTCCCGACGGGAGTACACGCTGCTGCGACCAGGAGTGGACACGTGGCACGATGCATCAGCGGCCTCCTGCTCGCGTGAGCCGAAGGCCGCTGATCTCCTGCCTGAACGCTGGCGTCAGTACGACGCCCAGTTGTCCATCCAGGTGTTCGGAAGCGGGCGAAGCCTGGCCTGGGTTCGGAGTGCACGGGCCGTGTTGCACGAATTGATCTGGTATGTCTTGTTCCCGTTTCCGACATCCTGGATCGGAACCACCTGGCCGAGAAGAATGTTGAGGCCCGTGATCGTGGCGCCACGAACGCTCGTGTTACCATTGGAGACCAGGGTGTTCCCGACGAGGACGACACCATCCCAGATGCTGCCGTTATTCTGGGTGAGCGTTCCTGTCACGATGAGCGTCCCGCGCCCGCTCGACGAGAGCGTGTAGTTTCCATTGATCCTGATCGTCGGCCAATAGTTCGGATCGGCGAAGGAAGGCCATGTGCCCCCGGGGATCACGACGTCGTATGTCAGGCCCGCGGTCCCGTTGATGATCCCGGGCCAGTCGATGTCCACCGACCCGGCCGTGGCGGCCGCGTCCCCCAGGAGGCGAATGGGAGGCGTGCCGACCGCAGATGTCGTCGCGCCCGTCATACCGGGGTTCGTCGGCACCGCGACTCCGGCGACGGTCTGGAGTCCGGGAGGGCATCCGCCCGTCCCCGTATTGAGGTCGACGCCGCTCAAGATGCCCGAGGTGCCGTTCTTTTGCAGCCCGGACAGGCTCGTCCAGCCGGCAAGCATGTTCAGTGGCATTGCATCCCAGTACACGTATTGCGACACCGTACGCTCTGCCGGCGGGATGTTGCCCTTCACCGCGCCGGTGCGGAGCCCGCGCGACGTCAGGAGGAAGAGCGGCGGGAGTTGCTGGACCTGGGGGCGGATGCGCCTGAGGGTCACGATCGCCTGGCCCCCCGTGTACGGAATCGTGGCCGTTTCCAGCGCAGCCGGCGGGTCGGTCGTGAATCCGAGTCCCGCCCGATCGATCAGGAACCGATGACGCCCCGACTCGGCGAGCGCGAGCGCTTCGACCTGCTCCTCGTAATCATCGCCGACCTGCGTCTCGGCACCGTTGAGCGTGTATGCCGCGGCCAACGCGATGGTCATCACGGTCAGCAGCAGGATCACCATCGGCAGCGTGCCGCCGCGTCTTGAAATGAGGGAGCTCATCGGAACCTCCGGAAGGTGCTCGCGCCGCCGTGCAACACGGCTAGCGTCGGTTCATGAAGAAAACGGCGGTCTGGAGCTCTGCCGTCGCCGGTTCGCCCGTATTGAGGGCCGTGCGCTCGCTCGATCCCGCCAGTCGAAGCTCGAGCCCGCGAATGCTGTCGAGCGCTGCCGGGGCGTTGGCGCGGGAGACGGTCGCGCCGTCCACGAAAAAGCGGAAGCGCGCCGATGCATCGAACGGTGCGACCAGCTCTTCCGTGGTGTTGGCGTCGAGGTTGGTGCGCCAGAGCGCGCGCCGGCCGGACATGACAGCCGAGGGTGCAAACCCGTACCCGACTCTGCGATACAGGAAAATCGGCGTTCCGGGGACAGCTGCAGCCGGCACCACCGGCCGGACGGTCACGACCCTGCCTCGGGGAAGAGTCGTGATGCTCGCCGTCGCGCAATCCGTCACGAGTCCGGGAGCCAGCACGAAGCTACCGCTCACGTACGCATAGTTGCCGGTGCTGTCGCGCCATGCGTATCCGCGAACGCCTGTCTCGTTGTAGGCCAGGGAGTCCATCGGCGCCAGGCTGATGGTGCTGGCCGTCGCCGTCGAGCCGCAGAGCACGCCGAAGGCGTACGGCACGCGAACGACGACGGTGTCATTCGATGCCGCCAGGACACCGCGCGGCGCGGTGACCATTCGGAGCTCGGACATCATGACGTTGAGCGCGCCACGTGACACGTTGCGTGCCTGGCGGGCCCGGTTCTGGGCATTGAAGAAGCGCGACTGGTGCACCATCGCCCGTGTGAAGGCGCCGCCGATAATGGCGGCGATCACCAGCGTCACGATGAGCTCGACGAGCGTCAACCCGCGGCGCGACCGAAGGCGCCGGGGCGAGGAGATCGTGAGCGCGGCCAGGAGATCGATCATAGCACGACCCTGAATGGATTGGTGGCTGGAGGTCTGGTCCGCTCGACCCTTACGGTCGTTGGATCGATCGAGCTATCCGCGGGCGTCACGGTGAGCACGACCGTCGCCCGATTCGGGTTTACGGCGGTGACGGTAATGCACTCGGTGCGCGGGAAGGGCGGCGCCGTGATCGTCGTGCATCCGGCACGCGCGGCGAGCGCGACGAACGGGATGCTGAACAGGTCGTTCGCCCGCGCTTCCAGTACGGCGGTGCGCTCGACAGTTCCCGCGGTCGCGGCCGCTTGCCGGGTCACGGCGAACATGAGCGCAGCGATCGCCGACATCGAAACACCGAACAGGGTGATTGCGACGATGACCTCGACCAGCGAAAACCCCGGACGGCCAAACGGCCTTCCGTGAATCCCGGAAGCCGCAGCGGACCGAGGGAGCTGCCTGACGCTTTCCACTCGAATCATGATGTCACCCTCACCTGACCCGCACGGGTCATGGTAATTGTCTGTTCGTAGCCGTTGATCCCAATGACGATCGTGATCGGACCGGACGCAAACCCGCTGGGGAACACGTCGAGCGTCGCGACCGAGGACGACATCGTTCCCACATGAAGATCGGATCCATCGCCGAGATCGCGCTCCCGGATCACCGTCCCGGCGCGTGTCACGATGCTGTACGTGGCGGCGCTGGCATCGACCGTGATGCGAAGGGGTGTCCGGTTTCGGCTCGCCAGGGAAAAGGCAAGCTGCAGGTCTGCGGCGATCACCCTCGCACTGTTCTCCACGCGCGACTGGCCGATCGCGCTGTTGACCTTCGGCGCGATCACGGCCGCCATCATCGAGATGATGACGAGCACAATGATCGTCTCGATGAGCGTGAAACCAGACCGGCGGCCGCTAATGGGGAGGCGAGGAGAGCTGGACATGCCTCCTTCCAAGGCATGAGCCGCTCCACGTCCTGAACAGTCACGATGTGGTGTGGAGGAACGACTTACGCTGTCGAATGAGGATGCTGTCGGATTTGTGAGCAGCGCAGGTCGCATGGGTCGTGGCAGAGTGCGGCGCGACGGCGCGCCTGGTGAATTACGTAAGGGCTCCCATCACATCCCCATCGGGCCAAATGGCCTGTCGTCGTCGCCCGGAGCAGCGACCGCTATACACCCGCAGCGCCGTGCCTCTTCAGCTGCGGGCAAAGCAGGACCCGTCGCTGGTGCGTTGCCACTGCCATCGAGTGAAGACGATCGACAGACGAACAAATCACGAGAGCCTGGGGCCCTGCGCCCCTTATTCCAGTGGTTTCCCGGCCCACCCGGGTGTCGCCCCTTGTCGGGGAGCGACCGTTGTGCCCCTTCCGTCCCTCCGCCATACTTCCCGAGCCCGTCACGCCCCACCACCGCACCGCGCTGGCCGCCGGCCACCCGCGGGCAGCTGGCGGGGCGCGTGCTATGCGCCCCACTGTCGCCACGCCATGCCGCCTACGCCTCGCGCCGAGCTCGATTACCGCCCGTCCTACCTGGCCGCCTCGATTGCCGGGACGCTCGTCCTGGCGCTCTACGTCCTCACCCTGGGACCGTCCACCGCGATGTGGGACACGAGCGAGTACATCGCGGCCGCGCACGTGCTCGGGATTCCCCACCCTCCAGGCAATCCGTTCTTCGTCCTCATCGGCAAGGTGTTCACGCTCCTGCCGATCGCGCCGAACCTGGCGATGCGCGTCAACATCCTCGCCGCCATCTCCAGCGCCGTCGCGGCCGCGATGTGGTTCCTGATCACCGAGCGCGTGCTCGTGAGCTGGCTCCCGAATCGCTGGCAGCGCATCGTCGGCGGGTCGATCGCCGTGCTGATCGGCGCGACCGCGTTCACGGTCTGGAGCCAGTCGGT
>JANOCW010000554.1:0-8182 GCA_031412375.1 Gemmatimonadaceae bacterium | reverse complement strand
AGCGTCGTCCCACCGCAGCCCGGCCCGCGACAATCGATCGACAGGCTCGCCTCGGTCTTGCCGGCGAGGCACGCCGCCAACGCCCCGAGGCCGAGGCCGGTGACAGAAGGTATTCCGGTGGACACGAGAACCGTGAACGCGTTCCGGATCTGGGTGACTTCCCCCGGGGCGCAGTTTGTGACCGTGGTCGCGGGCCCTTGCAGCCATGCACCGCCCTCGGTGTGCGTCATGAAAGCCATGTCTGTCTCCTTGCTCAGTGTGTGGGTACGTCGACGCGATGCTGTGCCTCATCGCGGTATGGCATCCAGCCACGAGAGCACCACTGTGGGCAGCACATCGGCGGCGGTAGCACCAGGGTGACGGCTCGGCACTGCCGCCATTCGCTCCGCCATGATTCGCGTCCCCGCGCTCGCGATGGCGCGCGCGAGACGCTCTGGATTGTCGCGCGCGCTCCCGCTCTCCTCTCGCGCAAGCGCCGCGGCGACACGGTTCGGTCGCCCGGCGGCGAGGTCCGCGCCGAGGTCGGCCGCATCGTCGATCCAGCCGAGAAAGCTCCCGACCCGGTAGAGCCACCGGAGATGTGCGCGGAACGTCGACGGCGGCACCCGTTCGACAGCAAGCCATCCCGGCATTCCCATCACGACGAATGGCAGCGCCGACTTGCGGCGCATCGCGCGATCCGTCACCCCGGACGCTGATCCCAACGTCTGCAGCTCGGCATCGTACATTGCCAGGATCGCGCGCGTCTGCAGGGCGCGCACCTGCCCGTGCCGGCCGCTGTAGGGCAGGCGATCGAGGCGACGGACGTACGCGGAGAGAATCCGGGTGAGCAGCTGAGCGACAGGCGTGCCTGTATGTGCTCGCCACGCCAGCCGAACGCGGCCTCGTCCCGTGCAGGCTCTCTCGACGATTGCCGCCGACAGCGGCAGCGCGGCGTCCGGGCACTCGTCCGCGACCAGATCGAAGAGGCCGACGAGCAGGTTGGCGTGAGCGCCGAGCGTGAGGACTTCCCGACTCAGAGCTTCGTCGATGCGCACCGGTGGCAGCATGAACGCGGTGAGCATCGTGCCGAAGCCGAGGACGCGCTCGGAATCAGCCTGTGGGAATGGGCGACCGAATCGCTCGAGGGCCTGCATCCAAAGAGGCGTGCCGACGACGCCGGCCAGCGCCGCTGCTTCCTCGGCTCCCATTCGTGTTACGGCACGCCTGCAGGCCATGACCTGGTCCAGGTCCGGGAGCAGGCCGGCATGTTCCAACTCGTCGCACAGCAGCGAGCGGAAATCGACCGCGCTGTCGGGTGGCGCGCTGACGCTCACGGGATGCCGCCTCTTGGCTCGGGTCGCGATGAAATAGCCCCGGCGGCCGGTTCCAGCAATAGCTCGAATTCCCGAGAGGTCCCTAATCCGCGAGGCGGCGTCCTGGCGAGATAGTCGGCTCGCCGAGGTGCACCGCCGCCGTGCCCGGGAGGAGGCCCCGACGCCGTAGCGGCTCGTCGCCGCCACGTGTGCGTTTTCAATCACCGAAAGTGTGCAACTCCAATCGCCGTTGACAGCATAGCGTCGCATCGCGCCTGGGCTCACGCGCAGCGGGCTCGTGACGCCGCCCGAGGCGCACGGGCTGCCCCCTAACGATTGCTGCAGTCGACGAGCATGCTATTGATGGCGCGCTGCGCGCGCTTCTATTTGAACGCTCGCAACTGAGCATCGGCGTTAGGCCGACCGCGAGGCTCAATGTCTGAAACAGTCACCGATCCGGGTTCAGAATCCGCGAATTCATTCCGAGCACCTTCTTGGTTCGTCCGACTCGGCCTCGAACTGCTCGTCGTGTTCATCGGCGTTTACACCGCGTTTGCTCTGTCGCAGTACCAAGCGAGGAGAGAGGCGGCAGAACGCCGCGACGAGCTACAGGATGCGCTCGTTCGCGAGATCAAGGATCTGACGTCCAACACCCGCCGAGTTGCGCAGCAGCTCCCGATCGAGCTCGCTCAATTTGACTCGGCCGTCCGCCTGGGTGGCCATCCGGCGTTGCAGCCGTGGATTGAACCGGTGCGCGTGCAAACGCATATGTGGGAAGCCACTCTACAGTCCGGTGCATTGGACCTGTTCGATGTCCTCACCGTATACCGGTTGTCGCAGTCTTACAACGAGCTAAATGCAGGCTTTGAACAACTCGCTCACTCGAGAGATGCCGTGCAGTTTAGAAGGAGTGTTACCTATGTCCCTGGACAGATGTGTTACCGATGTCCCCGGGCTGTACCCGCCTGCCGCCTAACGAACGTTGCTGACAAGCACCACCCCGCACCCCGAAGGCCGCGGTCCAGCTTCCCATCACCTACTTCGCACCGAGCGCCTCGGCTTCCGACGGATACACACTTAGTATCGCCGAGAAACCCGATATCTCGAACACCTCCCGGACTGAACGATTCAGGCCGAACATCCGGAGCGTTTCTCCCGAGGCCCGGAGCTGCTTGGCGGCCCCGAGCAACACGCGCAATCCGGCGCTGCTGATGTAATCCAATTCCGAGAAGTCCAGCGCGACCTTCGTCGCGCCAGCGAGCACTGCGTCGAGTGCCTTCTGGGCCGCCGGCGACGTGGTGCTGTCCAGGCTGCCGGCGATGGCCACTATATGGATGTCGTTGCTCGTGCGCGTGGAGATCTCCATCAAGTTGCCTCCGTAAAGTCCTTTCAGCCTACCCCACCACCAGCTGTTTCACGAGTATCACCACGTTGCGCGCGCCTCGGCGCTCATAGCTGACCTCGTCCATCAGCTCCCGCACGAGATGAATACCGAGTCCCCCGATCGGCCGGTCGTCGACCGAAAGCGTGGTATCTGGCGCGGCCTGTCTGAACGGGTCGAACGGCGGTCCATCGTTGGTAAGCGTGACTGTCAGGCGCTCCTGATCCAGCTCCACCTCCACCGTCACCGAGCCCGCGCCGAGGCCCGCCATCCCGTGCGAGAGCTCATTCGCGAGCAACTCATCGAGTGCGACGTTGAGGCTGCGGCGCACGGCCTCAGGCAGCGCATGCGTCTGAGCGAACCCCGCGAACGCCGCGTTCACCCGCCCCGCCCCGGCGGGGTCGGCGCCAACGGACATCCGGAATCCATGTCGCATTTCGCCCTCTGCCAGGTCCGCCAAATTACATCCACCCGGCCTCTCCCTGCCAACGCCGGGGAAGCTGGAATTTGCAGCGGGCGCCGTCAGGGTGCACGTTACCGCGGCCCGAACGCCATCGTGCGGGCTCCGGAATGAATCGCCGCGGACCACACTTCTCCTCCAACTTTTCCCGGGATTCGCTTGTACTGTGGTTAAGTCACCTGCATCCAACGACGATCTGGATCGCGCGCTCGTCCGAAGATACCTCAACGGGGAGCGGGCTGCCGGGGACGAGTTGGTGAGCCGATTCCAAGGGAGTGTGTATAACGTCGCCCTCCGGATGCTCGGCAACGTGCAGGACGCAGAGGATGCTACCCAGACAGCGTTTGGCAACGCATTCGCGGCGCTCGGCAGCTACGACCCGAAGTACCGCTTCTTCAGCTGGATTTATCGAATGACAGTCAACGAATCACTGAACGCCCTCAAGCGCCGCGGGAACGTGGTTTCGCTGGACGGGAGCTTCGATGTCCCGGCGGCTGACGGGGAGTCCGAAAGCACGGCCGAGGCCGAGGACAGGGTGGGAAGAGCGCTTTTGGAGCTGAAGCCGGACGATCGCGCGGTCGTCGTCCTGCGACACTTTGTTTCGTTCTCTTACGAGGAGATTTCCGACGTGCTTGGCGTACCGGTCAAAACGGTCAAGTCGCGGCTCTTCACGGCGCGTGAGCGGCTGCGCCAGTCGCTGCTCGTTGCGAGAGCATGAACATGCTCACGCCATACCAGCTCGAGTTGATTCACAGCGAGGTCGACGGGGAGAATACGCCCGAGGCAAGCGTCGAGGTCAGGAAGCTGGTCGAGACTCAGCCGGAAGCGCTGGCGCTCATGACAAGCCTGCGGGGCCTCGACGCACTGTTCCGCAAGGTCCCCGATCGTGCCCTGCCTCCGCGTGTGATACAGCTGATCCGCAATGCGATGCCATTGAATTCGAGGACGTCGCCAAGGCGCGGGCCCGCGCAGGGAACAACGCAGGCGATCCCCAGATGGGTAATTCAGCAGTGGAATGGCGTTACAAATCTCATGGAGGAATCGATGCTGACGAAGAAAATGCTGATCATCGCAACGACGGCGGTGGCGGCGATTGCGATTATCGGACAAGCGGTGGTGGGATACTCGCCGAGTGTCTTCGACGCCGCCACCATCGGCGCCGGAGATAGTATCAGCGGGGTCCAGCAGGCGGGACGCTACAAGGGACGCGCGATGTCCGAAGCCGACGTGACGCTCTCGAATCCCCAGATTTACGCTCTGTTCCAGAATGACCAGGTCCTTCGACTCGTCAAGAGCGATGTGTTCCGTGAGGCGATGCGCAACGACGCGTTCAGGGAACTGCAGTCGAGCGACGCATTCCATCAGCTGATGTCGAGCGAGGCCTATCAGCAGTTGATGTCGAGCGAGGCCTATCAGCAGCTGATGTCGAGCGAGGCCAATCAGCAGCTGATGTCGAGCGAGGCCAATCAGCAGCTGATGTCCGGTGAGGCGTTCCGGGAAGTCATGAAGAGCGACGCCTACCGAGAGGTCATGGCGAACGACGCCTACCGTCAGCTTCAATCGAACGACATGTTCCGCGCGCTTTCACGCAGCCAGTCGCTGTCCGAGGCGTTCCTCAATCAGGCGATGCGCGCGCCGCAGTAGCTCGCGGCGCGGGGTCGACACGCGCCACGGCGTGAATTCAAACTGCTTTACTGGCCGGCCCCGGCTGCCTCTTTCGGCAGCTTGGGGCCGGTGTGTAGTTTCGGTCCTCGTGAAGCGCCGATCCCCCACCGAATGCCGCGCCCTCCGTGCAGTGGCTATGCTCGTCGCCGCCGCCTGCGTTGCAGCCGCGCCGGGAAGCCTCCGGGCGCAGTTCCAGGCTCTCGAAACGCCGACGATGCGGCTGATTTACACATCGCCGTCGCAGTCCTACCTGGTCCCCCAGGTGGTCGCGAGCTTCGAGAAAGCGCTGCGATTCCATGAGAAGCTCTTCGACTACGTGCCCCCCGGCCGGACGAACGTGCTCATGCACGATCTCTGGCACTACGGAAACGCCGGCGCGCGGCCGCTCCCGGAGAATCACGTCACCATCGGCATTGCGCCCTACGGCCACGACTACGAGTCGGCACCAGCGCCCGAGCGGATTGCGTCTTCGATGAACCACGAGCTGGCGCACATCTTCACTACCGACAAGACGACGGCGTCCGACCGGTTCTTCCGCTCGCTCTTCCTGGGCAAGGTCGCCTCGAATGCAGAGGTGCCTCTCACGGTGGCGTATAGCTACCTCACCGTTCCGCGGTGGTACGCGCCGCGGTGGTACCTGGAGGGGATTGCGACCTACCTGGAAACCTGGATGAATGGCGGCCTCGGTCGCGCGCTCGGGCCGTATGACGAGATGGTGTTCCGGACGCTCGTCCGCGACAGCGTCAGGATGTACGACGTCGTCGGACTCGAGTCGGAAGGCACCACAATCGACTTTCAGGTGGGCGTCAACTCCTACCTGTACGGCACGCGCTTCATAAGCTATCTGGCGCTCCGTTACGGCAACGAGCGCATGCTTTCATGGTTCAATCGCAGCGAAGGGAGCAAGCGCTACTTCGCTTCGCAGTTCCGGAGCGTATTCGGTCGGACCCTCGAGGATGAGTGGTCGCAGTGGCTTGCGTGGGAACGCGACTGGCAGCGCGAGAATCTCGTAGCCATTCGCCGCCACCCCACCACCAAAGCTCGGCCGCTGACGGATCGGGTGCTCGGCTCGGTCTCGCGCGCATCGTACGATTCGGCGACGGCGAGCATCCTCGTCGCTGTGCGCTATCCCGGCCAGGAAGCACACATCGCATCGATCGAAATAGCCAACGGTCGCTTTACGCGGATCATGGACATCCCCGGCGCGTCGGGGCTGTCGGTGACGTCGCTGGCCTTCGACCGCTCATCGCGGACGTTGTTCTTCACCACCAACAACGCCGACTGGAGACACTTGTTGGCGCTGGACCTTGCAACGGGCCGCACCCGAGTGCTGCTGCGCGACGCTCGCATCGGCGACCTGGCCTTCAACCGGGCCGACCGGTCGCTCTGGGGCGTGCGGCACGACAACGGATTCTCCACGCTCGTCCGCATCCCGTACCCATACACCGAGTGGAATCAGGTGCATACCCTGACGTACGGACGCGACCTGTTCGATCTCGACGTCGCGCGTGACGGCTCGGCGCTGATCGGCTCGATGTCGGAGATCAGCGGGGAGCAGCGGCTCGTGCGAATGACGATCGCTGGCCTTCTCAATGGCGACGCGACACCCGAGGTCCTCTACGATTTCGGCGATTGGTCTCCGTCCAATTTCGTGATCTCCGACGACGGCAGATTTCTGTACGGCTCCTCCTATTACTCGGGGGTGTCCAACATCTACCGCTACGACGTGGCGCGCCGGCGGATGCAGCCCCTGAGCAACGCGGAGACCGGTTTCTTCAAGCCGATTCCGCTACCGGGTGATTCGCTGGTCGTCTTCGAGTACTCCCGTGAGGGCTTCGTGCCGTCAATGATTCCAGAGACGGTGCCCGACAGCGTGAGTGCAATCCGTTTCCTCGGCAACGAGATCGCGGCGCAGAGGAAGGAAGTACAGGAGTGGATGCCTCCGTCGGGAGCCGACGTGAACCCCGACGCGCTGGCGGCGGCGACGGGGGTGTACAGCACCCTGCGCAACTTCAAGCTGGACAACGCTTACCCGGTCGTGGAGGGCTACCAGGATGCCGACGGCAATCGCGGCGTGGCCGGCGGCATGCGCGCTAATTTCTCGGACAGGATCGGCGCCACGGGCCTCGACCTCACCGCGTCGTACTCGCCAACGCAAGAGCTGGATGCCAGTGAACGCCTTCACCTGCGCGCGGTCTTCCGCCACTGGAACTGGAACGTCACCGGCACGCTCAACCGCGCTGACTTCTACGACCTGTTCGGTCCGACCAGGGTGAGTCGCCGAGGCTACTCGCTGGCGACGCAGTACCAGGGCAATCTCCTGCTCGACGGGCCGACGAGCCTGAATTACACGCTCCGCGCCGCCGGCTACGGCGGCCTCGCGACAGTGCCCGAGTTTCAGGATGTCGCGGCGTCGTACGATCGACTCGCCACGCTCTCGGGTGACCTCGTGTACAAGTCCCTTCGGCGGTCGCTTGGAGCGATTGACGACGAGCTCGGACGTACCTGGGGAGCAAGCGTCCGCGGCAACTACGCTGGCAGTACGCTTTACCCGCGTGTGAGCCTCGACGGGTCCCGGGGATTTCTGTTGCCGCTCGACCACTCGTCCATCTGGCTCCGCGCTGCTGCTGGCACCTCCATGGGTGGAAACCGGAATGATCCGTTCGCGCGCTCATATTTCGGGGGTTTCGGCAACAACTGGGTGGACTACCGCGGGATCAAGCAGTTCCGGAATACCGAGAGCTTCCCGGGCCTCGCCATCAACCAGATTGGCGGCGCCACATACGGCAAGGCACAAGTGGAGTGGAACTCGCCGCCCCTGCGCTTCCGCAAAGTCGGTGTCCCCAGTGCCTACCTCCGCTGGGCCGGGCTATCGGTCTTCGCGACCGGCCTCGTGACCGACTTCGACCACATGACGAGGCGCGGCTTCGTGAGCCTGGGCGCGCAGGCGGACCTCAGATCGATCACGCTCTCGCACCTCGAGTCCACGTTCTCCGTCGGCGTCGCGGCGGCGGCCGGCCAGGGGATCCAGCGCAGCTCCGCGCTGATGATCTCATTCAAGCTGATGTGAGCATGGCCGTTGGCCTGGCCGTCAGTGTCCTGCCGGTCTTCCTTTTCCTCGGCGCGCTGGTGTTGCTCGACAGCTACAAGCTCATTCCGCCGCGGGCGATCCTGCTCGCGGTCGCGGCCGGGGCGGCCGCCGGTGTTGTGGGCTACGCCATTAACGTCCCGCTTCAACGGGCGGCGTCGCTGGACACAGCACGCTACTCGGTATACGTCGCTCCCGTTGTGGAGGAACTGCTGAAGGCGATGTACATCGCCTGGCTGCTGCGCGGGAGCAAGGTGGGCTTCGTCGTCGACGCGGCCACCTACGGCTTCGCA
>JANOCW010000553.1:0-17185 GCA_031412375.1 Gemmatimonadaceae bacterium | reverse complement strand
GCGATCGGGGCGGAAGTATCGATCGAAGGTGTAGGTCTGCCCGACCTCGAGTGGAACGGTCCGAATGAAGTAGAGAAACGAGCCATCATCGAGCGGCTCCTTTACGGACGGCTGCTCCTTCGTGGCCCACTCCCCCTTGCCCGACTCCTCGACGTAGACCGCACGATCCGGGAAGATTTCATACTTCTTCTCGCGGTCGTTCCCGCCTTCCTCCTGATCGGAGTGGAAGCGCAGCGCCGTGTAATTGGTGACGTCGCTCCAGCTTTCGAACAGGTCATTCACCTTGTAGAAGAACGTCCCGCCCTTGATCCTGAACTGGGTATGCCACGCGCTGCGGCCGCGGATGGGAACGATGCCCATCACTTCCATGCTCCCGGTCCCGACGCGTGCGCTGGTGAAGCGCACGTCGTACTCGGCCCGCTCGCCGACCCGCCAGGGCACAACCATCTGCGCCGGCTCCGGTTGCGAGGCGAGAGCAGAGACAACCGTGAGGAGGGACGCGAAGGAGGTCATGGGGTGGTGTGGGTGAGTCGTTGACGGCCCCTCGCTGACCATCCATACCGGTACAAGGTCACGAGGTCGCTGAGCGGGCGGACGCGCGTCGCACGGTCGCGCACATCGTACCGTGGATCCACTGGAACGGACTCCATCCGCCGGGCAAAGCGTGCGGCCTTGACCAGCATCTCGACATTCGCAGCCCAACCTTCCGTGGCCACGATCGGGCTGTCACCGGCCTCCTTCAGCAGGTCACGGACCACCGTGATCCTGTAGAGGCGGTACGATCCGAACGGATCGGCAATGCCGGGCACGCTGACGAAGGGGCGGGTCACCCACGGGGCAACGCGTCGAAGCAGCCGCGCAGGTTGTGGCTGCATGCTCTCCAGCGGACGCTCGGCAACGATGACATCCGCGCCGCCCTCGAAGCGCTTCACCAGCTCGGGCAGGTACTCGGGCTGGTCCGTGAAATCTCCCTGCATGATGATCATCGCATCGCGCCGCGGATAGCGCGTTCGTGAGGAGACGTTCCGGCACAACGCGTCGAGCGCAGCAGCGTACCCCCGGTGCTCGGGCCCGCCGAGCACCGTGAGCGGCAGCACCTTGGCATACGGCTCGATCGTCTCGGCGGTCGCGTCGGTACTGCCGTCGTTGTAAACGACGACCTCGTATTCCCGCGAGTACGACTGGAATACCGTGCGAATGCGCCAGAGGAGCACGCCAATGGTCTGGGCTTCGTTGTATGCCGGAATGCAGATGTGAAGCACGGGAGACCGAAAGCGAGGGGGGACCTGGGCCGCATGATCCGCGACCGGTGCTGAATGATAGTACCCGTCCGTCGTCCCGGTGTTCGGGTAGCGAGACTGCGGTCCACATCACATCTGCTCGGCAAGCATATGAATCGCGCGAGCGCACGGAACATTCGCGCGGCGCAGCCGTTGCAACGCGGTTGACCCGTGTCGCAAGACGCCATCGGCTGCGCTGATCGGCCCGTGTCTACTCGATCTGGTGGAGTGCTCATGACTCGTCGTGTCATAGTGGTGATTCTCGCAGGCCTCGCGTGCGCGCCTGTCACGCCACCGCCGGCAAGCGTGCCACCACGCCCGCCCTCGGTGACGGTGCCTGCCCGGGACGCCGACCCACCGGTCATGCGGCCCGAGGAGCTCCGGCGCGATCTCGTGCTATTCGCAGCGGACGGATTTCGCGGCCGCGAGGCAGGCACGCCGGATGCGACGCGGGCAGCGAAGTTCCTCGCCGAGCGCCTTGTTTTCCTCGGGCTCGAGCCAGCGGGCGATAGCGGCTACTTCCAGCGTGTCCCACTGGAACGGCAGGCCTTTCTTCCAACAACGCGCATTGCCGTCACGATTCGGGGCGACCCGGTGCCGCGTGCGCTCGCCATTGGGGCCGACGTGCTGCCGCTCCTGGAGCTGAATCCACAGCTCCCTCCACCAAAGACGACGGCTGACGCAGACCTCGTCTTCGCCGGTTACGGATCGATCCCCGCGCTGAACCGGAACGACCTCGCCGGCCTGAACATCGGTGGCAAGGCCGTGGTGATCGTGAACGGCGCGCCAGCCACGGCGAGCGCCTCTCAGCGCACGGAGCTCGAGGCGGCCGCGCAGATCGGTACGCGGCTGGCCGAGGTGCTCGCTCGGCGCCCGGCGGCGGTGGTGATCCTCCTCGCAGGAGCTTCGGAAGCGATCTATGACCAGTATCTCCCCGGAGTGCTTCGCGCCGTCTCGCTGGTGCAGGAGCGCGCGGTCGTGCCGGAGAACGAGCGGCCGCTCCCGATGGTGCTCATCGGACGTGTGCTCCCTGGTTCGCCGTTCCTCCCCACCGGCTGGCCCGCCGACGACCGCCCGCAAGTGCTCACCGGTCGGCGGCTCGCCGCGAAGCTTGACCTGACCCGGGAACGCTTCACGGGGCTGAATGTCGTCGCGATCGCGCGCGGCACCGACGCGTCGCTGAACCGAACGTACGTGGCGTACGGCGCCCACTACGACCACATCGGTATACTCCCTGCGGTCGGCGCCGATTCGGTCGCCAACGGTGCCGATGACGACGGTTCGGGCACCGTCGCTCTCCTCGCCGTCGCGCGGGCGTTCAAGGACCGTCCAACGCGCCGGTCCGCGCTATTCGTGTGGCACGTCGCTGAGGAAAAAGGGCTGCTCGGCTCGGAGTACTTCACCACCTACCCGACGGTCCCGATCGACTCGATCGTCGCGCAGGTGAATGCCGATATGATCGGGCGGAATGCGCCCGACGCACTCTACGTCGTCGGGCCTGCGGTGGCGCCAGGCGGGCAGAGCCGGGTGCTCGGTCAGGTCCTGGATTCCGTGAACGCGGCACTCCCCTGGCCGTTTGCCTTCAACCGCGAGTGGGACTCACCGACGCACCCCGAGCAGATCTACCAGCGCAGCGATCACTACAACTATGCGCAGAAGGGCATCCCCATCGTGTTCCTTACGTCCGGCTTGCACGACGACTATCACAAGGTCAGCGACGAGGTGGCGAAGATCGACTTCGACAAGCTCTCGCGCGTCGGAGAGCTGCTCTTCCGGACCGGGCAGGCGCTCGGGAACCGGATGGTTCGCCCGCGGTAGGACAAATCAGGGGCCAGCGAGGCCCCTGTTTCGTATTGCGGGGCGTCAGGCTCGATCGTCAGGACCATATAGGCCGCGTTCCAGGTGCGCCGCAGGTCGCCGATGACGGAGAGGAACCGATGATTCGTGCCGACGTCAGAGGGTTGCTAGGCCGTGATGATGCGCAGCTCGCACTGCGCCTCATTGCGCGCGGTTCACATGCCGAGTACGAGCAGCTTGAAGGTCGCCTGCGAGAGCAGGGCATCGACACGCTGCTCGACGATCCCCGGCTGCTCGCGGCGCTCGTCAAGACGGGGCAGGGCGCGCACGCATCGTTCCCCCTGTTCTCCTACGTCGTGGTGCGTCATGCACTGCGCGCGGCGGGAGAGTCTGATGCGACGCTCGCGGACTTCGTCGCCTCGATCCTCATGCACTTCGGGACGCGCGCCAACGCGCATCGCATCTCGTCGACGGATGATCAGACGTACGAAACGCTCGCCGAGCTCAGTGGCGATGTGGACGACCCCGACGCCCGACGGGCGTTCATGGTTCGGGCCCACCTCGGCAACTACGCCCTGTGGGTCAGCGGTCTGTTTCCCGACTATATCGAGAGCCGTCGCTGGCGGCGGGGCGGCCCCGATCTCGAGTACTTCGAGGAAATGGGTCGCCGCGGGTACAAGCTCGCCGCCGATCACCGGATGGCGGCGCAGCTGGGGCTGACGGCGCTCTTTGCCCTCGCGGCCGAGCGCTTTGCGCTCCTCCGCGTTGCCCTGAACAACGTGAGCGACGCGCTGCTCTTCCCGAACTTTCACTCGCCGGATCGCCTGCTGCGCCAGGTCTCCAACGAGGCGAACTGGCGGAAGTCGAGCTAGACGGCCCGTCTTCGCCCGACGGGGCGCTCCCGGATGAGGCTGGCGGTGCGGCGCACTTCCGCCGCAAATGCCGAGAAGAGATTCCGGTCCCACGGCTCCACCGTTCCGACCATCTCCTCCGGGTGCCACTGGGCCCCGAGCACCCACCAATCGTCGCGGCTGGACTCGACACCCTCGATCACGCCGTCATCGGAGCGTGCCACGGCACGCAGTCCGGGAGCGATCCGGTCGATTGCCTGGTGGTGCGACGAATTCACCTCGATCACGCTGGCGCCCACGGCACTCGCGAGGCGGGAGCCTGCGGTCAGCTCTGCAGCGTGCACGCGTTGCCCACGGGCGTCCGAGTGCCCATGCCTGATCGATCCGGGACGCTCGCTGGGAAGGTCCTGCACGAGTGTACCGCCCAGCGCCACGTTGAGCAGCTGCATTCCGCGACAGATGGCCAGAATCGGCACCGCCCGCTGGCGAGCCGCCTCGACCAGCGCCAATTCCCAGCTGTCGCGCGCTGCGTGCGGGGGGTCGGTGGCGGGGTGGCGTCGATTGCCGTAGTGGCGCGGGTCCACATCCTCACCACCCGTCAGCACGAGTCCGTCCACGCGGTCGAGGAGCTGTCCCGCGAGGACAGGGTCGGCCAGTGGGGGAGTGACGAGCGGAATGAGACCGGCGGCTTCGATCGCCGCGATATACGCCATGTTCAGCCGGGCCCGCACGGCGCTGCGAATGATCTCGCTGGTCGCCGACACTGCGACGAGTGGACAGGACATGAATGAGATTCGAGTTGCGAGGGAGATGAGCCGGTCGGTATCCTACACGCGCAGAGTTTCATTCCGCGAGGATCGCCATGCCCACATATGATTACCGGTGCCATTCCTGTCAGGGGCATTTCAGCAGGACAGAGACGATCGCGCAGCACAGCAGCGCGTCGGAGGTCGCATGCCCTGCCTGTCGCTCGACAGACGTCGAGCGGGTGCTCAGCGCATCCTATCCACGAACGCCGCGCAAGTCGTAGACGGTGCGTGCGCGGTTCGCGCAACCCGGGCTGCGTGACCGGCATGACCAGAGCCGTCGGCTGACATGTTCGAGGAGTTTCGCGAAGCATTGCGCGCCCTGCGCACCGGTGGTGTTCACCCGAGCGAGCGTCGCCCGATGATCTCCGACATGCGCGACACCCTCGTCCAGGCGCGGGTAGGCCTCGCAGACCTGCGAACCGCGCTTGCAACCACGCGCTCGCGGCTCGAGGGCGAGCGCCGCGAGCTCGAGACGGTGCGCCGTCGAAAGGGCCTGGCGGCGGGGATCAGCGACGCGGAGACCGTGGCGATTGCCGAGCGGTACGAGACCCAGCACGCCCAGCGCGTCACGGTGCTGGAGCAGAAACTCGTCGTGCAGGAGGCGGAGCTCGCGATGGCGGAGGGTGAAGTCGACGAAATGACGGCGGAACTGAAGCTCGCCGCGGCGGGGATCGACAGCGCTGGCCCATCGCCGAAGAATCCACCGCCGGCAGCGGCCGACCCGGCTGCAGAAAACCTGCAGCAGGAGCTGGATTCACTGGCGCGCACGCGCCGGCGGGCAGCTACCGAGGCGGAAGCAGACGAAAAGCTCGCGGCGCTGAAGCGCCGCATGGAGAAATAGCCGGTCGTGCGACTTTTGCGGCACCTCGTTCACTTCGCTGCTGCGCTCATCGCCACCGGCCAGCTCGGCGCACAGGCGGTCTTGAACCCAGGACCGTGCGATGGACTGGTCGTCAGCGAAGTGACCATCGACGCGCAGCCCCCCGACCTCAGCGGGTTCACCCGCCGCTGGCGGGCGCTCAATTTCGTCAACAACCTCCATGCGACGAGCGACCCGGACATGATCCGGCGCTTCCTGATCCTCAAGGTTGGTGAGCCGTGCAGCGAAATTCGGCGCGCCGAGTCCGAACGCATCCTCCGCGCGCAGCCCTTCCTCGCGGACGCCACCGTTCTCGCCGTTCCGGACGGAGCCGGTGGCGTGCGGCTCGGGGTGTTCACGATCGACGAGTTCTCGATCGTCGGCGCCGCGCAGGCGAAGAACTCCGCCCCGTTCGTGAAGCGGATCAAGGTGGGCGATGGCAACTTCCTCGGTGAAGGCGTCTACGCGGCGGTGGAATGGAAGGACGGGCTGTTCTACCGCGACAACTTCGGCGGCCGGTTCACTGATTATCAGCTCTTTGGGAGACCGTATCAGGTCACGATCGAGGGCGCGCGAGAACAGCTCGGCGATCACTGGTCATCGGAGGCGAGTCAGCCCTTCCTCACGGATCTCCAGCGTTCCGCATGGCGCGTCTCAGGGGGCGAGAGTCGAGGGTACTTCAGCTTTGTCCGGGAAGGGGCACCACCCGCCGCGCTCGAGTACCAGCGTTCGTACGCCGACATCGGCGGTATCATCCGGATCGGCGAACCGGGCCGGCTGAGCCTCTTCGGTGCGTCGCTCTCGAGAGAGCGCGAGCTTCCGGGTGCGCTTCCGGTGATCATTACGGACAGCGGGTTGTACGCCGATACGTCGACTGCGCTTACGGGCCGGTACTCGGGGAATCGCACGGCCCGCATTAACGCGCTCTGGGGCGTTCGCAACGTTCGCTTCGTGCGAGTGAACGGATTCGACGCGCTGCAGGCCCCGCAGGACCTGCGGCGCGGGTTCCAGCTCGGCGTGCTGGCCGGCCGCAGCCTTTCGGTGCTCGGCTCGACCGATGACGACATTTTCGTGGCGGCCGACCTGTACGCGGGGTGGGCGCAGCGGAACACCTTCATCGGATTGCAGTTTCTGGGGGAAGGCCGGCAGAACTACGACGAGAATCACTGGGATGGCATCCTCGGCAGTGGGCGGGCCGCCTCGTATCTCAAGGTCACATCCAGACACACGCTCATCACGTCGGTCGAGTACAGCGGCGGGTGGCGACACCGTACGCCGTTCCAGCTCCGGCTGGGTGATGCCCAGGGCGGCGTGCGCGGATATGGCGATTCGCGGGTCGTCGGGCACCAGCGCGGCGTCGTGCGAGTGGAGGAGCGCTGGGCCTGGCGATCGATGGGACGCGCGGCCGATGTCGGGTGGGCGCTGTTCGGCGACGCGGGGAAGATGTGGGCGGGTGACGTTCCCTACGGCATCGACACGCCAGTGCGCTATGGCGTAGGCCTCGGATTCCTTGCAGCGCTTCCGGCGCGCTCCCGCCGCCTGTGGCGGCTCGACCTCGCGGTGCCAGTCACGGCGGATGAATACGCCGGGTGGGAGATCCGGCTCAGCAGCAGCGACCTGACGCGAGTGTTCTGGCGAGAGCCCCAGGATGTCGCGCGCAGTCGCGAACGTTTCGTACCGGCGAGCATCTTCAACTGGCCGTAGGCCGCCCTTCGCGGGCGGCCGGCTCGGTCACCGGGTCGAGAACACCGCGCTCGCCGGCAGGTATCGCTCCGGAGCGTTCGCGCCGCCCGCAGCGCGCTGTGCGTCGTCGCTGATCACCGTTGGCGGCTGCTTGATGCACGCGACCCAATGGTCCGGCGCCTTCTCCTCCAGTGGAGGGATGATGCGCGTGCAGGCGGCGTCGCGTCGCGGGTGGTGGCAGCGAGGATGGAAGACGCAGCCAGGCGGCGGGGTCGCCGGAGAGGGAACGTCTCCCGTCAGGACGATGCGCGAGCGCTTTCTCGTCGGATCTGGGACGGGGACCGCGGAGAGCAGCGCCTGGGTATAGGGCATCAGGGGCTCACGATAGAGGTCGGTGGCCGCCGCGATCTCGACGATCTTTCCGAGGTACATGACCGCAACGCGATCGGCCATGTGCTCGACCACGGACAGGTCGTGGGCGATGAACAGGTAGGTGAGGCCGCGATCGCGCTGGAGATCCTGAAGCAGGTTGATGACCTGCGCCTGCACGGAGACGTCGAGCGCGGAGACGGGCTCGTCGCAGACGATGAATCGCGGCTCGACCGACAGCGCGCGGGCGATGCCGACCCGCTGGCGCTGGCCGCCCGAGAACTCGTGCGGGTAGCGCGACGCATACTGCGCCCGCAATCCGACTTCCTGCAGGAGCTGACGAACGCGCGCGTCCGCCGCCGCGCCCTCGGCGAGGCGATGAATCACGAGCCCTTCACGCACGATCGCGCCGATGGACATGCGCGGGTTGAGGGACGAAAAGGGATCCTGGAAGATGATCTGCATCTGGCGGCGGAGCGCCCGCAGCGCACGGCGGTCGAGCGAGAGGACGTCCACCCCGTCGAAGTGCACCGACCCCGCCGTGGGCTCGATGAGCCGCAGGATGGCGCGGCCGGTCGTGGTCTTTCCGCATCCGGATTCGCCGACGACGGCGAGCGTCTCTCCGGATGCGACGTCGAATGAAACACCGTCGACTGCCCGGACCGCGCCGACCGTTCGACGAAGGACGCCGCGCCGGATCGGGAAGTGTTTCGTGAGGTTGCGTACCGAGAGGAGCGGTGACCGGGCGCCGACGCCGTCCGGTCGCGCACCGACGGAGGTCGGCGCGTCGTTCCCGCTCACGCGCCGACCTCCGTGGCGACGAGCGGAGGGTGCGGATGCGCGCGTCGCTCGGGCTCGACGGCCAGATGACAGCGCGATGTATGGCCCACGCCGACATCATACAAGGGCGGGTGTTCCGACGTGCATCGCTCCCAGGCGTACGGGCAGCGGTCCCTGAACCGGCAGCCCGCCGGCCACGCCGTGGGCGGGGGAACCGTTCCCGGAATGACGGTCAGCCGGTCGCGCGCACGTCCGACGCGCGGCATCGCCGTGAGCAGTCCTTCGGTATACGGATGGTGCGCAGAGGCAAACAGCTCGCGAACCGGCGCCTCCTCCACGACCTCGCCTGCATACATGACGACCACCCGCGATGCCACCTCGGCGATGACGCCGAGATCATGGGTGATCATGAGGATCGACGCACCAAGGCGCTGCTGGAGGTCGGTGAGGAGCTCGAGAATCTGCGCCTGGATCGTGACGTCGAGCGCAGTCGTCGGCTCGTCGGCGATGATGAGCGCCGGGTTCATCACGAGCGCCATCGCGATCAGGACGCGTTGTCGCATGCCGCCGGAAAGCTGGTGCGGATACTCGCGGGCGCGGTCCGCGGGATCGGGAATGCCGACGAGCGTGAGCATCTCGATCGCCTTCGCCCACGCATCGCGGCGCGAGGCGCCCGCGTGGATGCGCGCGACCTCGGCGATCTGGTCGCCGACGGTGAAGACGGGATTGAGCGCAGTCATCGGCTCCTGGAAGATCAGGCTCACCCGATTGCCGCGAATCCTCCGGATGCGATCCTCGCTGAGCGCGAGCAGGTCCTCGCCGTCGAGCGAGATCCTGCTTCCGGCCTCGATACGCCCGGGAGGCTGGATCAGCCTGAGGATCGAGAATCCGGTGACCGACTTGCCGCACCCCGACTCGCCGACCAGGCCGAGCGTCTCGCCACGCGCGATGTCGAAGGAGACGCCGTCCACCGCGCGCGCGACGCCCGCCGACGTGTAAAAGTAGGTGCGGAGGTCGCGAACGGAGAGGAGAGGAACGGTCACCAGCTTACCATGATGCGCGAAAGCTGACGATCCGCGCGGAGAAGCTCAAGCACGGGTCAGCGCGGATCGATCGCATCACGGAGGCCTTCGCCGACGGCGTTGAACGCCATCACCGTGGTCACGATCGCGAGTCCGGGAAAGACGGAGATCCACCAGTTGGCAGACACCTGCTGCGCACCATCCTGGATAATGCTGCCCCAACTCGGCTGTGGGGGCTGCACGCCGAGGCCGAGGAAGGACAGCCCGGTTTCCAGGATGATCACGTTGCCGATACCGAGGGTCGCCGCGACGATCACCGGTGACAGGACGTTGGGGAGCACGTGGCGCGACAGCACGCGGAGCCGGCTCGCGCCGAGCGAACGGGCCGAGATGACGAAATCGCGCGCCGAGACGGCCATCACCTCGGCACGAACGACGCGACTCACGCCGAACCAGCCGGTCATGCCGATGAGCAGGACGAGGAGCAGGATGGAGAGCTGTCCCCAGAGTGCCGTGACCATGATCAGCAGCAGGATGCGCGGAATGGAGAGGAACGCATCGATGATGCGCATCATCACCGCATCCGTCTTCCCGCCGATGAAGCCTGCCACCGCGCCGTAGATCGTGCCGACGGTGATCGACAGCAGTACCGCGAGCAGACCGATGGCGAGCGACACGCGTGCCCCGTGCAGGACACGGCTGAAGACATCGCGGCTCGCGAGATCGGTCCCCATCAGGTGCGCCACCGAGGGCGCGAGCACCTGCATGGCAATCGGGTCCGGTTGCGCATTCGGCGGATAGGGTGCCAGCGCGGGCGCGAGTGCGGCGATGATGTAGAGCGTCAACACGATTCCGAGCGCCGTGCATGCGCTGCGGTTCTGGCGGAAGCGGCGCGTGATCATGCGCCAGGGTCCGGCCGACTCGTCGCGAATGCGCGGCGGCCGAAGCAGTGGAAATGTCACGAGGGCCACGATTGCGGCGGCCACCATCCACGCCCCCCACGATCCACGCATCAGGCGCGCCTGAGGCGCGGGTCGGCCGCGGCGTAGAGGACATCCGCCAGGAGACTGCCCACGACCACCATGGTACCGCCGACGATCACCGAGCCGGTCACGAGGTGATAATCGCGCGTCATGATCGCGTTGAAGGCGAGAAAGCCCATGCCCGGCCAGGAAAAGATCCGCTCGACGAAGACCGCGCCGCCGAGCAGGGCGGGAAAGGCGAGACCGAAGAGAGTGATCACGGGAAGGAGCGCATTGCGGAGCGCATGGCGGTGGACGATCGCACGCTCGGCAAGCCCCTTGGCCCGGGCCGTCCGCACATACTCATCATGGATCACGTCGAGCATTGCGGCTCGCTGGTAGCGCGCGATCACGGCGGCGGTGAGCAGCGTCAGTGTCAGCGCGGGAAGGACGAGGTGGTGCAGGCGGTCGAGCATCTGCCGCCAGAATGGCCAGTACGGATACATCACCGCGTCCACCATTCCGGTCACGGGGAACAGCGGAATCCAGTAGGCGAAGGTCAGCATCATCATCAGCGCGAGCCAGAAGTCCGGCATCGAATAGAAGAAGAGCGTCACGCTGCCTAGCACGCGATCGGCGGTGGTTCCCCGTCGAACGGCCTGAAACACGCCCATCGCAATGCCGAGCGCGAAGCTCAGGACGACGGCGACGAGCATGAGGAGCAGGGTGTTGGGCAGCGCGTCGGCAAGGACTTCGCCGACCGGGCGGCGCTGCGATGTGGAGTAGCCGAAGTCTCCCTGGACGATCGTCGCGAGGTAGCGTGCATACTGCACGGGGACGGGCCGGTCGAAGCCATATTGCGCGAACCATAGCGCCCGGGTCTCCGCCGACACGGTGGGAGAGTCGAGCGTGGCGGCGAAGGGATCACCCGGCGCGAGCCGGATCAGAACGAACGTGGCGGTGACCACGAGTGCGATCACCGCCAGGCCTTGTGTCAGCCGCCGGGCAATGTATGCCCCCACCGTCTATTTCGGCGCGACGCGAAGGCCGATCTGGTCGCGCTCGATGCGCTGGTCCGCGGCAATGGACCAGTCGCCGATCCCTGCCCACCACGCTTCGGGCCGACCGCCGGTGATGTTCAGCCGGCGGTGCGCGACGGCCAGTCCCTGGAATTCGTACATGAACATCACCGGGGCGTCCTGTACGATGATCCCGTAGGCGCGCTCGTAGTATCCGCGGGACTGCTCCGGATTCATCGTGTTCGCTGCGCTGTCGACGAGCGCATCGAACACCGGATTCGAGTAGTGGGTGTAGTTGAAGCCGCCCGGCTTCGTCGCAACGGTGGTGAAGGTCTGCCTGATGCCACTCGGGCTCG
The DNA here is from genome assembly GCA_031412375.1 of Gemmatimonadaceae bacterium. Classification (GTDB taxonomy): domain Bacteria; phylum Gemmatimonadota; class Gemmatimonadetes; order Gemmatimonadales; family Gemmatimonadaceae; genus JANPKQ01. The sequence goes on along the minus strand of JANOCW010000553.1, from coordinate 5,398 downwards.
GATCGAGGTTCCAGCCACCGAAGATCGCGTCGAAGCGACGGGCGTTCTGGCGGTCGGCCATCATGTTGATGTCCAGCTGCTCGACCTTCATGTCGACGCCGGCCCGACGCAGCTCCTCCTGGAGCAGCACGGCCATGCGAATGCGGAAGGCGCTCGTCCCCGGGACGAGGAGTGTGAAGGTCAGGGGGCGCCCCGCGCGATCCCGAATGCCGTCGGCGTTGGAATCACGCCAGCCGAGCGAGTCGAGGGTCGTGCCGGCGCGAACCGTGTCGAAAGGGATCTGCGGAATCGGTGGTATTGCCGGAGCTGCGGCGCGGATGAACGGTCCCGTTGCGACTGACGTGAGCGAATCGAAGACGCTGCGCACGAGCTTCTGGCGGTCGACCGCCATGACGAGGGCGCGGCGCAGCTCGCGATTCGCGAACAGGGGGTTCCGTGTATTGAATCCGACGAAGGTGTAGGCGAGCTGCGGATATCGAAGGGTGCGCAGCAGCGGATTCTTGGCGACTTCCGGGATCTGCTCGCGGCGCAGCGCCTCGAAGTAATCGGCCTCCCCGGCGAAGACCTTCGTCGCCGCGGCCGTCGGGTCGGGGGCGAAACTCCAGATCACGCGGTCCAGCCGCGCGCGGCCTCGATAGTTGGTGGTGTCGGCGATGATCTCGATCGTCGCGCCCGGCGTCCAGCGCACGAAGCGGAAGCGTCCGGAACCGACGGGATTCCGCGCGAATGCCGACGTCGCGAGGTCCTTGCGCGCAATGTCGCGCAGGAGGTGCTCGGGGATGATCAGGAGCTGGTGGGTGGCCTCGAAAAACTGCTCCGGCGCCCGCCGCGCAAACCAGACGACCGCGGTCAGCGAGTCGCGCACCGAAATCGAATCGACGTTGGTGATCACTTCGGCGTGGGGCGACGCGACGGCGGGGTCACGGTAGACGGCATGCGAGAAGCGCACATCGCTTGCGCGCACGGGGCGTCCGTCATGCCAGCGTGCATCCGGATCGAGATGGAAGGCGATCGACAGCGAGTCCGCCGCCCACTCCCATCGCTGCGCCAGGCGCGGGGTGAATCCGCGGTCGCCGATCGTGTTGATCTCGTCGCCGATCTCGGCAAGGCGGTCGAAGATCTGGTCGGCGACCTGCTTGCCGGAGACATCATCGATGAGCGGTGGGAGCAGGGTCCCCGCATCCGCGGCACTCGCGATGACGAGGGTGCCGCCAGTGGGAGCGTCACCGTCAGTTGTCGAATCACGGTCCGCACAGCCCAGCGAGAGAAGGGCGAGCGCGGCGGAAGCCAGGGAGATACGCATGGGCCGGGAGGGGTTGGTGCAGTTCGGAGGTCGGCTGTGGCGCATCACCGCCGCCACGTCCAATGCTCGTCGAGGAAATGTGTACGCGCACCCGCGATCCTGCGGTGGAGCGCGGCATCCATCACAAGCGGAGACGCGTCCGGGTCCTCCAGAGTCACGATAGCGCGCTGAATCGCCGCGGCAAGGTCCGCCACCGTCGGAGGATGCCCGAGAAGGGCACGAAGCGACGCCGCGGGTGGCGGTGTCGGCCCCGGAACACGAAGTAGCGCGCTGGCGATCGCCTGGTCATCCTCGACGAGGATCGCCCCGTGCTGGAGTAGGGCATCGCCTTCGCGCCACTGAGCGCTTCCGACGAGCTTTCGCGACCCTGCGACCAGTTCCCCCTCGCCCGGGGCGTCGAAGCACGGGGTGAGACCCGGGGCCGGGGCTCTGCCCCGCCGGGTTGCGACGGTGGCATCGACGCCGAGGACGTGGAGCGCGGTCAGGAGGAGTCGATTGATGCGCGCGTACGATTCACGCAGCGTTCCGAGCAGCGCCGATGGGCCGGTGACGCTGTAGGTCAGCTCCCGGTGATGAAGAATCGCGCGACCGCCAGTTGGCCGGCGAACGATGTCCACGCCCTGCGCGCGGGCGCGGTCGCGGTCGTAATGCGCGCGGGCAGGCTGATTCCGGCCCAGGGTCAGGGTGGGGTGCGACCACTCATACAGCCGCACGACGCATTCGCCGCTCGTCTGCGCCCGGTCGAGCAGCGCCTGGTCGCCCGCCATGTTCCACGAGCCGTCGGCCGGGGGCGTGATGAGCAGGCGCCAGCGGGCGGGTGTGGATCGCGGTGTGCCCACTTGCTCCATGATCTAGATTGCTAGGCAGCCGCCCGGGGAGCTGCACGCGATGCGGGAGAGCGATGTTCGGGGCGCGCACGCATTGGGTTGTTTCACCTGGCTTCGGCCCTGAGCGACTTTCGGGAGCGACCTGTTTCCGCTCCGAGGCAATCATGACGACGACGATTCAGGAAGTGCAGATGATGGATGATGGCTTCATCCCGCGCCACATCGGGCCCGGCGAACAGGATGTGCGGGAGATGCTCGCGACGCTCGGTCACGCGACGCTCGACGAGCTCATCGATGCGACGATTCCGCCGGCAATCCGCTTTCGCCGGCCGCTCGACACCGGGGAGCCGATGGGGGAGCACGAGGCGCTCGTCGCGCTGCGGGAGATGGCGGCGAAGAACCAGATATTCCGGTCGTTCATCGGCATGGGGTACTACGACACGATCACGCCGCCGGTAATCCAACGGAACATCCTCGAGAACCCGGGCTGGTACACGGCCTACACGCCGTACCAGGCGGAGATCGCACAGGGTCGGCTCGAGGCGCTGCTGAACTACCAGACAGCCGTGATCGACCTCACCGGGCTCGAGATCGCGAACGCGTCGCTCCTCGATGAGGGAACCGCGGCCGCCGAAGCGATGGCGATGACCTACGGGACCGTCGGGAAGCCGGGCAAGGAGGTGTACTTCGTCTCCGAGCTCTGCCATCCCCAGACGATCGACGTCGTGCAGACCCGCGCGAGGGCCCGCGGCATCACCGTCGTCGTCGGTGACCATCGAAGCTTCACGTTCGCCCCCGAAGTATTCGGCGCCCTGATCCAGTACCCGGCGACCGACGGGGCCGTGCATGACTATCGCGCGGTGTGCGAGCAGGCGCACGCGGTGGGCGCGCTGGTCACGGTGGCGACTGACCTCCTGGCGCTGACCCTCCTCGCGCCTCCGGGCGAATGGGGCGCCGACATCGCCGTGGGGAGCGCGCAGCGCTTCGGCGTGCCCATGGGCTTCGGTGGACCACACGCCGCGTTCTTCGCCACGCGCGACCAGTACAAGCGCACCATGCCGGGTCGTATCATCGGCGTGTCGCGCGACGCGCACGGGAAGCCCGCGCTGCGCATGGCGCTCCAGACCCGCGAGCAGCACATCCGTCGCGAGAAGGCGACGAGCAACGTCTGCACAGCCCAGGTGCTGCTCGCCGTCATGGCGTCGATGTACGCCGTGTGGCACGGGCCGCGCGGTCTCAAGCGGATCGCCGAGCGCATCCACGAGCGGGCCGTGGTACTCGCCGCCGGATTGGAACGCCTTGGCCATCGCGTCGAGCACGACGTGTTCTTCGACACGGTGCGCGTCGAGCTCGCGAGCGGGAATGCGAAGCAGGTCGTATCCGCGGCGGCGAAGCGTCGAATCAACGTACGCGTCATCGCCAACACGACCATCGGCCTCTCGCTCGGTGAGACCGCGACCGCACAGGATGTCACCGACCTGTGGGCCGCGTTCAATGGTGGCAACGAGGCCGGCTTCGGGTACAATGACGTCGCCGAGACGGTGGATTCGCGGATCGGGGGCCCGATGGCCCGGACGACGGCGTTCATGACTCACCCCGTCTTCTCGACGCACCACTCCGAGACGGAGATGCTGCGCTACATGCGGCGCCTCGAATCGCGCGACCTCTCGCTCACGCATTCGATGATTCCGCTCGGCTCCTGCACGATGAAGCTCAATGCGACCGCGGAGATGTTCCCGGTCACGTGGCCGGAGTTCGGAGCCCTGCATCCCTTCGCGCCAGGTGAGCAGACGGGAGGCTACCGGGCGATGTTCGAGGATCTGGAGCGCGATCTCGGCGAGGTGACGGGATTCGCCGGCGTGTCGCTGCAGCCGAACGCCGGATCGCAGGGCGAGTACGCTGGCCTCCTCGTGATCAGCCGGTACCACGCCTCGCGTGGGCAGAGCCATCGCAACGTCTGCCTGACACCGCAGTCCGCGCATGGGACCAATCCGGCGAGCGCCATCATGGCCGGAATGAAGGTCGTCGTCACGAAGACGGATGCCCGTGGCAACATCGACCTCGATGACCTGCGCTCGAAGGCCGAGCAGCACAAGTCCGATCTCGCCGCGCTGATGGTCACCTATCCGTCCACCCACGGTGTGTTCGAGGAAGGGATCCGCGAGGTCTGCGAGATCATCCATGCGAACGGCGGGCAGGTCTACATGGATGGGGCGAACATGAACGCGATGGTCGGCGTCTGCCGGCCGGGCGACATCGGCGCGGATGTCTGCCATCTCAACCTGCACAAGACCTTCTGCATCCCGCACGGCGGTGGTGGGCCGGGCATGGGGCCGATCGGCGTCGCGAAGCACCTCGTGCCCTTCCTGCCCAGTCACCCGGTCGTGCGCGTCGGTGGAGGCGACCAGGGTGTCGGCGCTGTCTCGGCGGCGCCCTGGGGCAGCGCGAGCATTCTCCCCATCTCGTACATGTACATCAAGATGATGGGTGGCGCAGGGCTGACCCTCGCGACCAAGATCGCGATCCTCAATGCGAACTACATCGCGAAGCGGCTCGAGGGCCACTATGAGGTGCTGTACAAGGGATCTCACGGTCGTGTTGCGCACGAGTGCATCCTCGACACTCGACCACTCAAGGCGTCGGCAGGGGTCGAGGTCGAGGATATCGCCAAGCGGTTGATGGACTATGGCTTTCATGCGCCGACAGTGTCGTTCCCGGTGGCCGGTACGCTGATGGTGGAGCCAACGGAAAGTGAGTCGAAGGAGGAGCTCGACCGATTCATCGAGGCGATGATCGCGATCCGCGAGGAAACGCGCGAGATCGAACGTGGAACGCTCGATCGGGATGACAATCCGCTGAAGCATGCCCCGCACACGCTCGCCAGCGTCGTTTCGGATAGCTGGGATCACGCCTATTCACGCGAACGGGCGGCGTTCCCGATTCCGTGGATCCACGAGCGAAAGTTCTGGCCGACGGTCGGGCGGATCGAGAGCGCCTACGGGGATCGGAACCTCGTCTGCTCGTGCCCGCCGACGGACGCATACGCCGATACGCAGGCGTAGCGATGACGCGGCGGTTGGGGACGGCGGGGCGCGGAGCGGGTGCTCCGCGCCCCGTCGTGCATCAGGGCGAGCGGGTCGTCGCCAGCCAGGCTCGCCAATCGGCGTCGATCGCCGGCAGGGTCGATGGGAGTCCGGGCAGCCCCGCCAGCGCCATCGGATCACGCGGGTTGCGGCGCAGCCGACTCACCAGCGTCGCGATCGCATCG
>JANOCW010000552.1:0-9226 GCA_031412375.1 Gemmatimonadaceae bacterium | reverse complement strand
CCGACGACAGCGGACCCCGCCTCGCGAAGCTTCTTGAGGTCGATCTCGAGCCCGATCATGAAGAGCAGGAGGATCAGCCCGAGCTCGGAGATCGGCTCGATATCCTGCGTCGAGATCCACCCGAGGCCCTCGGTGGGCCCGATGAGGATGCCCGCGCAGATGTAGCCGAGGATCAGCGGTTGGCGCGCCCACTTTGCGACGATCGCGAAAACAGTCGCCGTGACGATGGCGATCGCGATCTGGAAGAGAATGTCGTGGTGCATGCCTGCGCCGAAAAAGTGGCGGGCCGGGCCCGAACGCAGCGGTGTGACGCGCTGTGAATCAGACGCACCACTTCACACTGGTGTCACGATAGCGGGAGCCCGCGCGCTGCTGTCACGAAACGCAACGCCTCGAAGGCGGTTGGCTGGAGTTCTCGGCCGTCTCAGGCAGGGGACAGCTGTGCCAGCCCTGTGGCCACTGGGCCCAGCTTCAGGGAGCCAGAGCCGGCGGCGTCGACGGGCGCACGGTGACGGTTCCCTCCATAACCCCGTGGTTGGTCAGCGAACACTTGTAGCTGTACGTGCCGGCCGTAGCGAATGTGCGCTTCTCAATCCTGTTATCGACGGCGGGCTCGATGTTCACGGGACGTCCCGGCTGTTCGGTGAAGATGACTTCGTGCGCCGTGCTCCCGAACGTGAACTCGACCGTGCCTCCCTCCTGGATTACGACGTTGCCAGGCTGAAAGGTGGACGCATCGGCGATGACGGAGCCGGTCAGTGGATCGTCGGCTTCGGTTGTCGCCTTGTTGCATGCGGCGGCTGCCGCGAGGAATAGAAGACCGTAAATGACGCGCATCGATCCTCCAGGATCGGTTGACATGAACGGCGGTGGTTCGCACTCGTCGATGACAAGCTATCGACCTGCTGCACTACGCGGGAACGACCGTCGTCGTTCGCACCAACGCAGCGCCGAACGCACGCGAACCCCCCCGCGGCCCGTACGAAATGGCTGTTGCTTTCGGGGCGTTCGGTCGTACTACAGGTAGAGGCGCTGCGGCGCGTGACCGTCGCCCCCCAAATCCCTCGAGGTTCCCGCGCATGCTACCCCAGAGCCCGTCGAGCGCGCCGCTCTCCGCTCAGCTCGTGACACAGGCCCAGCTCAAGCGGGAACGCCTGCGGTTCACGAATTTTCGCTTTGACCGCACCCCCTCCGGCCGGTGTACCGTCGAAGTGGAACTGGACTGGATCGACGGAGTCCGCGTGGTTGGTCGCGCCGAAGGACAGTCCAGCCCCCTCGGCGATCTTCGTATCGCCGCCGAAGCCGCCCTCCATGCGCTCGAACGATTCACCGATCATGCGGTGCAGTTCGAGCTTGTCGGCATCAAGGCGCTGCGTGCATTCGACGCGAACATCGTGATCGTGTCCGTTGGCGTGAAGCGTGGGGATGGGCCCCGTCGTCTGCTAGGCTGCTATCTCGCCGAGGAGGATGCGGTCCGCGGCTCCGTCGTCGCCGTATTGAACGCCACCAACCGCGTCCTCGGGAATTTCATCGCGACCCGATGATGCGGACCCTGTTACCGCGCACGGTGTAGGTCACCGGTCGCGTCGAGTTGAACCCGCCGACGGCGAGAGCCGGCGGCGTTTGCTTTCCCGGTACCGGCGTCCCAGTGGCCGGCCCATGGCATCGACCGAGATGAAGGAGTTGAAGTTGAGGTTCACGCACGCTGTTTTTCGTGTAGCGCCGCTGTTGCTGCTGGCCGCCTGCGCCAGGGCCATCGCCCCGACCACGCAGAGCACCCCGGCGCCGCAGCCCGCGCCGCCCGCTCCGCTCGTGCAGCCACAGGTCGAGCCCCCCAGAGACACCGTGGAAGTCAGTCCCGCGGACGTGGCGAAGCAGGCCGTCGCCGTGTTCGGCGACTCCCTCGGCATCCCTCCGGACAGCACCGCCGCCGACGAGCCCGAGCTCACGTGGGACCTCGATGTGCGCTCCTACGAAACGCATGCCCGCGTCGAGCACTACGTCACCATGTTCAGCTCCGAGGCAAAGACCCGCATCGTTGACCGCCTCGAGCGCGGCTCGCGCTACGAGCCGATGATCCGGGCCAAGCTCAAGGCAGCCGGGCTTCCGGAGGACATGTACTACCTCGCCCTGGTCGAAAGCGGGTACTCTCCGGACGCATATTCGCGGGCAGCTGCAGTCGGGATCTGGCAGTTCATGACCGCCACGGCCAAGGGCGCCGGGCTCCGGGTCGATTGGTGGGTCGACGAGCGTCGCCATCCAACACGATCGACCGCCGCGGCAGTCCGACACCTGAGCTGGCTCAAGGACCAGTTTGGGTCCCTGTACCTCGCCGCGGCGGCCTACAACGGAGGCTCGGGACGAGTCTCCCGCGGGCTCACGCGGTATGCCGACGAGCTCGAGGGCACCTCCGGCGAAGACGTGTTCTTCGCGCTGGCCGAGCATGATTACCTGAGAAAGGAAACCAGGGACTACGTGCCTCAGCTGATCGCCGCTGCGCTGATCGGCAAGAATCCGTCGCGGTATGGCCTGACGCTCAGGCGCCTGCCCCCCTTCGAGTACGACTCCGTGCGGGTTGGCCCCTCGATCCCCCTGGCCGCCGTGGCGAGGGCAACGGGGTCGGAGCTGAGTGATGTTGCCGAGCTCAACACACACATTCTGCGAGGCGTGACTCCCCCGAAGGATTCGCTCTACGTAAACGTGCCGCTCGGTCGCGGCGACTCGTTTGCCGAACTGCTCGCGAAACTTCCCGCGACCGATCGGATTCCGTACAGCCGTGTGAAATCGAAGAAGGGCGAGACGTTCGTCGGCGTGGCCCGTCGGGTTGGGGTGCTCTCGAAGCAACTTGCGTGGTACAACCCGGGTGACGGTCGACGGAAGGGGGCCCTGTCGTCCGGGACCACGATCCTCGTCCCCAGCGCCGACGTGCTCCGTGCCGCGCGAGACCTGCCGGACCCTGCGATCGAGATCTACGGCTCGAGCTCGGTTCGACACATCGTACGGAAAGGGGAGACTCTCAGTGGCATCGCGAAGAGGTACCGGACCAGCGTCTCGACGCTGAAGCGCCTCAATCGGCTGCGGAAGGATTCCATCTTCGCCGGTCAGTCCCTGAGGGTCAGGTAACCGGTCGATCCGGGGAACGACGGGCAGCGGGCGGCGCTGAACGGCATATGGACGGCTTCGGAGCATCGCAGTTCAGCAGTAAGGCGGCCCTGCACGACGAGTGAATATTGCCGCAGCCCAAACGAAAAGGCGGGGCGCCTCAGCGCCCCGCCTTTTCGTACTCATTCGCCCCCCGGCGAATTACTCTACGAGACCGTTGCCCTCGTAGCCCTTCAGAATCACACGATCATACCCGTTGGCGGGGTCGACGCCGGTCGCCAGTGCATGCTCCACAGCCACCGGGCCTCGGTTGTACACGAGCAGAGCCAGCTTGAGATCGCCCTTGTAGCTCTTCATGAGCCCGCGGAGGTACCGAAAGCCGATTCGCAGGTTCGTCTGCGGGTCGAACAGCTTCTCCCGTGTCACGGTCTTGTCGAAATACTTCGCCGTCGGGAGCATCAACTGGACCAGACCCACGGCACCAACAGGACTGACGGCCTTCGGGTTGAACTCGCTTTCGACTTCGACCAGCCGGAATGCGAGCTCGGGGTCGATCCCCTCTGCCAGGGCTGTTTCATATATGGTAGCGGTGAGATCCGCACCGATACCGTACCGGCTGGAGTAGGAAAAGAGCCGGTGCATGCGATCGAGCTGAGCGTTCGCCAGGTCGAGCTCGCCCTTGGCGTTCATGAGGTCGGTCTTCAGGCGGCGCGAGTCGTCCCCGAGAGAGAAGGAGAATCCCGGCGTACTCGCCATGGCGAGCTGTGGCTCAGGGCTCTCGGCGAGCAGCGTCGCGGCTGCGAAAGTCGCGACCATCAGCAGCGCGTGCTTCAGCCGCCGCAGCCTACGCTCGCCATCCCCACGGTGTACGTACGTACCACGAAGGTTTCGCATAAGTATAGTCAGCGTAATGAGTTGCACGAGCTTGAGCCGGAGGATCGCTCAGCCGCGCCTGCTATAAGGGCAACGCCCATGCCATCAACCACGCGTCCAGGACCCTGACTTCCCTCCGCTCTTGTGCTCGAGCCGAATTTCTGAAATAACCATCCCCCTATCGTGCGCCTTTCCCATGTCATATACCGTGACCAGGGTCACCATTACGGCCACTATCGCTTCCATCTCGACCCCCGTCCGTCCAATGGTCGCGGTCTCCGCCGACACCCTTAGGCCGGGGAGGTCGCGGTCGACGGCCACATCGATCTGGATATCGGTCAGCGGGAGCGGGTGACACAGCGGAATCAGGTCCGCCGTCTTTTTCGCGGCCATCACTCCAGCAACCCGAGCGACCGACACCACGTCGCCCTTCTCCAGTTGATTCCCCTCGATGAGGGCGAGAGTTCCGGACTGCATCCGAATATAGCCCGAAGCCCGGGCGCGCCGGGGGGTGGGATCCTTCTCCCCGACATCCACCATGCGGGCCTCGCCACCGGGACCCACATGAGTCAACTCACCCATTCAGTTCCTCCTCGAGCTCGCCGACGAGGGCTGCGGTAATGAGTTGGGGGTTCACGTTTCCATATGCGAGGATTCGCGCCCTGTCTACGGCGTCCGTGGCAGTAGCGGCACTGGCGGCCTCGCGCACCCTGTTCCCCGCGATTGCGTGACGCGCTCGCTCGTGAAGCAGCTCGGTAAGCGCGTCGAGAGTTTGGGTGAAGCCCGCGCGAGCCTTCGCGGCACCGGCGGAAAGGGCGAGCGCGAATTGGTCGGCCCGGCCGGCCTTCGAGAGGGCGGCGTCGAGGATCTTTCGCGCCCTTGCGTGCGACCCGGCACTGTCGGACCGTCCGAGGAGTGAGCCTGGTGCCCCGCCGGCCATCCGCACGAGCGCAGGGGCGTCCGCAGGCAAGCCGGCATCCGCGACCCATGCCCGCACGCGTTCATCCTCGACGAACTCACGGACCGCGTCGTCCGGCAGAGAGGGGACGCGAACCGAAACGACACGCGACCGGATGGTGGGGAGGAGGGAGCCTGGCACGCTCGACGTGAGGATGATGGTCGTGTCGGCCGGGGGCTCCTCAAGCAACTTGAGGAAGGCGTTCGCGGCGGCTTCGGCGCCTTCCTGCGGCACCATTCGCTCGGCGTCCCCGAATACGAAAACCTTTCGCCTCGCCAGCGAGGGGGCGAGCGCGGCGCTGCGCAGCATCGCGCGAACCGTCGCCACGAAGATCGCGTCTGATCCGGAAGGGGGCGCGTACAGGCCCCCGGTCGCCATGCGCTCGGCGATTGCGCTGCCGTAGTCGGCCGCAATCTCGTCGGCGGACGGATCCGCATCCCGCGGTCTGGGGCGCGGAAAAATCCAATGAAGGTCCGGGTGAGTGAGCGATCCCGAGTAGCGGCACGTTTGACAGCGCCCGCATGGCGCCGAGGGCTGTGGGCAGAGCAGGAGCTGCGCGAGCCAGAGTGCGAGCCGCTGCTTGCCCACACCTTGGGGGCCGTGAAGCAGAATGCTCGCACCCAAGGCGCCGCGGCCTGCTGCGGCTCGCAAACGGGACCGGAGTGCGTCGTGGCCGTACACAGGGATCAGGGTCACGAGCCAATACTCGCCCGCCGCCGCGCCGACGGGAAGGCGGTGCCGGCCGGGGTTGCGGTATTCAGGGCGGAGTCGGCCGCGCCCGATTCCGGAAGAGGCCCCCGGCAGCGAGAATCTGTGCGGGCTCGCCGAGGAGGAGTACTGCGTCCCCCGGCTCGATGACGTCCTTCCCCTGAGGATTCACGAGCATGGTGCCCCCGGCTGTGCGCTGAATGGCCACGACCGTCGCACCGCTCGCCCCCCTGACGTTCGACGCGAGAAGCGTCTGGCCGGCGACGGCGCACCCTTCATCGGCCCGGTAGACCTCGAGCGATATGTTCGACAGAAACCGCTCGATTCCGATCGCCGAAGTCGGCTCGCGCGAAATGGACCGGAATGCCTCGTACCCGCTCTGCCGGATCTCCTTCACGCTGCGGTCGATCTCTTCGCGCGGCACGAAGTACCGGCGCAGCACCCGGGCGAAGATCTCGATCGATGTCTCATACTCCTCGGTGACCACTTCATCGGAGCCCAGGCCGAAGAGTGAGTCCATCTCGAGCGTGTAGCGGGTGCGGGCAATGATGTGGACGAGCGCGTTGAGCTGACGAATGGTCGCCACCGTGGCTGCGGTGGCCGCGAGGTCCGAGATGGCGATGACCACCACCCGCGCCTTCGTGATCCCCGCATGCTCGAGAATCTCCGGGCGGCTGGCATCGCCGAAGATCACTGAAATCCCGCGATCGCGTTCGTTGCGAACGGTATCCGGATTCATCTCGACGGCGACGTAGGGAATCCGGTTGCGGTCGAGGACCCGCGAGAGATTTCGTCCGTTCAGGCCGTAGCCGATGATCACCACGTGATCCTCGGCGTGCGGAACGGTGATCGCCTCGAGCCCGGGCATCGTTCGGCCCGCCGAGAAGCGCCGCGGCATGTGTCGCTCGAGCGCGCGCGCCACCGCCGGGGCCACTGCGTGCATGGCGGGAGTGAGCGCCATCGTGCCGACGGCGACGGCGAGAAAGAGCTGGTAGAGTCCTGTGTCGAGCAGGTTCGCCTCGAGCCCGACCTTCGAGAGAACGAAGGAGAACTCGCCAATCTGCGCGATGGACAGCGCGAGGACGACGGCAGTACGCAGTGAATGGCCCATCACCCACGCCACTCCCATGGTCACCGCCGTCTTGACGACGATGGTCGCGATGAGCGCTCCGACGATCAGCATCGGAAAGGCGAGCAGCGTTCGCACGTCGAACAGCATTCCCATCGACACGAAGAAAAGGCTGTTGAACACCTCCCGGAGCGGCAGCATCTCGCCGAGCGCCTGATGACTGTATGGCGATTCCGAGATCACGAGTCCCGCAATGAATGCCCCGAGCGCGAGGGAGAGCCCGATGTGTGAGGAGGCCCATGCGGTGCCGAGGCAGAGCAGGACGATCGTCAGGAGAAAGACCTCACGCTTTCGTGTATTGACCACGATCTCCAGGAGTCGCGGAACCACGAAGCGTGCAGCCACGACGGCTGCCGAGAGAAAGAGCATTGCCTTCAGCGCAACCCAGAGGAGCGTGATCGGCTCTCCGCCCGTTCCGCCGAGGTACGGGGTGAGGAGGACGAGCGGTACGATGCAAAGGTCCTGGAAGATCAGGATGGCGAGGGCACCGCGCGCGGAAATGGTGGCCATCTCTCCGCGGTCTCCGAACAATCGAAGCACGATCGCCGTGCTGCTCAGCGCCACGAGCATGCCGAGGAAGGTCGCGACCGGCCAGGCGAGCCCCGCGAGGCGCGACAGGAGCATGGTGAGCGTCAACGTGAGCGCGACCTGCAGCCCGCCACCGAGGAAGAGGAATCTCCGGATTCGCATCAACTGCTGAATCGAGAATTCGATCCCGACCGTGAACAGCAGCAGGACGACGCCGATCTCGGCCAGCGCCTCGACCTGGTGCACGCCCCGGATCAGCCCGAAACCGTAGGGGCCACAGAGCACACCCGTGATGAGGAAGCCGACGATGGGCGGGATCTTCGCGCGGTGAAACAGCACGACGACCGCAACGCCAAGCCCGAACAGCACGAGCAGGTCGCGCAGGACGTTCAACTCAGGCACATTTCCCCTGCTCGGTGGAAACAGCGATCACGCGCGGTCCGACGTAACGCTGAGGGGATCCCAGTCAATGACCTTCGAGAGCCGGTGCAGTGGAGAAAACGGAAGTCGAAATCCCCCTCGCCGGCGAGCGTCGGGAGGGAGTAGAGCGTCGTGCCACAGGGGCTCGCCGGGACCGGTGGCTGCCACGGGTCGCATTCTATTCGCACCTCTGGGTGGGGGTCCTCTTCACGGTCGTACTACTCGTCATTTCGGTCACTGGCATTCTCCTGAATCATAAGAGAGGGCTCGGGCTGATGCCCGAGGTCGACAACGTGCCTGTGAGCGCGATCGACTCCGCGCTGGCGCTCCACGATCTCGGCGCGCGTGCCCTGGCCCATGTTCGGGATACCAGGACGGCGGAGGAGGGGATCGATCGCATGGACGTGCGCCCCCGGGATGGCCTCGTCAAGATTCGGCTTCGCGATCCGTCTTCCACCGAGGTCACGCTGAACCTGGCCGATGGACGCGTGCTTCACGTCGGAGCGCGGGGAGATGTCTTTCTCGAGAAACTGCATTCGGGGGAGATCTTCGGTTCGCGCGGCGTGCTGCTGAGCGATGCCGGCGCTGTCGCCCTGACGGTGCTGCTCGTGACGGGTTACTGGCTCTGGCTGCGGCCGCGGTGGCGTCGGTGATGGGGCGCCTGGCACTGCTCGTCGGTCTCTTCGCCGTGCCCGCCTTCCTGTTGTGGGCGGGTCACCAATGGCGGCATCGCAGCGCCGGGGTGCGAGGGGCGTTCTGGGGCGGATTGATCGCGCACACGCTTGCCGCCGTGATCGCAACGGCCGCGGGGCTCTTCCCCCCTGCGGAATGGGCGGCGAGCGATCATGCGCGTGGCTTCCTGGGGCTCTGGTCGATGCTGGTGTTCTTTCTTGTCGGCGCGACCATTGGGGCGGTCGTCAACACGCGGCGGAACGCTCACCGCCGTTCCTCAGGTGTGATGGTGGTGGCGCTACTGATCGGACTCGCTGACGACGCGGCCGCCCAGGCTCGCGTGCGGGCCCGCGATCTCGGGTTGGCGCCGGGCGTCTTTCAACCGGGCAGGCTCAACGCGATCACCGATGTCGCCGGTGTGCGCGTGGGGCACGCGACGATCGTTGACGGGGACAGTGTACGGACCGGCATCACCGCAATCCTCCCCCATTCGGGAAACCTCTATCGGGAGCGCGTTCCAGCCGCGCTGCATGTCGGCAATGGATTCGGGAAACTGCTCGGCGCGACCCAGCTTCAGGAACTTGGGGAGATCGAGACGCCGATCCTCTTGACGTGCACGCTGTGCGTGTGGAAGGCGGCGGATGCGATGATCGAATGGATGCTCGGCCTGCCGCAGATGGAAAACGTTCGCTCGATCAACCCGGTGGTCGGGGAAACGAACGACGGCGCGCTGAACGCAATTCGATCCCGGCCAATAGCACCGAGCCACGTGAGACAGGCGTTGACGACCGCCGCATCCGGGACGGTCGCCGAAGGAAGCGTTGGGGCTGGCACCG
>JANOCW010000551.1:0-3289 GCA_031412375.1 Gemmatimonadaceae bacterium | reverse complement strand
GGTGAGCGCCGGATCGGATTCTGAACGGAGCGTTGGCATGAGCGATCGTTTCGAGGATCTACCGCCGGAGATTCACCAGCGGGTGTCGACCTTTATCATCGCACGCGAGGACGGGACGTTCGACGTTGAGGATCGGATGGGATTCATCGGCTTCATTGTGGAGAACGCCGACGCGTACCCCGCCCTCCTGAATCTCGTGAAGGTGAACGAGGAACGTGTGATCGAGCACGTGAAGCAAACCGGCGACGTTCCGCCCGGCGTCAAGATCATCAAGACTTTGACCGTCGAAGGCGAGAACGTGACGCAGGTCGGGATCTTCCACGGACCGACCACGATTCCCGGCGACGAGCGCAGCTGAGCGGTCTATGTCGAGCACGCCGTGCCTCACCCCTGAGCAACAGCGCATCGTCGATGAGATCCGGCGCGTCGCTGACACGCTCGGCACCGCAACCCTTTCTCAGAACCAGTTCGATGAGTACCATGAACTCGGCGGCGTGAGCACGGCCGGATATCAATTCGGTTCGTGGAACGATGCCGTCGTCGCGGCGGGATTGGATCCGCTGCCGTCAGGCGGGACAGGACCGACGCCGCGGTACTCGGACGCGGAACTGTTGGAAGAGATCATCCGCGTTCACAAGCTGATCGCCGCGCCGCCGTCTGAACGAAAACTCGCGGCGGTCGGCAGGTATTCGCTGAAACCCTACAAGGATCGCTGGGGCACGATCACGAAGGCGCGCGCGGCGGCGTACGACCGCTTCGGGTTTCCGGCCTGAGCGAAAAGATCATCTGCGGCGTTCAACAGCGGAAGAAGTTGACCAAATGTCGAGGGAAAGTGAGATGGACGCGACGATCGCGCGGCTCGATACGCCTGAGAAGCTTGAGCAGTTCGCGATCAACGTTGAACCCCACTCCCCAGCGCACGCACAAGCGGCTCGTCGTCGAGCGGTACAACTGAGGGCTGCTCAGTACGGCGCGGAAACCGACATCGAGCGCGAGTGCCTGGAAGCCATCTACGCCTACGAGCGCGCCGAGTCACAGATCCGGGGTAGGAAGTTTCGTGCTTCGCGAACGTGGCCGATGATCGAACGTCGCGGAGTCATTCCAGCCGTCGAGTTCGTCGTCACACGCAGGGCCGAGACGACGGGCTACCGGACGCTGATCGAGATGGGCCTTCAAGACATGGCCTTTGAAGCCGTCGTCCTTCGCCATCCGCACGCTTTCAGTCCCGAAGCCGTGAAGGCGTCGAGAGAGCGTCTGCGTCAGTGGCTGGCGTGACCCTCATCGTCGCGGGAGTCGTAGTCGCGATAGTCGAAATCCATGGTGCTGCCTTGTGCTGCCCTCTGAAATAACCCAATAAGTCGAGCCATGATGTCGCCGCCAGAAGAGCTACAATGGTTATCACGGAGCCGATATGAGTGCGATGGACCGAATCACGGTGTCTGCGGATGTGTGCGGTGGTCGTCCGTGTATCCGTGGCCTCCGCATCCGCGTGAAGGACGTGCTCGATCTTCTCGCCGCCGGGGCAACACGGGAAGAAATCCTCGCGGACTATCCCTACCTCGAGGCCGACGACATCACCGCAGTTCTGGAGTTCGCCGCCCGGCAGAACGATCATCCGGTCCTGCGGAGCGCATGATTGCGCTTCCTTGTCGACGCTCAGCTCCCCCCGGCCCTCGCGCGACAAATTGCTACCTGGCAGAGCACGTGGCCGATTCGGGGCGCGCTCAGGCGGTCGACAACGCGATACGCACGTACGCCGCTGGGACGGGAGCCGTGATCGTCACGAAGGACGAGGACTTCGCTGTCCACAGGGTTCTGCACGAAGGCCCTCCGGTGGTCTGGGTTCGCATCGGAAATACGCGACGGGCCGAACTGCTGCGCCGCTTCGCAGTCGAATTCCCTGCGATCGTTGCAACGCTGGAACGGGGGGAAGCGCTCGTCGAGATCGCATAGGAATGATGGTCTGCCTTGGCGCTGGAGGCTTCACGAGGGCGTTCTTGTCTCGGTGGTGTGGGGCGATGTGCCTCAGCGTCGAGCCGTTCCCGCGGAGGTCCGCCGGCTGCGGTTGCACGGTTCCACGATGGCGGACATCGAGGGGACGTTGCGGCGGCGACGACGATGACGCCGAAGAGTAAGAATCCACTAGGCACTCCAGACCAGTCCGACGTCAAGGCATTACTGAATGGGCGACGTCGGCATCGGCGTGGTTCAGCCACGCACAGCAGCTCCAGCAGTCCAGCGAGTTGCTCTGGCAGCCAATCAGCGGCTTGTTCGACACGCGTCGGGCCAATAGCGAGGCCCCATCGGCTGACGCCGGGTCGCATTCGCCCGCGTACTTGCTCGTCGCCGGATTTGCGATCGAGGCGATGCTGAAGGCGGCTGCGATTCAGCTGGAGCTGAATGCCGGCGGAGTCGAACGCGTGACTCTGGCGGGATCATCTCCGACGCTCCAGCCATGGGTGAAGACCCACAAACTCGAGAAGCTCGCGGCCCGTGCGGGAATCAAATATCCTGACGAAACGCTTATTTACTTGAGGCGCTTCGAAGAGCACCTCGTCTGGGCCGGTCGCTACCCTGTCCCGCTCGCACCGCCGGGGGCAGCGCAGCCGCGCGGGTTCGACCATCAAATTGGCGTTCAAGACCGAGAAACATTCCATGAGATTTACGGTATCGCGAAGGCCGCGTTCCACCGAGCCCGTGGGGCCGAACATGCGTGGTCTGAGCCGACCGGCGTCGGAGACTATCGACAGCGCGAGGCCGTATGGATGGCGAGCTGCACCCACTGGCTGCGCGTGGTCCTTCCAGCGCTCCTCGACCATACGCGGCGGGTCGCCCACGGGGATCGTGGTGTTCTCCAAGTCAACATTGACACGGAGGAAATGCGGAGTCAGCTTACCGCGTCAACCTCAATGGTGTTGCTAGAGCCGGTATGGGCCCCGACTGAAGAGTTCGTCGCAATTCTCGGCGAGAGAGCGGGAGTTGGCGGAGATACCGGCCGCCGCTGGGCCGAGCAGCTGACAACGATGGACCCGCTGCGAGATGTAGCACTTTTTTTGTACAGCACGCCGGATGCGGATGGCCGCTGGTTGTCTCGATTTATTTTCATCAAGGACTTCGAGGTCGGTCGATGATCGTTCCGGTTCGAGAGCTCAAGTACTCGGCTTCTATCTCAACGGAGCGGCCGGCAGCGGCAAGTACGATCGTTTAATCAGCGGCGACAACAACCGGACGGGCGAGCCGTCGAGCCACATGACGATCGCCGCGCAACCGCGCCCCCTGCGCAGCTCCG
>JANOCW010000550.1:0-2836 GCA_031412375.1 Gemmatimonadaceae bacterium | reverse complement strand
AGAAGTGCCGCCGTCGATTCGGCCGCGCCTTCGATGAGCCCGATCGCTGTCGCGGAAGCGCCGAGCACCGTTCCGAGAAAAACGGGGAGCAGCGGATAGATCATCTCGCTCGACACGTCGGTCAGGAAGCTGACGGCGCCGAGGATGAGGACATTGCGAGCGAGTTTCGGGCGGGGGAATCCCGGTGGTGGCGGGCCTCCCATCGTCACTGGAGCCCTGCGAGCCCTCGCGATGGGCTCACGTGGGCTGTGCCTCATGCTCGCTCACGAGCGCAAGAATCTCGTCGTCGCGCATGACTCGGTTCGTCAGCTTCGCCGCCTCGAAGATGCGCTGGCACAGTGCGGCGTCGGTCGCATCGTAGCCGTGCTCCTCGAGCCAGCACTTCACGTTCGACAGGCCGGACACCGATGAGATATCGATGCGCTGGGTCAGCCCGAAGTCGCCCGCCGGGACACCCGAATAAATGCGGTCGGCGAGCCAGGCATCACCCTTCTTGCGCGCCTTGATGATCGCCGCGGCGTGCACGCCGGTTCCCGTCCGGAATGCGTCGTCGCCAAGGACGGGGTAGCTCGGCGCTATCGGCACGCCGCACGCGCGCGATGTGAGACGTGAGTACTCCGGAAGGCGCGTGAGATCGCCCTGGTGTGCCCCAAGCATCCTCAGATTGACGAGGAGGAGATCCATCTCGGCATTCCCGACGCGCTCGCCGATGCCGAGCGCCGTACCGTGAACCCGGTCGACCCCTGCCTCGATTGCAGCGAAGCAGTTCGCGAGACCGAGACCGCGATCCCGGTGGCCGTGCCAGTCGAGCTTCACACGTTCCCCACTCGGCGCGACGATCTCATCCCGCACGAAGTGCACGAGACGTCGAACGCCATCCGGCGTCGCGTGCCCCACGGTGTCAGCGAGGCAGAGACGGCGGGCGCCCCAGCGAATGGCATTGCCGTACAGTGCCTTCAGTGTTTCGGGCGCCGCGCGGGTCGTGTCCTCGGTGACGAACATGACCGGGAGTCCCTCACGCACCGCAAAGGTCACGGCCTCCTCGCTGACCGAGAGCATCTTCTCGATCGTCCAGTCCTCGGCGTACTGCCGGATGGGCGAAGATCCAATGAAGGTCGCGACCTCGATCGCCACGCCGGCTTCCTGCGAGATGCGCGCGACGGGCTCGACGTCGGCGATGACGGTGCGCGCGGCGCAGTTCAGCTCCAGCCGGAGCGAGTGCGCTGCTACCTCCATGGCGAGCGCCAGCGTGTCGCGGCGCGCGCGCGGGCCGGCGCCGGGAAGGCCGATATCCGCTGCCGCGATGCCGAGGTCCACCATGAGGTGCAGGAGGGCCTTCTTGTCGTCGATCACGGGATCGGTGACCGATGGGCACTGCAGCCCGTCGCGGAGCGTCTCGTCGTTCAGCTCGACGCGGCATGCCGCCCAGTCAAAGCCCGCTCCGATCGTGTTCCAGTCGTAGATCAGCTCGCGTTCCTGCATCACGCATCCACAGGGGAGGAGGCCGAAGAATCTATCGGCACCCCGGGCCGGGACAATCCCGCGATGTGGCCTTGCGCCCGGTCCGGCCATGGGACAAATACCGACCATGACATCGCGGTCAACGGAGCATGTCCATGCTGCCCTCGCGCCTGCACGTGCGCGATTGCGCGCGCGTGATCGCGCCATCGTTCGCACCCAGATCGCGGTCTCGGAGATCGCCGCGCCGACGGGCGATGAGGGGCGGCGGGGAGAATGGGTCGCCGCACGATTCAGGGCGCTGGGTTTGCGTGCGGTGCACCGCGACGCCGCAGGAAACGTGATTGGATGGCGCGGACCTGTCACTGATATCGCGCCGGTCATCGTCTGCGCACACCTCGACACGGTCTTCCCCGGAGACACGCCCGTTCGGGTCCGCCACGATGGTCGGCGGCTCGTCGGACCGGGTATCGGCGACAACGGGCGCGGGCTGGCCGCAATGTTGGCGCTCGCCGAGGAGATCGACGGGACCGTTCTTCGGACCGGTCGCCCCGTTCAGTTCGTCGCCACGACCGGAGAAGAAGGTGCGGGCGATCTTCGCGGAGTGAAGCATCTCTTCGAGGGCAGTGACGCCTCGGCGGTGATCGCACTCGACGGCGCGGGCGATGAACGAGTCGTGCATCGCGCGCTTGGATCCCGGAGGTTCCGGATTTCCTTTCACGGATCCGGTGGGCACAGCTGGGCGGCGTACGGCGTACCAAACGCAGTCCATGCCGCTGGTATCGCGACGAGTCGGATCGCCGCCCTCGCACTGCCGCAGTGCCCGAGAACCACGCTCTCGGTATGCCGGATCGGCGGCGGGCTCTCGGTGAACTCCATTCCACCCCACGGCTGGCTGGAGGTCGACCTCCGATCGACGTCGCACTCCGTCATCACGCGGATCGATCATGAACTGCGGGTGATCGCACGGGCGGCGGCCGACGAGGAGAATGCCTCGCGCTCGCACGGCACTGCGCCGCTCAGCTTTCAGGTCGACGTGATCGGGGATCGGCCGTGCGGAGCGACGGCGGTGGAGGATCCGCTCGTCGCACTGGCCATGGAGGCGACGCGATGTATCGGGCGCGAGGGCGAGCTGACTACCGCCTCGACCGATGCCAACATTCCCATCAGCCGCGGAATTCCGGCCATCGCCATCGGCGCGGGCGGCCGCGGTGGTGAAGCCCACACCGCACACGAATGGTTCGACAATACGGAGGGAGCGCTGGGCATCGCCCGGGCCCTCACGATCGTCGTCGGGGCGGCGGGGCTGCCGGGATAGCGCCGCCGCCGAAGTGATGTCAGGAGGGCGCGGTCGTCCGCACTTCCGAGTGATCGCCAA
>JANOCW010000549.1:0-14103 GCA_031412375.1 Gemmatimonadaceae bacterium | reverse complement strand
TTCTCCGGCTCGGTGAAGCTGCGGCCCGGGAAAATGTCGCCGCCGTCCACGCCGGTCCAGCTTGGCGTATAGACCTCGATGCCGGCGTTCACCACCCTGTCCTTGTAGCGGAACGACCCATTCATGGCGGCATGCGCAGTGACGGCGTCGATGTTGGGGAGCCGCTCGATCGCCTTCGCCTCCGCGATCGTGATGCCGGGATTCCGGCGCTCCGGGCAATCCTGTTCCGTCGGATTGCATGAATTGATCGTGTTCATCGGCCGGCGATAGATGTAGAACGACGTCGGCCCAGCCGCCTCGAGATCACGGGCGAAACTCTCGTTGATCCCCTTGACCACGGACGACATCGCGACGACGACGAACACACCGATGGCCACGCCGAGGATCGTCAATCCCGCGCGCACCTTGTTCGCGCGGATGGCGTCGAAGGCGATGCCAACTCCCTCGAGAGCGACCGTGACGCGCGCGAGGAACCTCATTCCTGGCGCAGTGCCTCGATCGGGTCGAGCCGCGACGCGCGGCTCGCCGGATACACGCCCGCCACGATCCCGACGACCGTTCCGAGCAGCGTCGCGGCGACGACCGACCAGGGAGCCACAGTCGTGGGGAGCGGGGTCTTCCACGCAATGATCTGCGCGCCGAGAATGCCCAGCGCGATGCCGAGGATGGCGCCGAGGGTGCTCAGGGTCGCCGACTCGACGAGAAACTGACGCAGGATGTCCTTGCGGCGGGCTCCAAGCGACTTCCGGATTCCGATCTCGTGCGTGCGCTCGGCGACGGCGACCAGCATGATGTTCATGATCACCATGCCTCCGATCACGAGGCCGATGGCGGGCAGGGCCGTGCCCGCGACCTTGACGATGCTGAGGATCTTGTTGATCTCGGCAAGCGCCGTCTCCGACGTCTCGAGGGTGAAGTTGTCCGGCTGTGCAGGGCGGAGTTTGCGACGACCCCGCATGACTTCGCGCGTCACCTCCATCGCCTCATCGACGGCGACGGGGTTCACGCCCTGCACGACGATGCCGTTGATGTGGCCGCGCGGGCTCGTGACCCGACCCATCGGAGACCGGAAGGGCCCGATTGCCATGCGGTCGAGCGACATGCCGAAGAGGCTGCCCTGCTCCTCGATGACGCCGATCACCTGGAAGGGATAGTTCCCGATTCGCAACTCGCGTCCGAGCGGATCGAGGTTCGGGAAGAAGTGCTTCGCGACCTCGCTCCCGATCACGACGACCGGCGCGCCGAGCTGGCCTTCGAGCGGAAGAAAGGCGCGCCCCGCGGTGAGGTCATACCGCTTGATGGCGAAGTAGTCGCCTTCGACGCCCATCGCCATCACCATCCGCTCCCGCGCGAACGGTGATGCCGCGGGTTTCATGTTGAAGTCTCCGGTCTGCACCGCCCACCGGGTTCCGGCAGGCAGCGCCTCGACGATCGGGGGGACATCCGAGAGCAGCAGCGGCTTGCGGCGGAGGCCATCACGGATCGAGCGGTCGTCGGCCTCATCGCTGAACTCAGCGCGCGCCCGCACGGTGAAGGTGTTCACGCCGAGCAGCCGCCCGGCGAAATCCTCCTTCATGTACTTGCCCATGCCCTCGACGATCGACACGACGGCGATGAGGAACATCACCCCGATGGTGACGCCGAGCAGGGTGAAGAAGCTCTTCAGCTTCTGCACGCGGATCTGGATGAGCGCGAGGCGAATCGCCTCGAAGAAGGGCATGGCTACAGGCCGTGCTTGGCGGCGAAGTGCTCTTTCCGCTCGTCGCTCTCGACGATGCCATCGCGAAGAATGACCACCCGTCGCGCGTGTGCCGCGATATCGGGTTCGTGCGTGACCATGATGACCGTCTGGCCGGCGGAGGCGAGCTCCTCGAACACGCGCATGATCTCCGTCGACGTGGTCGAGTCGAGGTTCCCCGTCGGCTCGTCGGCGAGGAGGATCGACGGATTGTTCACCAGCGCACGAGCGATCGCGACGCGCTGTCGCTGCCCCCCCGACAGCTCGTTCGGGCGGTGATCGACGCGCTCGCCGAGCTGCACGCGCTCGAGGGCCTCGCGCGCCCGGCGCTTTCGCTCATCCGAGGCAACGCCGGCGTAGACGAGTGGCAGCTCGACGTTGTGCAGCGCCGTGGCGCGCGGAAGGAGGTTGAACGTCTGGAAGACGAAGCCGATCTCCTTGTTCCGGACACGCGCGAGCTCGTCGTCGCCCATGGTGGACACAAGAAGTCCGTTGAGCCAGTACTCTCCCGCCGTTGGCGTATCGAGGCAGCCGATCATGTTCATCAGCGTCGACTTGCCCGACCCGGAGGGGCCCATGATGGCGACGTACTCGTTGCGCCGGATGGCGATGTCGACACCACGCAGCGCGCGGATGACTTCGCCCCCCATGTCGTATTCCCGCTTGATCCCACGGGTGACGATGACCCAGTCCTTGTCCGGGGCGACGCCCTCGGACGAAACGATGATCTTTCGCTCGGCGGTGGTGCTGATCGAGACTTCTTCGGTAGGTGTCATCACGACTTGCTGGCCGCGGCCGGCGCGGCGGGTTCCTGCATCTGTCGCACGAGCGAGCCATCCTTGAGTTCGCGAATCGCCTGGTAGGTTCCCACGACGATCCGCTCGTCGGGCTTCAGCCCCTCGAGCACCTCGAAATACTTCTCCCCGGCGATCCCCACTTTTACGGGGCGGAAGGTGACCTTGTTGTCCGTGCCGACGACGAACACGCCTTCCGCATCGCGCTTCCCGACTTCGATGGTCTTGGTGCGGCCGATGGACACGGGCGGGCCGTCCGCGTTCGGGATTGCCTCGTGCTCGCGCACGGTGAGCGCGATGATCGGGATCGACGTCACGCCGCGTCGCGCATCGGTGATGACCTTCGCCGTGGCGGAGAAGTCGGGGCGCGTGGCCTCGGGCGCATTCACGAGCTGGATCGTGACCTCGTAATCCACGGCCTGGTCGGCCCCGCCGGTCGCGCCAGCGGCGCGCATCGAGCTGTTCGAGATCTGGACGACCCGCCCAAGGAAGGTCGTGTCCGGGAATGCATCGATCTGGATGACCGTCGAATCGCCGATCGTCACCCGCGCGACATCCGTCTCATCGACCCGGACCCGGGTCTCGAGCACGCTCATGTCACTGATCGTGAGCAGTGTGGCGGCGTCCTTGTTCATGGTGCCCATGATCGCCGTTTCACCCTCCTCGACGTTGAGGCGGGTGACCCGGCCGCTCATCGGGGCGAGAATGGTCGTCTTCGTGAGGTTGTTCCGGGCGTCTCTCAGTCCCGCGAGGGCCTGGTCCACGCTGTGGCGCGAGGCCTCGGTGACGGCCTCGGTGATCTCCGCCTGCGTGCGGAGGCGTTCCATCGCCTCGCCCGTGATCGACGAGGGGTTGGCCTTGAGGATTTCCTCGCTGCGGGCGAGGTCGCGCTTGGCCTGGGCCGAGTTGGCTTGACTCTGCGCCGCCTGCGCTCGCACGCTGGCAAGGCTTGCCTCCGCGCGCTGAACCGCCGCTTCGTACTGCGCGGGGTCGATCCGCAGCAGGAGCTGACCCTTGGTCACCATATCCCCTTCGCGCACGCGAAGGCTGACGATCCGCCCGGTGATGTCGGAGCTCAGGTCCACCATCGTGCGCGGCTGCACCTTGCCGCTGGCGGTGACGGACGCGATGAGGTCCCGGGCCTCCACGGCTTCGACGCGGACGTCGACCGCCTTATCGCCTCGCTTGGCCGCCACCGTCCCCGCGGCGGCCACCAGAAGGACGACGATGATCGCGAATATGGAGAGCTTCTTCCGTTTGCTCATCACTGCCTCATCAACGTGAAGGGGCTGCCCGAACGCCAAGCGCGCCGGGGGGCCGTGTCGTGGTTGCAGAACAGCGGGTGACTGACGATCGCCCTCAGCAATACGCACGGCTCAGCCGCGTCGTTATCCAATTCTTCCGCGCGGACCGGCCGACGAATGTTTTTTCGTTCCCGTTCCGAGCCTGGTAAGGCACCGAGGGCGGGTCGCGCCGTTCGCGCGAAGTCACTCAATATGCTGTCCCGCTCCGATCCGCCGCGAGGCCTGTGTGGGTGAGCCCGAATACGCAGCCCAGGGGGGTATGGTTTCACGGGAGTCGGCGTGCCGCCAACGAGAAGCGCCCCACCGTGTGGCGGGGCGCCGGAGACCGCGGAGGTCGGAGAGCGACTAGCGCGGCAACTCGTCGCGAATCGCGGTGATGCCGCGTGACGGAATCGCCACCTTCAGGACCCGCCCCTGGGCATCGACCCAGATCTCACGGTTCGCGCCGGCGGGCTCGATCAGGACGAAAGCGCGCGCCTGAATCGACTGGCCACCGATTGAGAGAGTGGACGAGCCACGCTCCTCGATGCGCATCACCACCTGCACGTTGCGGTGCGGCACCACGACCGGCACCGATCCGGACCGGTTGCCACGGGCGAGGAAGTAGTACTGGTGGAACACATCCTCGTCGAGGACGAGCGCGCCCTCGGAGACGACGTACTCCTTCAGGTTCTCGCCGCGCGGCGTCTGCATCGTGGCGCTGAACCGCCCGCGTCGAATCACACCCTTCAGGACCTCCGATGCGTTCGCGCCCGCGCGGACTTCGAGCTGATACTCCGTGGGCGAGCCGATCGAGTCGGATTTCAGGACGGGGGTGAGGCGGCGGTCATCGTAAGCGACGGTGGCGCGCGCCTGCACCACTGATCCGGATGCGCCACCGGGCGAGCTGCGGATGGTGAAGCTCTCCCGGCCCACCGCACTCCCGTTGCGCGAAATCGTGAACGCGCCCTCATCGAGGGTGATGACCTGCGATGCTGCAGGAAGGGCAGCGGTTGCAGTGAGGGCGGCGGCGGTGAGGTAGCGGATCATGGTGCTGGATGATACCCCCGGGAGGGGTTGGAAGTTCACTCGTCGTCGGTCGGCGCGAGGAAGATCCGATCGCTGATGCGGCGTCGAATCCGGTCGTAGAGCGCTTCCCCCTTCGCGGCGGTGGCCAGCGTGGGACGGCCGATGGAGCCCGGGCTACCCTTTGGGACGCGCAGCCAGCCGCGCCGGTAACGGCGTAACTCCTCTCGCGACATCATGTAGTCCTGTGCAAGTTCGAGGTGTACGAGGTTCGGCGCGAGATACAGCATGAGCGACGTGTCCACCTCATCCCCATGCATCGGCTCGCGCTGGCCCTCCAGCAGGTCCGACACATCGACAGCGAAGATATCCACCACTCGCACCCGCGCCTGGCTGGTGATCACCGTGGCGAGGGCCTCCTGGTGCGGATCATGACCATGGGCGGTGAGCAGCACGAACTCCCGAAACCCGGTGCCCTCCCAGGAAGCGAGCAAGTCGTTCAGCATGCGGTGCAGGGTCTTCTTCCGGACCGAGCCATTGCCGACGTAGCCGTGCTCCGTCTCCACGTTGACGCCGTACTCCACCGTTGGCGCGCGCAGCACGCCAAATTCCGCAGAGAGATCGTCCGCGAGCCGCTCCACGATCACCGTGTCGCACCCGAGGGGAAGATGGGGACCGTGCTGTTCGCAGGTACCGACTGGCACAATGAGGCGTGGGTCGGTGGCCAGGATCGCCGCGACCTCCGCCGGGATGAGCTCCTTGAGGCGGCGCGGGAGCGTCGCAGGAAGAGGCTGAGTCATTTCGAGACCAGGTGACGCACGGGCGGACCGCTCCCAGTTGAGCTCCGACGGCAGCTGGGCCATCGCGACTGCCATTGCGGCCCTCGCCGCCGCGGCGTGGCTGGCGAGTCCGCGTATAGGCTATGTCGTGGCCTGCCTCGCCGCCACGGCGCTGGCCATCGCCGTGACCATGCGGAGCACCGCGCGGTCTCGGCGCTGGCCGGGAGCGTCAGCCATGGTGCTTCTCATCTTCATCACGCTGGCGCTCGCAGCGCAGCGCACGACGTGGCGCATCGATAACGCCTGGGATGGCTACAGTCGCGATGCGGTGGCGCACGGTGCGGGAGAGCTCGAACGAGAGTTGGCCGCCGCGGCGGTGGACCTCGTGGAGCGCGCCCATCGCGCGCTCGACACGTCCTCTGACAGCGTCGGCGCGTTCGCTCGGGTGGAGGCGCTGACCCGGGGCGTCGGGGAGCACGGGCTCGTCATCTACCGCGACACGGTACCCATCGCGTGGGGCGGGCGCGTGCGAACGGGAACGGATTCGCTGACCCAGCCGATCGGGTACACGACGTCGGAGTTCTATCTCACCATGTACGCGAGCGCGCGCCGCGGCAGGGATCGCGCGGTCGCGACCCTGCTGATCGAGGCTCGCCCGCCCGCAGACCGACTCTCCGAGCCGCTCGAGCGGTTGGTCGCCCACCGTGTGGGCGTCCAGGATTTCCGCTTCGGCGACGAGGCGGATCCGTCGGCGCTGGGCTATTTCGAGCTGGTCTCCGGCACGCAGCGGCTGTTCGCGACCTCGCCGGAACCGCTGAGCCCAGCGCGTGTGCGACTCGCGGTCGTCGAGGGAGCGCGCCTTCGCGGCTCACTTGCACTCGCGCTTGCGCTCGCGCTGTTCGTTGCCGTGGTGTGGCGGCGCACCCGCCGGATCGGCGCACGCCTCGCCGCGCTCGGTGTCGCGCTCGCCTGCGTGGCGATCGCCCCGCTCAACGAGCTGTCCAACGCCTCGCGGTTGTTCGATCCGGCGATCTACTACGCCGAGCTCGGACGCGCTTTCACCGCGAGCGTCGGTGCATTCGCGCTCACGGCCGGTCTCGTGCTGCTCGGCCTCATCGCGCTGCTCCGCTCACCCGTGCGCATCCAGTCGCGCCCGGCCGCGATCGTCCTCGTGCTGGCCATTGCTGCCGGCGGGCCCTTCCTCATGCGTGATCTCGCGCGCGGGATCGCCGCACCGGCCTGGGGCATCTCGACCGGACTCTGGCTCGCGTGGCAGCTCGCGCTCTTCCTCGCGGGCGTTTCGGTGGTGCTCGCCGGGGCGACGGCCGGCAGTGCGGCGCTCCGCGGCTGGCGCGGACTGCCCCCCGGCGCGGCGCCAGCGCTGGCCATCGTCGCTGCTCTCGTTGGGCCGCTCGTGTGGGACGCGCCCGGGCGGTGGCCAGGCTGGTATCCGGCGCTGTGGATTGCCGCGATCGGCACCCTCGCCCTCACGCGCCGGTCGAAGCGCTTCATGCTGTCGGCCTCGACCGTCGCCGCGCTCGGCGCCGCGACGCTGGTCTGGGGTACCGTCGCACGGAAGCGCGTGGAGCTCGCCGAACGGGAGATTCTCGCGCTGGGCGACGTCGACCCAACGGCGAGCCTGCTGCTGCGGCGGTTCGGCGACAACCTGGGGACCGGCTTCCCTCCCGTGACGCGCGCGGCGATGCTGCGACGCTACGTCGCATCGGACCTGGCCGCCGCGAACTTTCCCGTTGCCATCTCCTCGTGGGGGCCCGACGGAGGCGAGGCCGCGACGCTGTCGATGTTCGCGTTCGACGGCGACACGGCCGCAATGCGCGCGGTGATCGCGGATGCTCGGCGCGCGGAGGAGCCAGTGGTGCGCGAGATTGCCGGGAGTCCCGGCCTGCAGCTGCTGCTCGCCGTGGCGCACCCGGCGGGTGGAGCGACGACCGTGGTGGTGGTTCCACGCAGCCGCGTCACGATCGATGACCCCTTCCTTGCACTGCTCGGCATTGGGCCGGAGAGTGCGCGCGAACCGCCGTATGCGCTGAGCACGACCGACCTGGTGTCCGCGGACTCCGCGGCCGCCGGCAGGCTCACTCGCTGGGAGCGACGCGGGAATGAGCTGCATGGGGACTGGACGCTGGCCTCGCTGCCGAAGCCGTCGCGCGCCCACGTGGAGGTCGAACTGCGCGCCTTCGATGCGATCGTGCAGCGGGGCGCGCTCGTGCTGCTGCTCGACCTGCTCGTCGTCGGTCTCATCTGGACGCTCGCCGCCGCCGCGGATGGCGGGCTCACCCGCTGGGTCTCGGCGCGGCGCCGCGTGTGGACGCGGAGCTATCGTGCGCGCCTGTCGCTCGTGCTCTTCGGCTTCTTCGTCGTGCCCGCGCTCGTCTTCGCCCTCTGGTCGTCGCGCCGCCTGGTGAGCGGAGACCGCGAAGCGCGGGAGCTCCTCGTGCGTGAGACGCTGCGCGGCGTGGCCGATGAGGCGATGGGTGATCTGGCGGCGGCGAGCGCGCGTTTCGATACGCCACTGCTGCTCTTCGGTCCGGCCCAGCTTCGCCGGTCGAGCGATCCTCTCTTCGAGGCACTCGCGCCCCTCGGACGCTTCATCGACCCCGAGGTGCACACAGACCTGATTCGGAGCGATGAGGTCGTCGCGGCGCGCCATGCCCGGATCGGCCCGGTGCAGACACTCGTCGGCTATCGCGCCGCGGTCGGTCCGTCGGGCGACCGCGTCATCATCGGCGCACCGGCGCGCACCGACGAGCTGTCGCTGGACCGCCGTCGTCGCGATCTCGGTATTCTCGTCCTGTTCACGACCGCGGTTGGCGCGCTCGCCGCGCTCTGGCTGAGTGGGGTGGCGGCGCGCCAGTTCGCACAGCCGATCCGCGTGCTGCGCGAAGCCGCGCTCGCGATTGCCCGCGGTGAGCGTGAGCCCGCGCTCAGTGGTGCGCCTCCGGCGGAATTCGTTCCGGTGTTCACGGCGTTCCGGCGCATGACCGCGGACCTGAGCGAGAGCCGGCGCGCGCTGGAGGAGGCGCAGCGCCAGACCGCCGCGATCCTTCGAAACGTCGCCAGCGGGGTCATCGCCATCGATCGGTCCGGGGCGATCACCCTCGCCAATCCGCGCGCCGATACGCTCCTCGACCGTGCGTTGCCGCCGGGGACACCGCTGTCACTCGTCGGCTCGCCCGTGCTCGAGTCGAAGGTCGCCGAGTTCATCGCCAGCGGATCGGAGGAGGAAGCAGAATTCGACGTCGAGCTCGACGGGCGCCAGCTTCACGCGCGACTCACGCCGCTCCGCCGCGGCGGCGCGGGAGCCGTCCTCACGCTCGACGACGTATCCGAGCTCGCGCGGGCGCAGCGGGTGCTCGCGTGGGGCGAGATGGCGCGGCAGGTCGCGCACGAGATCAAGAATCCCCTCACGCCAATAAGGCTCGGCGTGCAACACCTCAAGCGCGCGCGCGCTGCCGGTCGTGGCGACTTCGATGCGATCCTCGACCAGAACGTCACGCGCATTCTCGCCGAGATCGATCGCCTGGACGAGATCGCGCGCGCGTTCAGCCGCTACGGGATGGCTCCGTCGCAGCAGCTTCCCGCCACGCCAACCGATGTCGCCGACATCGTCCGCGATGTCGTGGCGCTCGAAACGATGGGGGAAAGCAGCGTGGAGTGGCGACTGCACGACGCCGATCGCCCGGCAGTCGCTCTCGTCTCGGAAGACGAGCTGCGCGAAGTGCTCCTCAACATCCTGGAGAACGCGCGACTGGCCAGCGCGCGTCGTGTGGACGTCGTCGTCCGCCGTGGTGCGTCGGAGGTCACCATCGTCATCGCGGACGACGGCGATGGCATTCCACCGGAAGCGCTGCCGCGGATCTTCGAACCGCATTTCTCGACGCGCACGAGCGGCAGCGGCCTCGGTCTCGCCATCAGCCGCCGCCTCATCGAGGGGTGGGGGGGCGGAATCGCCGTGACGAGCGAGGCAGGGAAGGGAACGCGGGTCGAGGTCAGTCTCGCTGCGCCGTGAGCCAGGCTGGTCCCCTCACTCCGTCTCCACCGCTGACTGCTGTTCCGGGCTGCTGCGAATCGTCTTGATGTTGCAGAATTCCCGAAGGCCGTACGCACCCAGCTCGCGTCCGAAGCCCGAGCGCTTCGTCCCACCGAAGGGGAATCTCGGATCGGAGGCGACCATGCTGTTGATGAACACCTGCCCTGATTCGATCTCGTCGCCACACCGATCAGCGTCCGCTCGGTCGCGCGTCCAGACACTCGCACCGAGGCCGAAGACACTGTCGTTCGCCAGCGCGATCGCCTCGTCCACATCCGCAACCCGGAAGAGCGTCGCGACGGGGCCGAAGAGCTCCTCGCCGAACGCGGGCGCGTTGCGGGGAACATCGACGAGCACGGTCGGTTCGTAGAAGTTTCCGGGAGGGGGCCGGCGTCGGCCGCCCGTCAGGACGCGAGCGCCGAGCCGGATGCTGTCGGCAACCTGCCGCTCGAGATCATCGGCAATGCCGGGCGTCGCCAGCGGACCGACATCCGTCGCCGGATCCATCGGATCGCCGATCCGAAGCCCCCGCATGCCCGCGACCAAGCGCTGCTCGAATTCGTCGGCGACGGACGCGGCGACGATGAAACGCTTCGCAGCGATGCACGACTGACCGTTGTTGATGGTTCGCGCAGTCACCGCGACCTTCGCGGCCTGTGCGACATCCGCGCTGCGCAGGACGATGAACGGGTCGCTGCCGCCAAGCTCCATGACGCTCTTCTTGATATTGCGCCCGGCCGCCGCGGCGACCTCCCGGCCCGCCGCTTCGCTCCCGGTGAGCGTGACCGCCGCGATGCGCGGGTCAGCGATCAGCGGACTGACGCGCGTCGATCCGATCAGCAGCGCCTGGAACACGCCCTCCGGGCATCCGGCTCGCCGAAAGAGATCCTCGAGGGCAAGTGCGCACTGGGGGACGTTCGAGGCGTGCTTCAGGAGTCCGACGTTTCCGCCCGCGAGTGCCGGCGCGAGGAAGCGCACGACCTGCCAGAACGGGAAATTCCATGGCATTACGGCGAGCACGATGCCGATCGGCTGATACACGACACGGCCGATCTCGCGCCCGTCCTCGCGAACGATCTCCGGCGCCAGCAGCGATTCGCCGTGCTCGGCGTAGTACCGGCACCCCGCCGCGCACTTCGCCGCCTCTTCCTGGGCCGAGCGATGGGTCTTGCCCATTTCCATGGTCATGATCCGCCCGAGCTCGAACCGCTCGTCGTCGAGAAGGCGGGCGGCACGCTGCAACACCGCGCTCCGCTGGGCGAACGGCGTCCGGCGCCAGTGTCGGAACGCTGATGCAGCCGCCGCGACCTTCTGCTCGAGTGCCTCGTCGGTCAACTCGGCAAAACTCCGAATCGTCTCGCCGGTGACGGGGCTGATCGATGCGATGGGCATGCTCAGTCAGCTCGGAGACGAGCGAACTTCGCGCGTACGCTGGAGTATGTCATGACGTTTCCATTTCCATGATGGATTGTCCCGGAGGATGCGTCGGAAGAAGTTGGGTCGCCTCCCCTCGCGCCAGCCCGGGCGATGCGCGCACCGTGCGTCATGCGGTGGGATCACCATCTTCCGCGATCTGCGGCAGCGCCCTATGATCTTCGCACGACCCCTGCGTCTCCCTTATGCCGATTCCCGCCGATATCCGTGATGAGCTCGCCCGCCGTCGATTCGCGGAACACCGTGAAGCGGATAGCGACACACGCAGGGACTACGTCCGGACGGCGCTCGCATGCTGGGCGTGGTGCATGCTCGGCGTCGCATTCATTGCACTGAGCCTGCACCTGACGGACGTGACGATCGCCGAAGCCCTGTTCTGGAGCGGACTCGGGATCGGAAATGCCGGGATGATCTTTACGCTCCTCGCCGCCTACCGGCGCGGGGAGAAGCGAGGCGACTGGTAGTGGAGCGAGGTTTGCCCGGACCCGACGCAGCGCCTGACGCTGGCGCGCCGCGCATGCTCGTCTCGAGCGGGACGCGATGGGAGCCCCTGGTGGGATACTCCCGCGCCGTGCGGGTCGGTGCGCAGGTCTACGTTTCGGGGACGACGGCCACCGATGCTGGCGGTGACATCATCGGACGTGGTGACGCCTACGCCCAGGCCGTGCAGTGCATCCGAAACATCGAATCCGCGTTGCACAAGGCCGGTGGTCGGCTGCGCGATGTGGTGCGGACACGGATGTACGTCACCGACATTGCGCACTGGGAGGCAGTCGGTCGTGCGCACGGTGAGTTTTTCGGCAGCATTCGGCCCGCGACGAGCATGGTCGAAGTCAGCGCCCTGATCGCTCCGGAGATTCTCGTCGAGATCGAGGCGGATGCGATTGTCCCGGATGATCGGTTACTGCCGGCCGCGGAGCGAGACCAGTGATCGATCAGCCCCTCGGATATTCTCCCAGCGACGAGACGACGCGCGTCTCTCCCGTGGTCGGCTACCAATCGGATCCTGCTCTCGCGGCGTTTGCGGAGGCGATGAGAGCCGTGCAACGGGATTTCCTGCATCTCGTCCAGTCGCTCACGGACCAGCAGCTCAACTGGCGCCCGACCGACGGCCGCTGGTCGATCGCCGAGTGCGTGGCGCACCTCACGGCAATCGGCCGCGCCTACACCGCGCCGATCGAGCAGGCCGTGGAGCGCGGCTTCAAGCGTGGCTACCTCGGTGGACGCGACTTCGAACCGGGGCGCGTGGGGCGATGGCTGATCGCGCAGATGGAGCCACCGCCGCGCCGCCGAATGACGGCGCCGCGGAAGATCGTGCCGCAGCACGTCGCGAGTATGGCCTCGCTGATGACGGCGTATGAGGAGACGCATCGCGAACTGATCCGCGTCGTGCTTCGTGCCGAGGGGCTCGACCTGTCGCGAGTCAAGGTAAACTCTCCGCTGATGCCATTGCTGCGCCAACCGCTGGGAACGTGGATGGCCGTCCTGGCGGCGCACGAGCGGCGTCATCTCTGGCAGGCACGCCAGGTTCGGCAGGAGCCCGGCTTTCCGAGGTAGGATCGGAGCGGTGCTCTCGTCGCTGATACGCGAGAAAGCGGTGGATCGCCTCGAGGGCCGTCGAGTCGGAGGTCGTGATGAGCAACTCGCCGCCGCGCTCGATGGGTGCGACGTCGTAGCGGATCCGGGCGCGCCTGGCCGTCATGACGGGCGTGCCGGGCACGGAATCGGCGTGCACGAATGCGGGCGTGGCGAAGTCACCGGCGGCGAACGCCGCCGCGATCGATCGGAGGTGGGCACGGATCGCATCGACTCCTGCCGAATCCTCGCGGTCGCGGATCAAGGTGATCCTGCCGCCATCCGCCCGCGACTCGAAGGTGTGGGTGGACGTGTACTGATCGACGCCCATGCCGATCGCACCGCGCGATTGCATCATGGCAAAGGACTGAGTCGTATCGGCAGGACGCTGGTGACTCGCATGTCCCGCGTGCGGCGATGGGTCGGATGCGGTGGTTGAATCGGACGCGTTCGGCGGGGAAGACGCGCAGCCGAGCGCCGCGGCGGCGATGAGCAGGGGCAGGTCCGCGAAGCGAGGCATGACAGTCGGGTGAAGAGTTGGAGGAGACGTGCTCGTGGAGACGACCAAGTGCAGAACGGTAGGGGATATGGGCAGCGCGCGAAGGAACCAATGTCACAGGTGACGAAAATCGGATTGCGGTCCGACCGATGAAGGTTGAAGCGACGCCCCTGTTCGTCGGGCTGAATGCCGCCGCGCTCCGGACGCTGCGCGGGCGGTCGCTCGAACGCCGATTCGTCACGGGGGCGCTGATCTTCAGCGCGGGCTCGCCACCACGCGGCCTGTTCGTGGTCCTCGACGGGTCCGTGCGAGTCGTGCGCTCCCGCGAGGGACGCCAGCATGTCATCCACCTCGAGGGGCCCGGCGGGACACTCGGCGAGGTTCCGCTCTACGCCGGTGGTCCCTACCCGGCGACCGCTGTTGCCGCCGCCGATACGACCTGTGCGGTCGTCCCGCGGGAGACTCTGTACACGATGATGACCGAAGACCCGCAGCTCAGCTGGCGATTGCTCGAGCGCCTCGCCCTCCGTGTCCGCGGGCTGGTCGAGCGTGTCGACGCCCTCGCGACACAGGACGTCGCTGCGCGGCTCGCGGCGCACATTCTCGCCAGAACATCCGCGGAGGGCGCGCGCCAGGTGGCCGTCCTCGACGGAACCCAGGCGGCTCTCGCCGAGGAGCTGGGAACGGTGCGCGAGGTCGTGGTGCGGCATCTCCGCGCACTCCAGCGCGGTGGTGTGATGCGGCTATTGTCGCGTGGGCAGTACGAGATCCTGCGGCTCGACGCGCTGCGGCAGGCGGCCGGCGCCGAGGGTTGAATCACGGAGGTGTTGCCGCGCGTGGTGGTGACCGGTTCGTTTGCCGCGGCAGTCGATCGATGACGGTGCGGGCGACCGCCTCGCCTACCGTCCGCCATGCTCGCCTCCG
>JANOCW010000548.1:0-1692 GCA_031412375.1 Gemmatimonadaceae bacterium | reverse complement strand
ATCCATCGGGAGTGGGGCCTGACGGTCCTCCAGGTGACCCACGACTTCACCGAGGCAGGGCTGCTCGGGGACGTCGCCATTCTTCTCGATGCGGGGCGCGTGCTCCAGTACGGACCTCCGGAAGAAGTTTTCCGCAAGCCTGCATCGCCCTACATCGCCGAGTTCCTGGGAGCCGAGAACGTGCTGGCTGGCACGGTCCGCGTTCTCGGTGACGGCGCGCCCGACTGGCTCGCGGGCGAGGGGACGAGCGGGGCGCATTACCGGGCGATCGAGTTCCAGGGCGGCGGGCTGACGATCAGCACCGTCGGTGATGCCCCCGCGGGAGCTGCCTATGCCGTGATTCGCGCCGAGGAGATTGTGTTATCGGTGGAGCGCGGCGCCTCGTCGGCCCGCAACAGCTTCACGGGAGTCATCGAGGAGGTCGCGACGCTGGGAGCGCTCACGAGAGTGACGGTGCGCACCGGCGCCACCCCGCTCGTCGCCGCGCTCACGACGCGATCAGCTCACGAGCTCGAGCTCCGGGCGGGAATGTCGATCCATGCCTCGTTCAAGGCGATGGCGGTCCATCTGTGCTAGCGCGATCGAGCGTCAGCGTGAACGTGGACCCCACGCCGACCGTGCTCGCGACGGTGAGCTCCCCGCCCATGCCGCGCGCCAGGTCGCGACTGATCGAGAGTCCCAGGCCCACCCCCTGATCATTAGAATTGAGTCTCCGGCCGACCTGCACGAACGGGTCGAACACCGTGGAGAGCTGGTCGGCGGGTATTCCGCGGCCGGTATCGACGATGTGCACCGAGACCACCTCTTCGCCGATTTCGCAGGTTGCCCTCACGGTGCCTCCGGCTGCCGTGAACTTGATCGCGTTCGTCAGCAGATTGATCAGGATCTGGCGCAGCTTCTCCGGATCGGCCTTCACGAGCAGCGGCTCGGCGGTGTGAGTCCTGCAAGTCAGGTCGTCATACGTGAGGCCCTGCCGGATAAGTTGCGGCCTCAGCATGGCCTGTACCTCATCGACACATGTCGGGAGCGATACGGCTGCCACCGCGAACTCCACGCTGCCTGACTCGATCTTCGCGTAGTCGAGGACGGAGTTGATGAGACTGAGCAGGTGTGTCTTGGCGCGCTGAATGCGCGCCAGGTCCTCGTGCTGGGCAGGCGTGACTGGCCCGCGCAGCCCCATGTCGATCAGCTCGACGTAGCCCCCGATCGCGTTCAGCGGAGTCCGGAGCTCGTGGCTCATCGTGGTGAGGAACCGATCCTTCGCCGCGTTGGCCAGCGCGGCGACTCTCTCGGCAGCGCCGGCCGCTTCCGCCGCCATCTGGTCACGCAGGGCGCTCAGCAGCAAGCGCTCGGTCATGTCGACCTGGAACGCGAGGACGGCCTCGGCGTCAGAGGTGGTCCGCAACTCGATGACGACGACTGATGTCCCGTTGCCGTGCCGGGCGGCGAGTGACCACACCGAGGAATTCAGCGCGCGCGCGCCCGAACGCGTCGTGATCGTCCCTTCGTGCGAGTGGGCGGGGGACGCGACGGCTCTGTCAACCAGCGCTTCGAGCTGTAGGCAGGCGGGGGGATCGAACAGATCCGAGACCGAAGCCTCCACCGGTGTCGCCGGCATGAAGTGCAGCCGCCGAAACGCGGGGTTCGCATACAGCAGTCGGTAGTTCGCGCGCTCGACGATCATGACCGGGG
>JANOCW010000547.1:0-2870 GCA_031412375.1 Gemmatimonadaceae bacterium | reverse complement strand
TTGACTGCGGGCTTTTGGGTTAGGTCTGCGCGGGCGTGGGCGTTCAAGGGGGTTAATTTTGTGTTGCGGGCGTTGACGGCTTGGACCGTCTGCCGCGGTCGAATACTTACCCATAACGCCGTCCTGTCATAACCCATGTCGCCGTCAACGCCTGTCAGCCCGCCCGCCGTCAACGCCTGTCAGCCCCGCCCCGCCCGGTCACGTGAGCCGCGTTGCACCTTCCCGGTCAACTACCAGGCCCTCTGAGGCGCGCGTCCTCCACTCGCTCGTGCACGCGAAGCGTTCGGAGCGTCAGCGCGAAGAACGGCTGCCCATTGAGGGAAATGCGAAGATCCCGGAACCAGCGCACGCCTCCTGATTCGATCGTGCCGCTGAGCGAGATGTCCTGTGATACGGCCGGCCCGCCTGCCGCATCCCGCACCTCGGTGCGCAGGCGTGTCAGCCGTCCGGTGGAGTCGACGTACAGGTCCACAGTGGGGCGACCCGCGCGCTCCGCGCGAAAGCCTGCCTGTCCCACCGAGTCGGCGGGAAGGGGCGTGAGCGAAACGGCCGCGTCGCGCAGCGACACAAGGCGCATTACCTCGTAGAGGTAGAACTCGTCGCGCTCGTTCGCGAGCATGGCCGGCACCATCGGCGAGACACCCGCGCCGGTCACGAGCCATCCGCGCGGTGCCGCGACCACGAGCGCGCGAACGCTGCCCGGTCCACGCGCAACCTCGAAGGTCGAGACGACCGCCGTGTCCGGCGGCTGAATCGCCCACGTGCCGGCGAGCTGGACGACCCGCCCGCCGGCATTCACGATCGCATCACCCTCCCACGTCAGTGCACGCGCTCGCGTCAGCGCCGCGGCCCCACCCGCCTGGGCGATGGCGCGATCGAGCAACGCCGACGGTGTCGACGAACGCGCATCCGTCGCCTGCGAATCCGTCCGCGCACCGCTCGCACACGCGGCCACCCCGGCGACCGCCGCCACGGCGCATGCGCATCTTCGCAGCAGCAAGAACCCGGGACTCATGTCACCCGCCGGGCCGCGCAGGAATGGAGTCCTTCTTCTCCGGCTTCTTCCAGAAACCGGGGTTGCTCGGCGTCGTCGCCGCAACGTCGGACGAGTAGAGCATCGCGTTGAACAGGATCCGGAAGTTGCCGAAGGGCTGCGCGCGCCACTGCGGGCGCATGCCGAGCAGCACGACGCGACCAGCGCCGTGCTTCACATCGAGCGCCGCCGCGTACCCGTTCACGTACTTCTCCCCGAGGAGGTAGCCGGAGAGGAGGGGCGATCCCGCTTCCTGGTATTTGGCCAGCACCGAGCCCTGGAAGCCATCCTTCGTGCTGAATACCGGGCTTCCACCGATGACGAGCTTGGCCTGCGTCGGCATGCCCGACATGACTGGATGCGATGGATCAACCGCCATGGCGAGGATCGACCCGCTGACGAAGAAGTCCTTTCGCGCCAGGCCCCGGGCGACGTTCTCGACGGGCAGGCGAAGTTGGTCGATTGCGAAGTCGCTGCTGTTGTTGATGGCGACGAGCGTACCGCCGGCGCGGACGAACTCATCGAGGGCACGGACCCCTTCATCGCCGATGCCGCCGGCATAGCGCGCAGGGACCGATCCCTTCGCGAACCCGTTCAGGATCGTGTTCGCGCCCATGTCGGCGAGCAGAATGACATCGTATCGATCACGAAGACCGCTTGCGAGGACATCAGGGTTGTACAGGCTCGAGTACTCGACCTCGTACACGTCGGCGAGCCAGCGCGTCCATCCTTCATCCATGCTGGCGCTCCACGGCCGATAGAGACCGACGCGTGGCTTGCGGATCTCAGTCCCTCCATTCGCGGCGACGCGTTCGGCGCGCAGCGCGAGGTCGCGGACCAGCGACGCTTGAGCGCCCTCGCCCAAACCCGTGATGATGTAGCGGCCAGTGCGACCGTCGGCACCATCCTTCCCGGGCGTGCCGGGAATGAAACGGACGCGGGCGCCGCTCCGCCACGCGCGATGGAGCGCGCGATATCCGTTGTTCTCGGCGGGATTCACGGCGAGCGCCGGCCCGCTGCCGCGAATGGTTCCCTCCGGCGGAGTGATGCCGCTCGCGACGGGATGGCTGTCAAACCCCGCGTCCTGAGGAGTGTCGAAGGTCGAAGCATCGCCTTCTCCACTCCACGGACGCGCCGTTCCCTTCACCGGCCTCATGGCGCGACGCACCGTCGAGTCCAGCGGCGATGCCGCTTCCACCGCGCGGACGTCGAACAGATAGGGAAGCGTCCAGCCCGAGACATCATAGGGCTGATCGGGAGGGCCCTCGGGATACTCGCGGAGATCGGGATACTTCTGTACAGCGAAGAGCTGCCGGACGAAGTTCGCGTTCTCCTGGTCCATCGGGATCACCCACGTCCCTCGCGGATACTGCTGCCCCTCGAACGACACGGGCTGCTGGAGCTGCTCGATCTCGATTCCGTTGAACGCCAGTCGGCGGAGCAGCTCGACCGCCGCCACCGGGTCCCGCTGCTGCTGCGGAACGAAGTAGGCATACGGCGGATTCCTGGCGAACGATGCGATGACATCCCGGCCGGCCTGATAGCGATTGTACAGCAAGTCGGTCTTGTATTTCGCGGCGACGTCGAGCACGGAGACGGACGCCGTGAGCATGTAGTCCACGGCATCCCGCAGTCGCCACCACCCGCCTTCCCACGGGCTCGAGTACAGCGACTGCGCGCGCAGGTCGCGGGAGCGCGCCGGAAAATCGCTGAGCGTGTAGAAGTGCGGCGTCGCGTAGCTGAACAACCCTGTCTCCGTCAGGAACGACGCGATGTTGTGGAAGTTGTTCGCGTGGTCCATGAAGCCGGGGTACCAGTTGTCGAAGCCATCGCCCAT
>JANOCW010000546.1:0-5257 GCA_031412375.1 Gemmatimonadaceae bacterium | reverse complement strand
GAACGCCACCTTCTGCGCCAGCCCCTTCACCGCCTGTATCGCCGTGATCGCCGCCGTCAACGTCGTCTTCCCATGATCCACGTGCCCAATCGTCCCGACGTTCACGTGCGGCTTCGTCCGCTCAAACTTTGCCTTGGCCATACCGATTCAGCGTCCCCGGGGAAAGAAGGAAGTGCGACTCGCGAAACCTTCGCGACCAACCATCACCTGCCTGACGAGAGCTCGCGATCGGGATTGAACCGATGACCTCACCCTTACCAAGGGTGTGCTCTACCAACTGAGCTACGCGAGCGACGAACGTCCCGGCGCCACCCTGCGCGCCACTGCCCTGCTACTCCATGCCGAAAACCGCCGCGAGACGCCCTGCGGCGGTGAACACCTGCACAGCGCGGCGCACAGCCTCACACGCCGCTGTCGTCCTGCGCGAGAGCGGGAGACGGGGCTCGAACCCGCGACATCAAGCTTGGAAGGCTTGCGCTCTACCAACTGAGCTACTCCCGCGTTCGGTCCGCCCTCCACACCCGCCTCGTCCACTCCGGCAACCACTCCCAACCGCCACCGGACGCGATTCCAACTCGCCAGCATGGTGGGGGAAGGATTCGAACCTTCGAAGGCGTTAGCCGGCAGATTTACAGTCTGCTCCCTTTGGCCACTTGGGTACCCCACCCTTCCCACGCGCCGCCGGTGCATCGTTCTCGGCTTCCCGCGGCCCCAGAGCTGACGGCGAGAATCGAACTCGCAACCTGCTGATTACAAATCAGCTGCTCCGCCAATTGAGCTACGTCAGCACAGAGAGATTTTTGCGCGAGACCCGTAGAATAAAGGAGACGAGAGGGGGTGTCAAGCCGTTGCGGAGAGCACCCTTAGACTGACCGAGCCACCGGGACGACTACCGAACTTTCCGCCAGCGCGTACCGCTCGGCCCGTCCTCGATCGCGATCCCGCGCGCGAGGAGCTCGCCCCGGATTCCGTCGGCGGCCCCGAAATCGCGCCGGCCACGCGCCGCCGCTCGGGCCTCGATCCGCTCCTCCACCCACTGCTGCAGCGTCGAATCCTCGATCGCGAAACTCGGCACGAGGTCGAGCACTCCATCGATGAGCGCGAAGGTTTTCCGTGCCCGCTCCAGCGCTGCGGCGTCGTCACCGCGGCGGTCGAGCTCGGCATTCGCGCGTGAAATGAACGTCCCGAGCGCGCCCAGGGCTTCGGGCGCATTGAGGTCGTCGAACAGCGCGCGCATCGCTTCGCGCTCGGCCTCTTCGGCCGCCGTCGCCAGCTCCGGTGTGCCGCCGCGCGCATCGCGAAGGCGCTCAGCGAACGTTCCGATCCGCTCGACGGCATTGAGCGACTGTTCGAGCGCGTCCGGTGAGAGGTTGAGCTGCTTGCGATAATGCGTCGTGAAGACGAAATGACGCAGCGCCGCCGCCGGGATGCGCTGCTCGCGCAGATGCTCGACGTTCGAGACGTTGCCGACACGCTTCGCCATCTTCGCGCCGTCGGTGAGCAGGAACTCGCCGTGACACCACACCCGCGAGAACTCCTTCCCCGTCGCGGCTTCCGACTGGGCGATCTCATCCTCGTGATGCGGAAAAATGAGGTCGATCCCACCGCAATGGAGATCGAGCGTCTCGCCCAGGTACTACATCGCCATGGCCGAGCACTCGAGGTGCCAACCGGGTCGCCCTCGGCCCCACGGGGAATCCCAGGCTGCGTCCGCCGCCTCGTCCTCGGGCTTGGCCGCCTTCCACAGGGCGAAGTCCTGGGCGTTCTCCTTCGTGTAGTCGTCCTGCGCGACCCGGGCGCCGCTACGAATCTCGCGGGTGTCGAGGCGTGAGAGCTTTCCGTATCCCGTGAACCGTCCAATCGCGAAGTAGACGGAACCGTCCTCGGCGAGATACGCGACGTCGCGGTCCATCAGGCGCTGCACGAGCGCGATCATCTCGGGAATGTGCTCCGTCGCGCGCGGATACAGCTCGGCCGCCTGAATGCGCAGGTAGTCGCGGTCCCGATAGAACAGCTCGATCACGGGCGCCGTCACTTCGCCGATGGTCAGGCCGCGGTCACTCGCCCGCTTGATGATCTTGTCGTCGACATCGGTCAGGTACATCACCTGATAGACTTCCCATCCGGCCAGCCGGAGCACCCGGCGCAGCAGGTCCTCGAAGAGGAACGTCCTGAAGTTGCCGAGGTGTGCCGGGTTGTACACCGTCGGCCCGCAGGTGTAGAGGCGGACGGTCCGGCCGTCGGTCGGCGCGAACGCCTCGACCTCGCGGGACATCGTGTTGTACAGCCGGAACTCTCGACGCGACGGCATCATCGCGCGGAAAGTAGGGAGGGCTCCAGCGAGGGTCAACGAGCCGCATCAGCACCGGTCTTCAGCGGCCCCAGGTGCATCAACACCGTGCGTCCCGACGGTGATGTCATCCGGGCAGACGGCCAGCACGCGCGAGCTCTCGACCCGGATACCGAACGACCTGCAGCGCGCGAGAACCGCCTCGGCCGTCGTGCCATCGAGCGGAAGCCGCAACAGGTGCCGATCCCACGGCGTTTCGGCGACGCGCGACCCGAAAATCCGTCGAGCGAGCGCCGGAGTGCCCACCACGAGCTCGAGAACCCGAGGCCGCTCGAGGTCGGCAGGGGCGATCGGTGGCGTCAGCCGTCCTTCCGCCATGACCGCCACGTGCATGGTGAGACCGGAAAAGATGTCGAGCGTGGCCGCGGCGGCGACGATGGTCGTTCCACCCCGACCGAGGGCACGGAGCATGGCCGAGATTTCGCGCCGCGTCTTCGGGTCGAGCGCGGAGAGCGTCTCATCGAGCAACAGGACTCGGGGCCGGCTGATCAGCGCCTGCGCCAGAGACACGAGGGGGCCGACGCTCCACGACAGGTCGCCGAGGCGCATCGACGCGACCCCGGAGAGTCCGGTCTGTTCGAGCGCCTCGGCGATTGCGGAGGCTCGACACTCGCCGGCGATGTCGTGTAGAACGGCGTGATACTCCGCAGCCTCACGCACGGTCATGAACGGGTAGTGGGTCGCACGCTCCGGGACGTAGACGATTCCCGGCGGGCTACCGGCGTCATCGGCGACGCGGCCGAACCAGCTGACCGTTCCGGCGTCAGCGCGGATCAGGCCCGCGAGACAGAGGAGCAGGGTGGATTTTCCAGCGCCGGCCGGGCCCAGGATCCCGATCGCATCCCCCTCGGCAATGGCGAGGTCGACGCCGCGCACTGCCTCGACACGTGCGGAGCAGCCGGGAATACCGGTGTGGAAGGTTTTCGTGAGCCGACGGACCATGACGACCGGAGTCGTGGCGCGGTCGGCCGCTGGCGATGCTTCGAGAAGCGAACACCCGACAGCCCCCGGGCGCTGAGCCCGGGGGAAATTGGGGGGTTGATGCGCGCCGTGAATGCTCATGTGGAGCTCCCGGGCTGGA
Organism: Gemmatimonadaceae bacterium; assembly: GCA_031412375.1. Classification (GTDB taxonomy): domain Bacteria; phylum Gemmatimonadota; class Gemmatimonadetes; order Gemmatimonadales; family Gemmatimonadaceae; genus JANPKQ01. Next base: position 1,826 of record JANOCW010000546.1, on the reverse strand, counting down.
GCGTTCTGTATGTGAAGCACGAGGAATCGGTGTCGCCCGTCCACGTCACGCGCTCGTGCGGCAGCGACGCCGGCGGAGTACCGCGCCACGGCGAAGGGTCGCTCCAGACGCGAACGGGTCACGAGCCGCAGGGGTCGGCGACGTGCCGCCGCCTGCGGTGGCGGTAGTATGGGAAGCCGATCGGGCGCTGCATCATCACGCGCCCGCGGGGCGGTGCGAATCGCCGTGCGGCGAGACGTGCCCCGGCGCACCGCGCTACGTCGTCGCGCGCGCCCCCGTCCGGGCAGCGTGAAACGCCCGAATGGCCTCGACGACCGGCTCCGGGTCGTAGCGCACGGGATCCGTCGCCGGAAGTCCCGTCTCCCCGGTGGCGCGTTCGATCGCGGCGCGGGCCTTCGCATCCGGGAGATCGAAGGTGTTCAATGCGATCGCGATCACCGGCGCTGGCTGCAGCGGCTCCACGATCGCTTCGTGAAGGCGAACCATCTCCGTGAGCGGCGGGATCTTCAGCCACGGATTGTTGTTGATCGCCTCACGTGAGGGCTGCGCGCAGAGGAGGAACGCGTGCGGCATCGAGCCGTGGATGAGACCGTACGTCACCCCGGAGTAGCCGGGGTGGATGATCGAGCCCTGACCTTCCACGAGCACGATGTCGCCCAGCTTCGCGGCATCGAGGACGAGCCGCTCTGCCGCGCCCGCAATGAAGTCGGCGACCACCGCATCGACGGCCGTGCCCCACCCCTCGACGAGGATTCCCGTTTGCCCCGTCGCAGCGAAGGCGACGCTCTCTCCTGCCGCCCGGAGTGCGTCCCGCACCTGCAGCTGCGCGGTCATCTTGCCGATGTTGCAGTCGGTGCCGACGCTCAGAATGATCGTCGAGTCCACGTGGCGCGCCTTGCCCATCGCCACGGGGAGGTGCTCGGGCGGTCGGCGAAGATCGTGAATGTTGACCTTGTGCGTGCGCGCGAGCGCGGCGAACTCGGGATCATCACCAATGAAGAAGTGCAGGCCGCTCCACACCGCGAGGCCGTTCTCGATCGCGCCACGGATGGTCGCGCGCCATTCGGGGGGCAGGCTGCCGCCCTGCGGCGCGATGCCGATGAGGAGAGCGTTTGGCTTCCGCTTCATTCCCTCATCGAGCGTCGCCACGACGGGGATATCACCGCCGAAGCCCAGGATCGCCCCCGCCGTCTTCCCCGCGTGGCGGGCGTCCATCACCGCAACAACGCGTTTGGGGGTGTATCGGATGCAGGCGTTGGCGGTCTTGGACGTCGTCGGGCCGAAATTCCCTTCAGCGAGCGCGAGGAAGCGCTCACCCTGCTTCGCCTTCGTCATGCGACCTGGAGCCTTGATGCGCGCTCGAGGACGGTGATGGGATCGATGGGCGGTCCCTCGGGTGCGAGCACGCTCGCTTCGGGCGCGGGAACACGAAGCATGAGTGTCCGATCGCGGGTCGTGCGGCGGAAGCCCTGCCCTTCGTAGATGCGATTCACGAGGATGCGTCGCACGACCACCATCACGACGGCAAGCGTCGGCACGGCGACGAGCAGCCCCAAGGCCCCGAGCAGCTTCCCGACGATGAGCACCGACATGATCGTGAGCACGGGCGGAAGGTGTACCCGGTTCGCCGTGATCAGGGGCATGACGACGTTGCTCTCGATCAGGTGAATGACCGTCCCGAGGAGCACGACCAGCAGGGCATGGCCGCCGGGCCCGATGCCGTGAAAGCCCGGTCCACCAAGCACGAACAGCGCCGGGACCACCGTGGAGACGAGCGTGCCGAAGAAGGGAACGATCGCGACGACGCCGGTGAAGATCCCGAACGG
>JANOCW010000545.1:0-9200 GCA_031412375.1 Gemmatimonadaceae bacterium | reverse complement strand
GAAAGTCGCGGACGACATCGCGGCGGTCGTGCGGGCGGCGTCGGGCAACCTGGTGAAGGTGATCATCGAGTCCGCCCTGCTTACGCCGACGGAGATCATCAAGGCGTCTGCACTCGCCAAGGAAGCTGGCGCGCAGTACGTGAAGACGAGCACCGGCTTCCACGCGGCGGGCGGCGCCACTGCCGAGGCCGTGACCTTGATGCGGCTTGCCGTGGGGGACGCGCTCGGCGTCAAGGCTTCTGGCGGCGTTCGCGACTGCGCAGCGGCCCTGCGCATGATCGCGAGCGGCGCGACGCGGATCGGGACCTCCGGCGGCGTGAGCATGGCGGAATGCCTTGGCAGCGGTCCGCTCCCGCTGCGTGAGCTGCTGGCAACCGGGGCGGGGAGCCACGCGGGCCAATGCGCCAGTGGCCGCTGCGGCGCAGCCGCCGGAGGCCAGGCTCAACCCTACTGAGCCGGGCGCGGTGCTACTTGAGCTGCGGGCGTCCTTCGATGCGCTCGAAGTGGTGCTTGATCTGCTTCCCTTCCGCCAGGAACACCGCGTCCTCGCCAATGTTCGTGGCGAGGTCGGCGACGCGCTCGAGGTTCCGGCTCACGAGGAGGAGCTCGAGCGATGGGTTGATCGCCCGCGCATCGGCCATCATGTGAGTCAGCAGAATGCGGAAGACCGAATTGTGCAGCGCGTCGACGTGGTCGTCGGCCTTGCAGACTTCCCGGCCGAGGGCGCCATCGGCGCGGACGAACGCATCGAGCGCGTCGCTGAGCATGGCGCGCGCGCGGCGGGCCATGTCCTCGATCTCCGGATCGGGAATGATCGTCGATCGCTCGGCGATGAGCCGCTGCGCCGACTGCGCGATGTTGACGGCATGATCACCCACACGCTCGAGGTCACTCGAGATCTTGATCGCGCTCACGATGAACCGCAGGTCGCGCGCGATGGGTTGCTGCAGCGCGAGGAGGGACACGGCGAGCCGCTCCACTTCGACTTCGAGCGCGTCGACTTCGCGGTCTCCCGCGATGACGGCGTCGGCCTTTTCCTTGTCCTTCGTGAGGAGCGCCTCGACGGCGAGATCGACGAGCCCCTCCGCACGCTCCGACATCTCGAGCAACCGCTGCTTCAGCGACGCGAGCTGCTCATGAAAGTGACGGAATCCAGCGGTTTCGGCGGGACTCATCCAAATCTCCCGGTGATATAGGCTTCGGTGCGCTCCTCCCTGGGGCTCGTGAAGAGCCGTTCGGTCGCGTCGACCTCCACGAGCTTGCCGAGATAGAAGAACGCGGTGGAGTCGGACACGCGTGCGGCCTGCTGGAGGTTATGAGTCACAATAACGATGGTGAGTTCCTGTTTCAACTCGTAGAGGAGCTCCTCGATCTTCTGGGTCGCGATCGGATCCAGCGCGCTAGCGGGCTCATCGAGGAGGAGGACCGCCGGTTCGTTGGCGAGCGCGCGGGCGATGCAGAGGCGCTGCTGCTGACCGCCGGACAGGCCGAGGGCACTCTGGCGGAGCCGATCCTTCACTTCGTCCCAGAGGGCGGCGCGTCGCAACGAGGCCTCGACGATCTCGTCGAGCTCCGCGCGACTGCGGCCGCCGTTGATCCGCGGACCGTAGGCGACGTTGTCATAGATCGATTTCGGAAAGGGGTTCCATCGCTGGAAGACCATCCCGACTCGCTGCCGAAGCGCGACCACGTCGCTGCCACCCCGATAGATGTTTTCTCCATCGAGGCGCATGAACCCGGCGTGGCGCGTCCCGATGATGATCTCGTTCAGCCGGTTGATCGACCGGAGCAGCGTCGACTTCCCGCAGCCGGATGGCCCGATGAACGCCATCACTGACCGCGACGGAATGTGGAGCGTGATGTCGAACAGAGCCTGCTTGTCCCCATACCAGAAGGAGAAGCCCTCGGCCGAAATCGACCCCGGATGCAGGTCTGCGGCTGGGCGCGCGGCGTGCGGAGGAATGGATTGCGCCACTGCCTCGCTCACCCGAAGCGCCCGGTGATGTAGGCTTCCGTGCGATCGTCGGCAGGGGTCGTGAAGAGCTGGCTCGTCGGCGTCACCTCAATGAGCTCTCCCGCGAGCATGAACGCGGTGCGATCGGAGACACGTGCCGCCTGCTGCATGTTGTGCGTCACGATGACGACCGTGATCTCGTTGCGGAGCTCGTAGACCAGCTCCTCGACCTTCTGGCTGCTGATGGGGTCGAGCGACGCCGTGGGCTCATCGAGGAGGAGCACGTCCGGGTCCGTGGCCAGTGCCCGCGCGATGCAGAGCCGCTGCTGTTGACCGCCCGAGATGGCGAGGGCGCTCTGCCGCAGGCGATCCTTCACCTCCTCCCAGAGCGCCGCCCGCCGCAGGGCCCGCTCGACGATCTCATCCGCCTTCGCCCGGGTGGGCACGCCCTCGGGCAGGACGCGAAGGCCTGCGGCGACGTTGTCGCGGATGGACATTGTCGGGAATGGCGTCGGGCGCTGGAAGACCATGCCGATGTGTCGGCGGAGCGCGGCGGGATTGATGCCGCGCGTGTAGATGTCCTGGCCTTCGAACAGCACCTGGCCGGTTGCACGCGCCGAAGGCACTGTTTCGTGCATTCGGTTCAGGCAGCGAAGCAGCGTCGACTTTCCGCAACCGGACGGACCGATGATGGCGGTGACGTTTCGCTCGCGGAACTCGATCGAGACACCGCGAACGACGTGCGCGGCGCCGAAGTACGCGTCCAGCTGCGCGACGGTGAGCCGCGCCCCGTGCACGGCGTCGGCCGCCGCCGCGAGTGCCGCCTCCGGATCGGTCCGAACCGATGGCGCATCGCGCCGGCTCTGGTTCGCGGACGCCGTCACCGCGCGCTGGGCGGGATGCGTCACGCGATCAGTCGCCGGTTCCAACGAACCGTCCGCGCGTCGCGTAACGAGCCACGACGCTGATGATCAGGATGAGCGCGATGAGCACGAGCGCGCCAGCCCAGGCCAGGGTGACGGACTCCTCATATGGCGTCCGGGCGTACGTGTAGATCTGGTGAGGCAGCGCTGCGATTGGCTGGCTGAGCGACACCGACCAGAAGTCGTTGCCGAACGATGTGAAGAGCAGGGGCGCCGTCTCCCCCGCGATGCGCGCGATCGCCACGAGCACACCAGTCACGATTCCAGCGAGCGCGGTGCGCAGCACGATCGTGAGCGACGTTCTCCATCGCGGATACCCGAGCGCCAGTGCCGCTTCCCGCAGTGACACCGGCACGAGGCGCACCATCTCCTCCGTCGTGCGCGTGACGAGTGGGATCATCATCGCACCGAGTGCCACGCCGCCGGCAAGCGCAGAGAACTGGCCGACCGGTCGGACCATGAAATGCCATGCGAAAATCCCCATGACGATGGCGGGGAGTCCGTTCAGCACGTCGGACAGGAAGCGCACGACATTCGCCAGCTTGGTCGATCGTTTCTCCGCCAGGTACAGGCCTGCACCGATGCCGATCGGCAGCCCGACCGCCGATGCAATCCCGATCAGGATCAGCGTCCCGACGATGGCGTTGGCCATCCCACCGCCGGCCTCTCCCACGGGAGCCGGCATGCGGGTGAAGAAGTCGAGCGAGAGCGCCGACGCGCCGCGGATCAGCATGTAGCCGAAGATGAAGATCAGCGGCAACGTGGCGAGGATTGCGGAGACGAAGGTCAGCGACACCATGATCGCGTTCACGGCCTTGCGCCGACCAATCCCGCTGACCGTGCGTTCGGCGACGGCGCGCTGATAGCCACTCGGGTGGTTGCGGCGCGGTGGTGGTGCCGGAGCCGCCGGAAACGTCGCCCTCATGCGCGGGTCTCACTGGAGACGCGCCACACGAGCCACCGCGCCACCGCATTGACGATGAGCGTGAGCGTGAACAGCACGAAGCCGAGCGCCATCAGCGCGGACGTCTCCATCCCCGCGCCCGCTTCGTTGAACTGGTTGGCGATCTGGGATGCCATCGTGTACCCCGGCGCGAACAGCGACGCGGAGATCTCGGGGGCGTTGCCGATCACCATCGTCACCGCCATCGTCTCCCCGAGGGCTCGCCCGAGTCCGAGGATGATGGCGCCGATGATGCCCGACTTCGCGTAGGGAAGCACGGCCCCCCAGATCATCTCCCAGCGAGTCGCGCCAAGGGCCATCGCGGCTTCGCGCTGCGACCGCGGTACCGCGAGGAGGATCTCCCGCGATACAGCCGAGATGTAGGGCAGGACCATGATCGCGAGAATGATCCCGGCGGCGAACACGCTGTTGCCGTATGCCGGCCCCGAGAACAGCGCGATCGCGCCAAGCCCGAGAGTGTCCGACATGAACGGCATGACGTGCTGCCGCAGAAAGGGAACCAGGACCGTGATTCCCCAGAGGCCGTAGACGACGCTCGGAATCGCCGCGAGCAGGTCGACGAGAAAGGCGATCGGCTGGCGCAGTCGTGGCGGCGCAAACTCGGCGAGGAAGATCGCGACACCGAGCGCGAGGGGCGTGGCGATGACGAGCGCGATCGTCGACGTGACGATGGTTCCGTAGACGGCCGGAGCGGCACCGTAGCGCCCCTTGACTGGATCCCAGTCGCTGTGCGTGAGAAAGCCGAACCCGAATTCGCGGAGTGCGGGCCAGGCGGCGCTGACGATCTCGATCGCGATGAGGACGAGCAGCACCGGGATGCAGACGGCGAAGAACGTGATCGCCCCCTGGTACAGCCGATCTCCGATCCCGCCACCCAGGATGGCGCTTTCGCTGTCCTGGAGCAGGGGATCGGAGATCGGTGGAACGGGAACCGGAGCCGGAAGGCTCATGGCGCTCCGATCGTCACCATCTCGAGTTTCTTCTGGACGCCTGCGACCATGCGGTCCGGCAGCGGGGCGTAGTGGAGGGCGGCGGAGTGCTGCTGACCCTCGGTCACCGCCCACTTGAGGAAGTCGACGAGCTTGCGGCCCTTCACCGCATCGGCTTGCCGCTGGTAGAGCAGGATCCAGGTAAACGACGAAATTGGGTAGGCGTTGGCGCCGGGCGCGTTGACGATCGAGATGCGAAAGTCGCTGCTTTCCGAGAGGGTATCGGCCACGCCCGCCGCAGCGGCGGTGATTGACCCGATCGTCGGCGCCACGAAGTTACCGCTCGCGTTCCGAATGACGGCGACGGACATGCGGTTCTGCATGGCGTAGGCGAGCTCGACATAGCCCACGGCGCCTTCGGTCTGCTTCACCTGCGCGGCTACTCCTTCATTCCCCTTGCCGCCGAGGGTGCCTTCCGGCCAGCTCACGGTCTTTCCGCGCCCGGGTCCCGCGGCCCATGCCGGGCTCACCGTTGCGAGGTAGTCGGTGAAGACGAACGTCGTGCCGCTTCCATCCGACCGGTGGGTGACCAGGATATCCCGCGCCGGGAGCGTGACCCCCGGATTGGCAGCGGCGATGCGTGCGTCATTCCACTTGGTGATCTTTCGCAGGAATACATCGGCAACCACATCCGGGGTCATGCGCAGCGGCTGAGTGAGCCCAGGCACGTTGTAGGTGATGACGACGGCGCCGAGCGTGGTCGGGATGTGAATAACCGGCCCGCCCTTCGCGCTGGCGATCTCCGCATCCGTCATCGGGCCGTCCGACGCGCCGAAATCGACCGTCCCCTCGGAGAGCTGCTTCACCCCCGCGCCGGAGCCGAGCGACTGATAGTTGATTCGCTGGTTGGTCTTCGCGGCATACACCTGTACCCACTTGGAGTACAAGGGCTGGGGGAACGTCGCGCCCGCGCCGGTCAGATCGATGCCGCCACCGGACGCCTGCCTCGTCGTGTCTGTGGCTTTGTCACTCCCACCTGCACATGCGGTGGAAACCATCACAACGAAGACAGCCAGGGCACTGGGTCTCACGGCGAACTCCGGGTTTGGGGGGGAGAGGGAAAGATGCATCACCATGGCCCGGCGGATCGACTCTCCCAGGTAACGGACGTGTCACAACGGTCACGGACAGTCTCTACATCCTGTTCTCGAGCGACAGGAACTTGAACTGGCCCGCACGTTCCAGGATCGCGCCGAACATGCGATCCCGGAGCGTGTCGCCGGACACGCCAAGGCGGCGCACGTCGCACCCGTGGAGCACCACGATCCCCTGCGCCTGCGGGGGCTGACAGATCAGCCCGACGTAGCGGAGCCGCGCTCCGGCGTGGCGCTGGACGGCTCTCCGGAGCCCCGTGTTGCTGGCTGCGTCGATCTGCATCCACACGACCCGCGGGTCGAGCTCGTAGGGCGGCCGCATGAAGATGGATTCGGGGAAATAGAGATGCGCAAATTCGACGGGCGATACGCGCATCGCTTCGAGCGCGGCGGCATCCCCGCGTTCCAGGGCGCCAAGAAATCGTTCGACCAGCGCTTCGCGACTTGCGGAGGCACCGGTGAGGCGCTCCGGCCGGGCCGGTAGCGCCTTCTGGAACTCTCGCAGGAGGTAGGTCATCGACGTGGCGCTGTCGGGAGGGACACTGAACGGGAGCGTAGCCGGCGCACCGCCTCCGGAATCACGCTCGGCCGTGCATGCGGCGAGTGTCAGGAGACAGAAGATCGGGAGGAAAGGGAATGTCACGAGAGCTGTTGGGCGTTGTTTGGCAGTGGTTGGTGCAGATGCGACACGGCCGGCACCCTGGGGCGCCGGCCGGTCGTTCGTGTGCGAGGGCTACCGCCGGACGTACACCGTCCAGCCGGCCCACCACTTCGCCCCACCCGGGTCCGCCGCGCCGCGGTATGCGGTCGGGACGATGAACGAACCCGCCCGCGCTGCAATGTTTGCGGGGAACGTCGTCAATCCGCCAGTGGCGGCGGGTGAGCCGGCCGCCGGTGTCCAGTCGAGCTGGGCCGCGCTGGTCGGGTTTGCACCAGCCGCGGGCAGGCTGACGAACAGGCTCGATGGGGTCGCCGTGGACTGCTCGATCGCCGCATTGGCGAAGTTCGCTTCCTGGCCGAAGTTCGGGCCAGCTATGTCGAAGTTCGCGGTATTGCCAGCAAGCAGCAGGTTGCGAAGCGTCAGGCTGTCACGCATCCGAAGCGTATCGGTGAATGCATCGCGGACGCTGATGCCGCGTCCCGGGAAGCGCGAAACGATGCCGTTGATGTACGTCCCGCCGGCGCCTCGACGCAGCACCATGCCGACGCCGCCGTTCTGACCGGAGATCGTCGCGCTGCCCGTGCCGACGAGCGTGAAGTTCGCGAAGACGGGCATCGTGAATGGAACGGAGGCACGGCCGAGATCGCAGCCCGGACCTTCGCAGCCATCCACCTCGAACGCCTGTGGGTCAGTCGATGGCCCACCGGCGAGACCGGCGCGCGCGCGGAGCAAGGTGTCCTGGTAGGCGATCATGAACTGGTTACGGCCACGATACCCTTCGGCGGCGTCGAAGTGATCGTCTCCCGCCTCATACGAAACGAGATACCGGGTGTCGACGGCCCCACCAAACCATTCGAAGGAGTCGTCGAGACCCGCCATCGCCTGAAGGTGATCCATCGTGGTGCCGCTTCCAACTGCTGCGAAAGTGAAGCTGTTCAGCTCCGCGTTCGCGAGGACGGGATAGCCCGCGAACTCGACTCGCACGTACTGGAGGATTCCGCTGTTGTCGGCGTTGTCGGTTCCGCCGCTGTAGAACACGGAGTCGGTCGATGTCGCCGTGGTACCCTCCAGCACAACCCGTCCGCTGCGGTTGATCACGCCACGGCCGACGATGATCAATCCACCCCAGTCGCCGGGTTGGCGCGATCCGACAGCACGTTGCGAGGTGAACACGATCGGCTGCGCTGCGGTCCCCCGCGCGTCGATCTGCGCCCCTTGCAGGATGAACAGCGCACTACCCGCAACCGAGGAATCGCCGAGGATCCGCGTGCCGGCAGCGATGGTCAGCTTGGCGGGGGCGACGACCTTCACGAAGCCCTTCACGATGTAGGTCGAGTCGGCACTCCACGACTGATTGGCCGTGATGTTGCCCTGGACCGTGCGTACCGTCGGTCCGGCGACGCCGAGGGTGATCGTCGCTTCGCTGCTCGCGGTGCTCTGAAGCGTTCCGCGGCGAGCAAACAGCCGGTAGCGATACACCGTCCCGTTCGCCCCCAGGCCGTTATCGTCGTACGTCACCACACCGGCTGCCGGCGTGGCAATTTGCGCGAACGTTCCCGATGCGCCAGTCGCGCGCTCCAGGACATAGCTCTGCGCATTGGCGACACCAGACCAGGTCAACCGGACGCCGGTCGGCCCATTGGCCGCGGCGGCGAGGCCGGTGGGCGCGGCGGGCGCCTGGGGTGCTACGGGATCGTCCCCGGAACACGCGGCGATGACGAAGAAAGCAGACAACGCCACGACGGCGCGGACCAGTGGGGCAAGCCGGACTGATTGCATCAAGGCTTCTCGGCGAGAAGGGTGGGATATCGATCGAGAGAAAAGCGACAGCGCACATCGGTCCACTGATGTGCGCTAACGAAGTCATGAGCGGGTATCGTGCGCGCTATGGTTGGGTCACGGGCGTGTCACGGACGGTGGAGCGCGCCGGCGTGCTCGTTCCGATGCCGGTCGCCCTACCGGCCTCGCGACGCTTCGTTTCCGCCCGCCCACAGGGATGACGGCGTCCAGCTGAATCCGACCGAGAAGATCCGGCCGACATCGTACGCCTCGCGAGTCACTGCGCCCTGCTCCACGCGGTGACGTGCATTGAGCAGGTTGCGCGCGTCGAGCTTGGCGGACATTTCCCCGACCACCGGGAAGCGCAGCGACAAGTCGAGCGCATGTCGCGGCAACTCGTAGGCATCGGGCAGTCCGGAGGCGGCCGCGCTCTGGATCCGCTTGCCAACGACGTTGTACAGCACGGTCGCGCTCGTGCGCCCGTCCCGGACGGCATAGGTGAGCCCGGCATTCGCGACGTAGGGCGCCTGGCCGACCATCGCGCGATTGACGTTCCCGATGCTCGCGGTCCCGGTCGTGTCGAGCTCGATCGTGCTCCTCATCATCGTGAGGTTGGTGAACACCGTCACCGGCACAAGCCACGATGCCAGACCGGCGAGTCCCTTCCGTGCCTCGATCTCGACGCCGTAGTTGCTCGCCCCGAGTGCGTTGGCGTAGGAGACGAGCGACGTGCCTGAGGTCGCGACCTGTACGCGCTCGATCGGTCTGTCGAAGTTCTTGTAGAACCCGGCAATGCTGATCAGCTCTCCGGAGTTCGGATACCACTCCCAGCGGAC
>JANOCW010000544.1:0-9122 GCA_031412375.1 Gemmatimonadaceae bacterium | reverse complement strand
CGATCGAGCCCGCGACGAAACGCGGGTGATCGCGAGTCGCGACGGCGTCGCACGCTTCGCGCGCCAGGCGTGCGGCGGTGACGTTGATCTCGTGGTCTTGTCGCCGAGTCCCCATTCCGCGAGCCGGCGTGGCGTCGACTGGAAGGTGCACGTCTCGACGACGTCGCAGCCGACCGCGAGGAACGATGCGTGGATGCTCTTGATGACGTCCGGGCGGGTGAGCACCAGGTTGTCGTTGCATCCCTCGAGCGACTTCCCGCCGAAGTCCTCTGCCGTGAGGTTGTGCCGCTGGATGTTCGTTCCCATCGCGCCGTCGTAGATGAGGACGCGGCGGGAGAGCTCGGCGAGATAGCGCGACGACGGTGGGGAGCTGGACATGGCCTGGTAGGGATACAAAAACGCCCGAACGCGGTGCGCCGGGCCGGCGCTTTAGCGATTGTTTAACGTGGTCGCAAGTTGCCCTAAATCACCACGATTTCGATTGTAGTTCTCTGCCTAATGGATATAGCGGGTCAGGGCGGAGTGGGCAAGCAGTGGGTGCCGCGCGGGCGCATGCGGTGTCGCGATGCCGGAAGGCTGCACCTTGGTTTCGTCGTGGTCTCGGGGATCGAGCGTCGTAGCGGGCATCCATGACGAAGGGTTCGGACGGATGAGACCGATGTAGTGGATCGGGCGGATACTGCTCCGGCTATCGCCTGGCTTGTCCGAGTCCATCGCGACGAGCGCGATGTAGTAAGTGGTGAAAAGAGCAGCGGCTACTTCGAGATCAACAGCCTGATGCGCAAACGGGCGACCAGATGCGGATCGATCCGCTCGATCCGCTGCATCCGTTGAATCAGGTTTCAAACGTCGTCGTAGATGCCCGCTAGGCCCGCCCGATCGCCGATTCCACACCGCGCTCGCGCCCCTCAGCCCTCGACGATGACGGTTGGCGTCGCAGCGCCCGTGTCCTGGGCTCCAGGGGCCGGCGCCTTCTCGTCCGTCTTCCCTTCGTCGGCGCGCTTCTCCTCGCCGATCGACGCAAGGGATTCCGGCGCGATCCACCCGTGTTCGGCCGCGTGGCGCGCCGCCGCGAGCGTATCGTCGGCGAGAATCAGCGTGGAGCGCGCGGCGCGGACCTCATCCGCGAGCGCCGTGATCGCGGCGATGCGGCCTGGCTCCTTGAGAATGTTCCGGATGTACACGGCCAGGATCCGGTCGGGAAACTCCTCGACGATCGCCTTGTAGATCTCCGGGTCCTGCTGGCCGCTGTCACCGATGAGAATGAACGGCAGCGTCGGGTGCAATTCGATGATGTCGCGGATGATCGCCGCCTTGTGGGAAATGTGGCGGTCCGATGCCGCCATCGCGCGGTCGAGATCCCAATCGCGGAGCATCAGCGGTCCCATTGGAATTCCCTGCAGCTCGAGGAACTCCGCGAGCACGTCGTGAAGGTTCCACGGGCTGCTCGACACGTAATAGATCGGGTTCGGCGCTCCGGCATTGCCGGCATGCAGTGCCTGGTAGAACGCGGCCACGCCGGGGAAGGGAAGGCGGGTGCGCGCGTTGCTGAGCAACATGGTGCGCGCGGCGCGGAGGAAGCTGGTGATGTGCGACTGGATGACCGTGTCATCGAGATCGCTGATGACGCCGTAGGCTGCGCCGGCGGGCGGCACGATCACCAGCTCGGTCGCACGAACCTCCGCGTGTCCTGGGGGGAGCGGGCCGAGGAGCTCGAGCTCCACGGGATGCCAGAGGCGATCTGGTGCGAGGGGCCCGCCGGTCGCGATCCAGGCGCCGAAAAACCCTTCATCGTCGGCGACCATCTCGTGCTCGGTGTCCCCGATTCGCGCGCGAACGCGTGCCAGCGGAAGCGGGTCGCTCTCGATCCGCTTGATCGTGTTGACGAGATTTCGCCATGTCGAATCATCGGGAGTGGCGACCGAGACTCCCTGGGTCTGCAGCACGCGCCCGTGCACGTACAGTCGCTCACGGGTGCCGTGGCCGCGGTAGGGAACGATGTCGTACGGCTCCGTTCCGAACTCCCGTGCGAGGCGACCGGCGACCGATCGGACGCGTGAGCCGAGGTCGGCGGCAAGGGAGAGGAGCTCGAACCGCCAGTCAGCCATCACACGCGCCTCGTTGGGTTGTGGTCGAACGCAGATGCTTCCATTCACGATCGGTGGAGGCGGCGGTGCTATCATGCCTGGCCATCTGTCCCAATGCCACGGCAGGTGCACCAGGGTTCCACACGAGTCCGGAGCCATGTGTTTGCTTGCAGCCGTGTGGAGCTCTGCTGCGCGCGGTTCTGGGTGGGCTCGCGTGCAGCGACGCATTTACGCTGATAGAGCACCCTGCGTACCACCATTTGGTCCACTTCTCGTCGGCGCGCCGGGGGTTCGCAAATTGTGTCCGTTGCGTGTCCCCATGCGTCAATTAGGTAGGTTTATACGACGGGTCGAGGAGCTTCGCGCGCAGTGTGACGGCCCCGCTGGCAGGTCGTCTGGCGGAAGACCTGGAACTCTGTGTCATGTGACGGACGACACAGCGCGCGAGCAGTTGCTGATGCATTACTCATCAAGCTCCCGGCAGTAGAACGGCACGATCGCGCTCAGCCTCCCGAGGCCGACAAAGGCAAACCCGGCGAAAGCCGGCGACGCAAAGCTACGAGGCTACCGCATCGATCCTGGATGCCATGCCAGTCGGGCCGCCGAACGGACACTCCTCAAGAGGTCTTAGTATGCGTGCTTCCCGTAGCGGACTTGTCGTTCTCGCGACGTCGTTGGTGATCGCGGCCATCGTCTCCTGCACCGACGGCGTCCAGCCAGACAACGACTCAGCGGTAGCGACCGTCGAGTTGACGCCCACCCAGGGTATCGTGACAGTGGGCGCGAAGGCCTCCTTCGCGATGGTCCTGAAGGACGCGCTCGGCGCCGCGCTCGATCCGGCCCGTTTCAGGGTCGACTGGTCAACCTCCAGCGCTTCCATCGCCACCGTCGCCTCCACCGGGCTCGCCACTGCCGAGGTACTGGGCATCGCGCCCGGCGACGCGACGGTGTCGGTGGTTGTCGCTGGCAAGAGCTCGACGGGTCGGGTAACGGTTACCGCGGCGTCGCCCTCGCTTACTCCGGTCGCCTCGGTCGTTGTGACGCCGACCTCCGGCGCAGTGAACGTCACGAAGGTACTGCAGCTCTCGGCGGTCGCGAAAAGTGCCGCGGGCACCGCGCTCCCGGACCGCGCGATCGCCTGGTCCAGCTCGAACAGCTCCGCTGCCACCGTGTCCTCCAGCGGTCTCGTGAGTGGCGTCGCTCCCGGCTCGACGACGATCTCCGCGACCAGTGAGGGCAAGACCGGCACGTCAAGCATCACTGTCACTGCGATGCCGGTCGCGACGGTCACCGTCACCCCGGCGTCACCGACGATCGCCCAGGGCAGTACCGCCCAGCTCACGGCAACCGCCCGCGACGCGGGCGGCAACCTGCTTCCGGGTCGTTCATTCTCCTGGTCGACGAGCGCGAGTGGCGTCGCGACGGTCTCCACCACTGGCGTCGTCACTGGCATCGCCGGGGGGAGCGCCACCATCACCGCCACTACGGAAGGCAAGAGCGGAACGACGATCGTGAGCGTTAGCGCGGCGCCGGTAGCTGTTGCAGCGGTCTCCGTGACGCCGGCAACCGCAGCCGTGCAGGTCGGCAGCACGACCCAGCTCGCGGCTGAGACGAAGGACGCCGGCGGCGCGACGCTCACTGGCCGAACCGTCACATGGACGAGCAGCGCCACGGGAATCGCGACAGTGACGAACGCAGGCCTTGTGCGAGGTGTGGCCGCGGGAACAGCGACGATCACGGCGACGAGCGAGGGGAAGTCGGGCTCGGCAACCATCACCGTCACCGCGGTGCCAGGTGGCTCTTTCGTGCTCGTCGGCGCAGGGGACATCGCCAACTGCGGCCGCAGCACCGACGAGCTCACCGCCAACCTTCTCGACAACATCCCGGGGACCGTTTTCCTTGCGGGCGATAACGCATACGTCAATGGAACCACGGACGACTACAACAACTGCTATCACCCGACGTGGGGGCGCCAGAAGGCGCGCACGCGCCCAACCCCCGGCAACCACGAGTACAACACTGCTAACGCGCAGGGCTATTTCGACTACTTCAACGGTGTCGGCAACGCGTCGGGGCCGGCCGGCGAACGCGGGAAGGGCTACTACAGCTACGACCTCGGCGCCTGGCACATCGTCGCAATCAACAGCGAAATCGACGTCAGCAGCACGTCACAGCAGCTGGCGTGGCTGATCGCGGATCTCGCAGCGAGCACGAAGCAGTGCACGTTTGCCTACTGGCACAAGCCCCTCTTCACCTCCGGGGTTCGCAGCCGCTTCACCAACATGCAACCCATTTGGCAGGCGCTGCAGGATGCGGGCGCCGAAGTCGTGGTGTCGGGTCACGATCACCACTACGAGCGCTTTGCGCCCCAGACGGCTACCGGCGTCGCTGACCCCGTGCGCGGCATCAGGATGTTCATCGCAGGGATGGGCGGGTCCGGGCTCTACGACCTGGGCACCCCGGTGGCCAACAGCGAAGTCCGGAACAACACGACCTACGGCGTCATCAAGTTCACACTCTCCGCTGGCTCCTACACCTGGGAGTTCGTCCCGGTCGCGGGCTCGACGTTTACCGACTCCGGTAGCGGTAGCTGCCACTGACCGCGACCAACGTGAGGTATCAACCCATGCGTCATGTAGCCGACATCAGGACTCGACCGCAGGCTGCGGTGCGCGCGATCATGGCCACGCTCGTTACCGTCGCGAGTTGCACCAACGGCGTCACGAGCAGCACGCTACCCGACGCCGAGGAGACTGCCGCACGCGTTGTCCTCACGCCGTCCACGATATACCTCGCGCCGAACGCGACCACGGATTTCGTCGCCGTCGGCTTTACCGCAACAGGTGACTCGGTGCGTGGAGAGCTCGCGTGGTTGGCAACTGGTGGCAACATTGAGGCGTCGAGCACGAGTGGCGCTCGGCATCTCGCTCGCTACCACGCGGGAGGGGCGTGCGAAACGTTCCGCGTGATTGCAACCGCCAGTCCCGGTGCGAAGGCGGACACCTCGGAGATCGTCGTCACCTGCGCGCCGCCTGCCTCCGTCGCCAGCGTCGCCGTGACTCCTTCGGCGCCGAGCGTCGAGCGTGGTGCGACGGTGCAGCTCTCGGCCGTCACCCGCGATTCGAGCGCGAATGTCCTCGGCGGCCGCGCAGTGACGTGGTCGAGCAGCGCCACGAGCGTGGCAACGGTCAGTGCGAGCGGTCTCGTCACGGGGGTGGCGGCTGGTTCAGCGACGATCACCGCAACAAGCGAAGGCAAGAGCGGCACGTCCGCTGTCACGGTGACTGTTCCCGCGCCGCCAGCTGTCGCCACTGTCACTGTCACACCGCCTTCATCGAGTCTTCAGCAGGGAAACAGTGTCCAGCTGACCGCAACTGCCCGCGATGCGAGCGGTACGGTCCTCACCGGACGCACGATTGCATGGTCCACGTCTGCGCCATCCATTGCGACGATCTCTGGCGGAGGTCTTGTCACCGCGGTTGGTCCAGGAACGGCCACCCTTACGGCCACGAGTGAGGGCCGATCGGGAACTGCAGCCGTCACCGTGACCCCGCCGCCCACAACCGGTGGGTCGGCGATCACCGATGCGAGCCGAGTGCTGACGATCCCCGATGTTCCTCGGCCAGGCTACCTGTCGCCTGTCAGCCCTGCACCGTTCGGTCTTCGGGTTACACGTATCGCCAACGAGCCGGGAACGGCGATCGGCGGCGGCATCAGCGGCAGCTGGGGAACGGATGCGCGCCATCACTACCAGAAGGATCAACCTTGGAGTCGAGACGGAGCGCTGCTCGTCCTTCAGAACAATGCCTCTCCGTCGCAAGTGTATCTTGATGGCGAGACATACCAGCCGGTCCGCGGGAAGTGCGCCAACTACAGCATCGGCGACGACCGCTGGCATCCTACTCTCGCGCATGCGCAGGAGCGAATCAGCGCGAGTGGATCGGAGTTGAAGTGGTTCAACGTCGTCACCTGTACGAAGACCCGGAGTTGGGCGCTGCCGTTCTCGGTGAACGGTATTGGACCCAGCGAGGGGAACGCGTCCTTCGACGGCCGCTTCGTCGCGCTCGCCGACGGTACGCGCTTCTTCGTGGTCGACATGGACCCACAGCCGCCATTCGCGGCGTATCCAGCACAGCGAATCGGACCGGCGCGAAGCGTCACCGATTGTGGCATCGGGTCGTGCGTCATTGACTGGGTGTCGATTACGCCTTCCGGCAAGTACGCGATCGTTTCGTACGACGGTGACTACGTGCGCGTCTTCAACGTGAACCCGACGACGCTCGAGCTCACGCCACGACCCATGCAGACGACGTACGCGAGTTGTAGCGGCACCGCCGCGAACGGGTTCATCTACGATCTCGGCCACGCTGACATGACCCTGAATCCCTTCGACAACAATGAGGATGTCATCATCGGACAGGAGCACTGCGGCAATCGCGGGAAGACGGTCTCCGGAATGCTTATCGGCGGCGTCATGATGGCCCGGATTCGCGATGGCGCGATCACCCCGCTTACGGATCCATCGAATGAGGCGTATCCGCACCACGTCTCGGCGCGCAGCTACGATCGTCCCGGCTGGGTGTACGTCGGGTATTATCCGGCTGCCGGCAAGCGCTTCGATGACGAGATCGTTGCGATCAGGATTGATGGGAGCAAGGCGGTCGAGCGGCTTGCGCACAAGCACAGCGCCTTCTCTGGTTGCTACCGCTGCGAGTCACACGCTGTCCCATCCCCGGATGGCCAGCGCGTCCTTTGGGCCAGCAACTGGGTGAACAACGCCGGCAGTGGACCGGGCACATCCTCGGTGATTCAGGCGTACATCGTGGACAAGCGCCCATAGGCAGGAACAGTTCGCTTGCGCGCGGTCTACAGGAGACGCCCGCCAGGCTGTAGCCCTGTTTACGACCTGCACTAGACCGTCGGGTGGCGCTCCGGCGGGGTCGGGAGGTTGTCACGGCCCGTCGTCCGCGCGCGGCTCTCGACGTGCTGCAGCAGGGCGACGAGGCGATGTCGCTCGAGCGGCAGCTTGAGATCCGCGAGTGCGGCGCGCTGCAGCGCAACCGGGAGCGGCGAGGCGGGCGCCCCGTCCGGCCGGTAGACGACCAGCGTTCCGCCACGCGAGAGCGGCAGGCGCAGCGGATCGCCCATTGGCTGGATGAGCGCGCGATCGATCACCGCGACCAGGGGTGGCTCCGCGGCGGCGACTTCCATTGCCTCGGCGAGCGTTGCCGCGAGCCGCGTGCTGTGACCGACCGCGGCCAGTGTCTGCGCCAGGCCCTCGAGAAGGGGAACGTCGGTGCCTACGAGGAGGATCGTCGCCATGTGGTCTGCTCTGCGTGATCGCGCCGCAAGCGCGAGAAACGGATTCTACGGGTTGGCGGTGCGCGCCGCTAGTTGCTCGACAGCACCAGACACGATGCCGTCGACCTGAACGATCTTGCTCACCCGCTGCGTTCCCATGCACGCCGCATACCTTGCTGCGCGACCACGCGGCTGAACGCGCACACTGAATCGGACCCCACCCGCGACAGTCTGGATCGCTACCCGCTCGTGAGCAGACCGAGCACGACCCACTGAAGGATACCGAGCAAGAACCACGCGATGATCGGGGTGATGTCGATCACACCGATGGTCGGCACAACCTGCCGGAGCGGCAGCAGGATGGGGTCAGTGAGCTGGAACGACCAGCGAATCCACTTCGAGTACTGCGACATGCCGAACCACGACGAGACGATCCGTACGATCAGCGCGAGTCGCAGAATCCCGAAGATCCACCGCACCAGCATGATCACGATTCCCCCAACGCCAGCCTGGGAGGACATCGCGATGGCGAATATCTGGTTCCGAACGAAGTCGAGGAGCGAAACGAGGATCAGCGTGCCGACGACGACCAGGACCAGCGTCCACCACGGCGCGCTCGCTGGCATGCCGCCGGCGCGCACGATGCGGCGTTCCACCGGGGCCATCACCGGATCGACCGTGGAGCGCATGTAACGCGCGACGGGATTGAACGGATTGATGCGTCGTGTGCGAACCAGCCAGTCGATGAGGCACACGATCGCCAGCACCACCACGACGACAAACAAGGTGATGCGAAGGATGTAGACGGCGCTGTCGAAGCCCGTGAGGAAGGTGTCCACGCGCTTACGGCGTCGGGACCGGCGTCATGCGGAGGTTGTGCGCGGTGAACGCCAATCGGTCCGCCGCCTCCTCGATGCGCTTCGACGTCGGCTTGCCCGCTCCGTGTCCTGCGCGCGTCTCGATGCGAATGAGCGTCGGCGCATTCCCTCCCTGCGCGGCCTGCAGCGTGGCCGCGAACTTGAACGAATGCCCGGGGACAACGCGGTCGTCGTGGTCGCCGGTGGTGATCAGGGTCGCCGGGTAGGGCGTCCCCTTCTTCAGGTTGTGGAGCGGCGAGTAGGCATGGAGCGTCCGGAACTGCCCGGCATCGTCAGCGGAGCCATAGTCGGACACCCATGCCCAGCCGATCGTGAATTTGTGGAAGCGAAGCATGTCCATCACGCCGACCGCAGGGAGCGCCACCGCGAACAGCTCCGGCCGCTGGGTCATCGCGGCACCCACGAGCAGCCCGCCATTCGACCCGCCCTGAATCGCCAGCTTCGCGGCCGACGTGTAGCGTTCGGCTACGAGGTACTCCGCCGCCGCGATGAAATCATCGAACACATTCTGCTTGCGGCCCAGCGTTCCCGCTTCGTGCCATTCCTTCCCCATCTCCCCGCCACCGCGGAGGTTCGCCACGGCGTAGATGCCTCCCATCTCGAGCCACACGAGACGTTCCGCGGCGAACTCCGGCGTCAGGGAGACATTGAATCCACCGTAGCCATAGAGGAGCGTCGGGTTGGTGCCGTCGAGCTTCACACCCCGGCGAGCGGTGATGAACATCGGCACCGCCGTCCCATCCTTGCTCTTCACCGTGACCTGTTTCGTCTCGAAGCCGCTCACGTCCATCGGCAGCGCCGGTTGCTGAAAGACCGCCTGCCGGTTCTTCTTGAGGTCGTACCGGTAGATCGTCGG
>JANOCW010000543.1:0-3161 GCA_031412375.1 Gemmatimonadaceae bacterium | reverse complement strand
GCCGAAGCTCGAGGAGCGCTGGTTGAGCGCCGACGAGGCGATTCGCGCAGCGGCGCATGACACGGAGGAGATGGGCGCCAGCGCGCGGAAGGCCGCCAAGCGCGGCGGGCGGAGCAGTCGGACCGATGGATCCCCGATCGCACCGACGGGTGTCCCCAAGGGCGATCATGTAGCCGATCCGGAGCGCGCGCCGCAGAGCGCTCCCCACGGCGCATCCGACAGCCCGTCCTGACATCGGGCCGATCGGCGCCGACGTGATGCCGTCGACGGGCCGCCCTCCCACGGGCGGCCCGTCGTACGTTCCGGGGTCGCGCGAAGACCGTTAACTTCTCTGCAACGCCATTCATCGTCCACGCAGCCCGCCTCGTTACGCTTGCGCGCCCTCCGCTTTTTCCCCACGCGATGACCACTCCCACGACCACCGAGCTGACAACGCCGTCGGCGACGGAGCGCGCTCGGTATGCGCACTGGGAGGCGAACGGCGTGTTCACTGCCGACCCATCACGGTCGGTGCGTGCCGGTGGCGATCGAGAGCCATTCACGATCGTGATCCCGCCGCCGAATGTCACCGCCGTGCTGCACATGGGGCACGGGCTCAACAACACGGTGCAGGATGTCATCGCCCGGTGGCGACGGATGTGCGGCGATGAAGTGCTCTACCTGCCCGGGACGGACCACGCGGGGATCGCCACCCAGAACGTCGTCGAGAAGATCCTCCGCCAGGAGGGGAAGACTCGCTTCGACGTGGGACGCGATGCCTTCGTCGCCCGCACCACGGCGTTCGTCGACGCAACCGGCGGGACGATCCTCGAGCAGCTCCGGGCACTCGGCGCCTCCTGCGACTGGACGCGCACGGCATACACGCTCACCCCGGCGCTCAGCGGCGCCGTGCGCGAAGCCTTCGTGCGACTGCACGAGGAGGGGCTCGTCTATCGCGGGCACCGAGTCATCCACTGGTGCTCGCGCTGCCTCACGTCGCTGAGTGATGAGGAGGCCGAACACCAGGACGAGCCCGGGTCGCTGTATCACATCGCCTATCCGCTCGTGACCCCAGCGGCCGGGCTCACCGTCCTCACCGTGGCCACGACCCGACCCGAGACCATGCTCGGTGACGTGGCGGTCGCGGTGAATCCCGCAGACCCCCGTTACACGGCGCTCATCGGCCAGCGGGTTCGACTGCCGATCGCGGGAGTGGAGATTCCGATCATCGCCGACGACTACGCCGACCCGGCGTTCGGCACGGGCGTCGTCAAGATCACGCCGGCTCACGACCCGAACGACTTCGAGGTCGGGCGTCGTCATGCGCTTCCGATGCCGATCATCATGTCCCCCTCCGGAACGATGGAGGACGGTGCCGACGCGCAGGGGCGCGTGCCCGCGTCGCTGCGCGGCGTGGACCGGTTCGCGGCGCGGACGCGGATCGTCGATGAGCTGCGCGGCCTTGGAGCGCTGGTGAAGGTCGAGCCACACAATCACTCCGTGCGCCACTGCTACCGCTGCGACACGGTCGTCGAGCCGCGGTTGTCGGACCAGTGGTTCGTTCGCATGGAGCCCCTTGCGAAGCCCGCACTCGCGGCTGTCCGGTCGGGCGAGATCCGCATCCTGCCCGAGCGCTGGGAAGCCGTCTACATCAATTGGCTCGAGGGAATCCGCGACTGGAACATCTCGCGCCAGCTCTGGTGGGGGCACCGCATTCCGGTGTGGTATTGCGACGCGTGTCCCGGCGAGATCGTCTCACGCGACGATGTCGCGCGCTGCCCCTCCTGTTCTGGCCCCGTGAGACAGGATGAGGATGTGCTCGACACGTGGTTCTCGTCGTGGCTCTGGCCCTTCTCGACGCTCGGCTGGCCCGACGACGACGCCGCAGACCTGCGGGCCTTCTATCCAACGGACGCGCTGATCACGGCGCCGGAGATCCTGTTCTTCTGGGTCGCGCGGATGATCATGGGCGGCTACCACTTCATGGGGAAGCGCCCCTTCCACACGGTCTATCTCCACGGCACGGTGCGCGACACCCAGCACGTGAAGATGTCGAAGTCCCTCGGCAACGGGATCGATCCGCTCGACGTCATCGCGCTGTACGGCGCGGATGCGCTTCGCTACACCGTGATTGCCGGCCTCGGTATGGGCGCCGACGTCATCCTCGACCCGAAGAATCTCGAGCAGTCGTTCGCGCCGGGTCAGCGATTCATGACGAAGCTTCGCAACATCGGGAAGTTCATCCTGTCGAATCTCGGCGACGACGCCGTCGGTTCCGTCGATGATGTCGACGCGGAGCGGCTCACGCGCGCCGACCGCTGGATCCTCGCGCGGCTCGACGCCGCAATCGAGGACTGTGATGCCGCGCTCGGACCCGCGCGACCGTCAGGCGCGTGGGCCCCGTCCGAGCTTCGTTCGGGACTGCGCCTCAACGAGTATGCGGAATCAGCACGTCGCTTCGTCTGGAGCGAGCTCGCGGACTGGTACGTCGAGTCGACGAAGGGGCGGATGGGAACGGCCGGTGCGGACCGCGACGTCGCCCGCGCGGTGCTCGTTCACGCATTCGACGCCGCGCTGCGGCTGCTGCAGCCGATCGCACCCTTCGTGGCGGAGGAGCTGTGGCAACGCCTCCCGGGCCATGATCCGGAGGGCGTGCTCGCAGTGGAGTCGTGGCCCAGGCGTCGCGCCGTTGCGCACCGCGGTGACGGCCAGGATGCAGCACCGCGGTCGGGCGCCGAGTTCGACCTCGTGCGGGAGTCGGTCGATGCCATCCGCCAGCTCCGGTCGCAGTACGCGGTTCCCCAGGGCAAGCGCATCGATGCCATCATCGTCGCGTCGCAGCCCGACGCACGGCGGGTGTTCGACGCCGAATCGGAGCTCATCGGGAGGCTGACGCGATGCGCGGTTGTCCTTCGCGATGCGATCCCGCCGGGAGCGGCGGCCCATGCCGTCCTCGCGGGCGGAACCGAGATCGCCGTTCCTTTGGAAGGGCTCATCGATGTCGACCGCGAGTGCACGCGCCTGCGCACGGAGCTCGAGCAGCTCGAGAAGCAGCTTGCTGCCCTGACGCAGCGATTGGGGAATGCGGGGTTCGTCGCGCGGGCACCCGCCAGCGTCGTCGAGGGCGAGCGGCGCAAGCAGGCGGAATGGAGCGCGCGGCGAGAGCAGCTCGCTGACAAGGT
>JANOCW010000542.1:0-4985 GCA_031412375.1 Gemmatimonadaceae bacterium | reverse complement strand
GGAGTGACGAGTGGAGGCAGTGCGCCGTAGGGCGTGAACGTCATCGCGTACCAGGCCGCGACGTCGCTCCCATCTTGTGCTGCGGCGTTGGTGGTGCTCGCTGCCAGAAAACCAACGGCGGCTGCCATTGCCAGTGTGGCTCGCATGCCAACTCCCGGGCTGAGTTGGCTGCGAAGCTACCGCGGACGGGTGCAAGAGCAATAGGGAGCATCACCCTGGCTTGTCTCCATCATGTTGCGCGCTTCGGTCGGTGCCTGTCGATGAAGTCGCTCACCGACTTTGGAAGCAGCAGATCGTCGGCGATCGCCGCCACTTCCTCGGCGCGACGCCATGAGGCCTCGAGCTCAGCGAGCTCACCGTCGAGGGCGCGCCGTTCCGCTTCTTCCTGTGAGGCGATCTCGAGGCTGAGGCGCAGGTCGAGCGGAACCGACGAGATGTCCGACATGGCGTAGCCGGCGCGACAGATTCGGTCTACCGATTTCGCGATATGCCGCGCCGGGTCCACCGCGCCATCGAGCATGCTCACGGCGCGATCGACCTGCCCGCTCGAGGCACCCCAGATCGACAGCTTCGGAAGCAGCAGGCCGAGCACGTGAAACGCACGGCTGCCCTCGATGTCGATCTCGCGATCGTGCAGCGCGATCCGCAGCCGCCACCCATCCGCGTTCGACGCACGCGCCAGCTCGATCTGCGTCGAGGACTGCATCGCCTGGAAGGGCGTGAGCTCGATGCCTACGGTATGGAGAATCCGCCTCCACGTCGCTTTTCCCGTCAACAGCGGCCCACTGCCCGTAATCGCCGCGATGCTGATGAACATCGGCGCGAAGAGCAGAGCCGGAAGCAAGAGGGTGCTTGCAGCGGCCGCCTGCGCGGCAAGGATGCCTGCGGCGCCGAGCGTCCAGCCACCTGCGCCGATCCATTCCATCCGCCTCCTGCGGCTGATCAGCCGCTCGCCATAGCGCCACGCGGCAAACTCGGGACGCATCGGTCGTCCAACGCGAACGAGGTCGATCGCCTCGGACACCCTGGCGAGCGCGATCTCGGATGTGGATGCGCGCCGCGGAGTGCTTTGAAAGAGCTTCTCGCATTCCTCGATCGCCTCCCATCGCTCCTCGAGCGGCGTGAGATTCCACTGGCTGCATGACGGGCACACGACCCAGAGCCGCCCCTTCTCGCCGTCGAACGCCAGCTTCCGCCCGGTCGGGAAGTGCTCGATCCGGTCGTTTGCCCCAAGTGCGTGCTGGCAATGGATGCACGTCGCATACATGCGGCGGACCTACATGGCTGCCCTTCGCTCACGGATCCAGCGGTCGATCTCGCGATCGAGCACGTCGAGCGGCAGGGCACCGTTGTCGAGAATCGCGTTGTGGAACAGGCGGATGTCGAAGCGCGGACCGAGCTCGCGCTCCGCGCGCGCACGAAGCTCCTTGATCTTCAACTCCCCGAGCTTGTAGGCGAGCGCCTGGCCGGGCCAGACGATGTAGCGATCGACCTCGACAGCGATGTCCTGCTCCGATTTCGCCGTGTTGGCCTTCATGAAGTCGATCGCCTGCTGGCGGCTCCAGCCGAGGTGATGCATCCCGGTGTCCACCACGAGGCGACAGGCGCGCCACATTTCGTAGGTGAGCTGGCCGAACTTCGAGTAAGGGTCCTGATAGAAGCCCATCGCCTCGCCGAGACTTTCGGCGTAGAGCCCCCATCCTTCCACGAACGCGGTGTAGCCGGCGTTCCGACGGAATGAGGGAAGCCCGCGCAGCTCCTGGCCGCGAGAGATCTGGAGGTGGTGGCCTGGCACCGCCTCGTGCAGCGTCAGCGCTTCCATCTCGTACTTCGGCCGCATGTCGAGTCGATAGAGGTTCGCCATGAACGTCCCCGAGCGCGATCCGTCCTCCGCGCCGGGATAGTAGCGCGCCGTCGTCTGACTCGGCGCCTCGTAATCCGGGAACGGCTTCACGCCATACGAGTTGCGCGGGAGCTCGGCGAAGAGCCGCGGGAGCTCGGCATCCACGCGCTTCGAGATGTCACGGTAGCCGCTGAGCAGGTCCTCCGGCTTTGTGTAGTAGAAGCGGGGATCGGTCCGCAGGAAGACGAGGAACTCGTTGAACGTTCCCGTGAACTGCACCCGCTTGACGACCGAATCCATCTCCGCGCGGATCCGCGCGACTTCGGACATTCCGATGCGATGGATGGAATCCGCGGTGAGCGCAGTGGTGGTGTTCAGCCGGATCGCGAACGCGTAGTACGCCTTGCCATCGGGCAGCGTGGAGGCGCCGATCGATCGCGTCCCGGCGGGCAGGTAGCTGGTGCGGATGAAGTCGCGGAATGTTGTCAGCGCCGGAAGTATTCCGCGCGCGATCGCTTCGCGGCCTGCCGCCTGAAGTCGCGTGCGCTCTGCGGCGGGAATGGATGCGGGAATCTTCTCGAAGGGTGCGTACAGCGGACTCTTCGCCGGATCGGTGACGAGCTGGCCATCGATCTGCCCGGGGACTCCGCGCAGCGGGCCCTTGGGCTGCACCCAGCCACGGGACATCCCCGAGCGCAGCAGCGTCGCGACCTGCTCCAGGTAGCGCGGATACGCAGCGAGCCTCGCGAGGTACGCGCGATAATCATCGGCCGTCTCGAACGGCGTCACAGTCGAGAGCTGCGGGAAGGCGAGCTGCGGCCCATCGAGCTGGTCGAGCATCATCACTTCGGTCGGGAAGCGCTGGCCCTCGACGGCGAGGTCGAGCTCCCACTGCAGCAGTGCATGCGACAGGGCATCCTGGCCGGACAGCCCTGTCCCATCGACGGCGCGTGCAGCATCGCGCATCCGGCGAATGTCCGCCTTCCGCCGCTCGATCCCGGCTGCCGAGAGGTCAGTCAGCCTGTCGTTGTATCGCTTGTCGCCGAGCCATGTGGAATTCTCGGGAAACTCGCGCAGCCGCCACTGCCAGTAGTCATCCTGCAGCTTGTGCAGTGCGAGCGTGGGAGCGTTCGCGGTGCGCTCCTGCGCGTCAGCGCAGAGGGAGAAGAGGGCGACGGCGGCGATGGCGAGCGCGAATCTCATCGGTCTTGTGGTCTCGAGTGTGATCCTTCGATGGGCGGCTTCGCAACCGGTGGGGGTCCACGTCGAATCTCGTGTCCACCATCACCGCACCCGCATTGGCGAGCGTCTCCCGCAGCAGCGCGCGATGACAGTGCGTCTCGTCGGCGCACTAGCACCCCACCGAGAAGTTGCTCGTCGCCGACATGGACGCAAGCATCGCGATGAGCCGCCGTGGCACCGGCTTCGCCATCTCGCGGCGGTAGGTCTTCACGTACTTCGCCCAGCGCACCGGCGTCCACGGCTCCGAAAGGGCCCACGACACCACCGCGCCGCTCGGCGAGAGATCGGGTACCCAGACATCGCAATAGTTGCGCGTCGCGAAATCCTCCCGGCGCACGCCGCGCGGCGGGCGGCGGACGGTGCCAAGGCGTGTCCCTTCATCTGGTGCGCGAGCGGTGCCGAGTCGAACGACGCGGATTGCCATGCCGATGGATCCCGGTGAATCAGACGAAGCGGTGCTCGTCGTGAGCAGCGCCGATGGGTGGGCTGGGTCGTGGCAGCCGTGCGGTGTCGGCTCGTGCGATGGTTTCGCGCCCGAGCGCGTGTGCCAGGGTCGCCCCGATCGTTGCATTGGCGCCGGCACCCTTGACCGCCGTGCGCAACACGTGAGTGCCGAGCGCGCGACCCATGGACGAGACGTCCCGGAGGTACACGCCGGCGTGGCGACAGCGCTCGATGACGGTGGCTGCTGCGGGGCCGTCGGGGTCGAGGTGACAGAGGATGAAATTCGCGGCGCCGGTCGTCTCCACGATCCCGGGAGTATGCCGAAGCGCACCCTCGAGATCCCGGCGCAGCGCGGCGGTTTCGCGATAGCGGCTGGCATAGTACGCCCCGTTCTCGAGCGCACGGATGGCTGAGAGTTGCGCGAGCAGGCTCACCGCCCACGGGGGCGTGATGCGCCGAAGTCCTTCGATCGCCGCCGGCGCGCCGCAGAGATAGGCGGCCCGCATGCCGCTCAGTGCGTATATCTTCGACATCGACTTGCACACGAACACATTCTCGCTCGTTGCAGCGACCGCTTCCAGCGACTCGCTTCCCTCCACGTATTCGAGATATGCCTCGTCGATCCAGAGGCGCGTGCGCTCGGGCATCCGCTCGATGAGTCGCTCGAGGGCGGAACGGGTCACGTACCGACCGGTCGGGTTGTTTGGATTCACGATTGCCACGAGATCGTACCCGCGGGCCAGGACGGTGCCGAGTCGGTCCATGTCCGGCTCCCAGCCGCGTTGCCGTTCGAGCGGAAAGCGGTCCACGCGGCACCCCACCACCTGCTCGAGCACGTGTGCGTACTCGCCGTAGCATGGGTCGAGCAGCAGCGCGCGCGAACGGGGAGTGAGCCACTCGCGCAGCGCGAGGAAGATCAGGTCCGACGATCCGGCGCCGGGGAGCACGCTCGCCGCCGGCACCCCGCGCACGGATGCAATGACGTCCTGCAATCCGGCGCTTCCGACCGGGGGAGATGTTCGCGCCAGCCACGCGAGGTCCGCCTCGAGTGCGGCGATCACCGCGGGCGCCGGCGCGAACCACGCATCGAGCACATCGGCATTGATGATCGCGTGACGTCGGGTGATGTCTTCCAGCCGCTCACCGATCGCCTCGAAGAACGCCCCGCCGTGAAAGCAGGCGGCCGAGCTGCCGCTGTTCGCGCTCATGTCATCTCCCATCAGGTGTGGACTGCGAGAGGGCAAGCTGGCGTCCTTCTGCCTGGTCCGGCATACGCGCTATGACGTAGAACGCCGCTCGGTAACTCCTGGCCGCGGTCGAGTCTGGTCAACGGCGCCGCCACTGGTGAAATTGCTCGTCCCTCCGGAGGAACGTTTCGCCGGCGGACGGTCGTGCGTCTCCAAGCTGCACTCGTGTTCGTGCTCGCGCGCGACCCGCACTCCTTCCCGAATCCATG
>JANOCW010000541.1:0-6743 GCA_031412375.1 Gemmatimonadaceae bacterium | reverse complement strand
TGCCGACCTCACGCGCTCCATTCAGGTCGAGGCGCGCGGCGAGGTGGCCGAGCATGGTGTTGATGGTGACCTTGAGCTCGAGAATCTCGCCCTTCACGTCGACGGTGATCTTCTTCGACAGGTCGCCGCGCGCCACGGCCGTCGTCACGTCAGCGATGTTTCGAACCTGACCCGTCAGGTTGCTCGCCATCGCGTTGACGTTGTCGGTGAGGTCCTTCCACGTTCCGCCGACACCCGGCACGTTCGCCTGTCCGCCGAGCACGCCCTCGGTTCCGACTTCGCGCGCGACACGCGTCACTTCCGCCGCGAATGAGCTGAGCTGATCAACCATCGTGTTGATGGTGTTCTTGAGCTCGAGGATCTCGCCCTTGACATCGACCGTGATCTTGCGCGACAGGTCGCCCTTGGCGACGGCGGTGGTGACGTCGGCAATGTTGCGGACCTGGCCAGTCAGGTTGCTGGCCATGGCGTTCACGTTGTCGGTCAGGTCCTTCCAGGTACCGCCGACGCCGGGGACGTTCGCCTGTCCACCGAGCCGGCCCTCCGTTCCCACCTCGCGCGCGACGCGCGTCACTTCGGAGGCGAACGCTCCGAGCTGATCGACCATCGTGTTGAACGTCTTCTTGAGCTCGAGCACTTCGCCGCGCACATCCACGGTGATCTTCTGCGACAGGTCGCCCTTGGCGACCGCGGTCGTGACTTCGGCAATGTTGCGCACCTGATTGGTCAGGTTGCTCGCCATCGCGTTCACGTTGTCGGTGAGATCCTTCCACGTACCGGCAACGCCGGGGACGTTGGCCTGGCCGCCGAGGCGGCCCTCCGTTCCGACTTCGCGAGCAACACGCGACACTTCGGAGGCGAAGCCGCCGAGCTGGTCGACCATCGTGTTGACCGTCGTGCCGATGCGGAGGAACTCGCCCTGGACACTCTTGCCCTCGATCTCGAGCACCATCTTCTGCGAGAGGTCGCCGCGCGCGACCGCCTCGATGACACGCGCCACCTCGGTGGTGGGCTGCATCAGGTCGCTGATCAGGCTGTTGAGCGAGTCCACGGTGACGGCCCAGCCGCCCGTGACATCGCCGAGGTTGGCGCGCTCCATCATGCGTCCTTCACGGCCGACTGTCGTGCTGACCCGAACGACTTCATCGGTCAGCCGCTCGCGAAGATAGGCGAGGTCGTTGAAGGCGTCCGTGATCTCGGCGATCAGGGGATCGGGGCTGTCATCGGGGAGCCGCACGGCAAACTCGCCCGCCTTGAGCTCGCGAAGGCCGACGAGCAGGCGGCGCAGGTCCCGCGTACGCGGATCGCTGCCATTGCCAGGCTTGCCAGACGCATTGCGGCCGGGGCGCCTGGCGCCGTCATCGTCGCCCTCGCCGTCCGAGGTCTGCCGGCGTGCGCCCGCCTTGGCATTGCGCCCCTTCGTCTTGCCGCCATTGCCGCGGCCGCCGCTGCCTCGAGTCTCCGAGGCTTCGGTTTCGTCGATGGTGTCTTCGGTGTCGCCGACTTCCACGGTCAGCTCCTGCGATCAATGGGAGGAAAAACACATCACGCGCCGCGGGGAGCGACGCAGTGCTCGCTACGGCTCGATCGATCGGATGGTGCAGAATCGAGGGTCTACCGTAGAGCAGGGCTTTCTAGATCAAATCTGGGGCCGCAAGTTCGGACGGCCGTTGGAGAAGGCATTGGTACGCTGCGGACATCGCCCATGTTCCAAGGTGCAGTCACCCAAGCATCGGCGGACTTGGGAGTTAAGTCGTCGAGCGTGAGGGGTGACCACCCCCCGGATGGCGGTGGGCCCGCCCTTTTCCCGGGCTGGCGGGATGTGCGGCGGTCATGTGCCGACACGATGGCGCCCTCATAAGATCGCTACCGGATCATTTGGCGACAGTATCCCCTCCTTCCGCACCTTTGCATACATCCGGCTCAACCCGCGGTGCGTCTGCGACGACACCCGCCCGATCCGGCCCGCGAGGAACGAGGCGCGAATGTTACGGCAGGGTGCGGCGAACGCCGTGAGCTCGACCTCGACGGTTCCGAGCCGGAGCGCGACTCCGGAAACCATCTCCCGCCAGTCGATTCCGGCGATCACGACATTCTCCCCCATCGATCCCGGGGCGATTGGATGCCCCTCGGCCTGCAGCGCCCCGATCAGCTCGTGGGAGTAGAGGCAGAGCGCGCGGTCAGGTCCGCCGTGATACTCGAGGTTTCTCTGGCGATCGCCCTCCACGCCGGCGAACGTGATCCGCGCGACGGGAATAGCGAGTTTCGGGACGCCGCCGTCCGACCGGTGAAGCGAGACGACGCGGGGCGACGGTTGGGGGTGCGGGTAGGCGATGTCTCGTTCATCCGGAATCTGCATCAGGCGATCAGGGCCTTCACGAGTCGCACGGGGATCCCGCCATTGGACACGCGGAACACATCCTCGAATCGCACGCCGACCTGTCGCTCGAGCGCACGATCCGCGGCGAGCAGGGCGAGCGTCCAGCCACTGGCCCGGTCACGCATCACCTTGCCGAGCTGCGCATACAGGTTTCGCAGCGCCCCGGTCTCGCCGACACGGACCCCGTAGGGTGGATTCGAGACGATCCAGCCTGGCGAGGCGGGCAGCTCGAGCGCCGAAACCGCTCCCTGCCTGAACTCAATGTCCCCGGCCACTCCCGCACGCTCCGCATTCGCGCGCGCCGCCACAATCGCTCCCGCATCGCGGTCACTGGCGATGATCGTCGAGGCCGCTGTCGCGCTGGAGCCGGCGATCGCGCTGGCGACACGCTCGCTCCACGCCCGATCGTCGAATCCCGCCCACTGCATGAACGCGAACTGCCGGCTTCGACCGCGCGCGTGATCGATCCCCGGCGCCATGGCGCGCGCGATCATCGCGCCTTCGATCGCGATCGTGCCGGAGCCGCACATCGGATCGACGAGTGGCATGGCAGGACGCCATCGACTGCCGACCAGCATCGCCGCCGCCAGCGTCTCTCGCAACGGGGCCTTGAGAACCGCCTGACGGTAGCCGCGACGATGCAGCAGCTCGCCGGAACTGTCGGCACTGATCGTGACCTCGTCGTTCACGAGGCGCACGATGAAGAGTTGGGCATCGTCGGTGCCCGGAACATCGTCGTCGCTCGGGCCCTCGTCCGCGCCAGCCAGGGAAAACCCACCGGCCAGACCGTGCTTCTGCTCGATGATCTTCGCCAACCGCTCGGCCACGGCATCCGAGTGGTAGAGCCGGGACTTCCGGCAGGTGACGCGAAAGCGTGCACGCGCCGGCACGCCGATGTACCGCTCCCACGGAACCCGCTTCGCCCGCCGTTCGAGCTCGTGGAACTCGCTCGCGTGAAAGGAGGCGATGCGAATGACGACGCGACTCGCCGTGCGGAGCCACAGGTTCGCACGATAGACGTCATCGAGCGTTCCGGTGAACGCGACCCCGCCCGGCTCGATCACCGGCGCGGCGACGCCCAGCGCGCGCAGCTCGTCAGCGGTAATCCTCTCGAGCCCGGGCGCCGTGATCGCGAACAGCGAGTGCGCGACGTCGGGATTGCGGTCGGACGCAGGCTTCGCGCTGCGCATCACCGCCGGACGCGCTTCGGACCGCACTGCGGTCGGCTCCACGGACGCCTCTCCGGAGGCCTCTCCGGAGGCCTCTACGGGCCGCTCTACCACTGCGGCCTTCCCCGCGACACGGCCGCGCTTCTTCGCCCCGCCGTCGCGCTTGCGGCCCGGAGCACCGATCGGAATGCGCCGCTTCACGTCGTCGCGGCGATCTCCGGCGCGCGGTTCCGGGTGGACGCGGCACTACGGCGCGAGCGGAGCCAGGCCATGAGGCGGTAGCCAAGCAGCAGGATGCAGACGGAGAGGTACACCAGCGGAAGGAAGGTGTCCTTCTTCACCGCCCAGAGATAGTGGATGGTGCCCGCGACCGCGGTGACGTATACCAGCCGGTGGAGCTTCTGCCAGCGCTTTCCCAAGCGACGGATCGACGCCTTGGTCGAGGTGATCGCCAGCGGAATCAGCGTGAGCCAGGCGAACATGCCGATCGTGATGTACTTGTGCTCGATGATGTCCTCGACGATGTCGCTGGCGTCGAGGAGCATGTCGAGTCCGAGGTACACGCTGAGATGCACCGTCGCATGGAAGAACACGAACAACCCGAGCATGCGTCGATAGCGGATGAGCCCATTCCAGCCGAAGATCCGACGCAGCGGCGTGATCGCGAGCGTTGCGCCGAGGATGCGCAGCGTCCAGCGGCCGGTCTGCTTCTCCAGCTCCTCGAAGGGGAATGCCCCGAGGTCATCATGCAGTGCGCGCCACCCGAGCCACACGAGAGGCAGCAGGAACAGCAGGAAGACGAGCACCCGGACGACGCGATCGGACGCGCTCGTCGTTCGCCCGCGCGCCGCCCGCGCCTCGCGCTCCGCGCGCGGGTGACGTGGCTCGTCGGCGACGCGCGGCAGGGTCAGTAGTTCTTCCTCAGGTCCATTCCGGCGTAGAGGCTCGCGACCTCGGCGTAGCCGTTGAACATGAGCGTGTCGCGCTTCCGCAGTTCGCCGGCGCGGTGCTCTTTCGCCTGGCTCCACCGCGGGTGGTCGACCGTCGGATTGACGTTCGAGTAGAAACCGTATTCACCGGAATTGGCGTCGTTCCATGCCGTCCGCGGCTGCTTCTCGACGAAGCTGATCTTGACGATCGACTTGATGCTCTTGAAGCCATACTTCCACGGCACGACAACGCGTAGGGGCGCGCCGTTCTGGTTCGGCAACGGCTTTCCGTAGAGGCCCGTCGCAAAAATGGCGAGCGGATGCATCGCCTCGTCGAGCCGGAGCCCTTCCTTGTACGGCCAGTCGAGGGAGTTGCTACGCTGCCCGGGCATCTGCTTCGGGTCGAAGAGCGTCGTGAACGCGATGAACTTCGCTTTCGAGGTCGGCTCGACGCGCTTGATGAGGTCGGCCATCGGAAAGCCAACCCACGGAATCACCATCGACCAGGCCTCGACGCAGCGGAGGCGGTAGATCCGATCCTCGAGCTTGTGCGGCTTGATGAAATCCTCGAGCTGGTAAGTCGCAGGCTTGGCGACGTGCCCGTCGACGACGACCGACCAGGGCCGCGTCTGCAGGGTGTGCGCATTCTTTGAGGGATCCTGCTTGTCGAGGCCGAACTCGTAGAAGTTGTTCGTCGTCGTGATGTCCTCGAACGACGTCAGCTTGTCGGGCTTCACCTGCCCGCCCTCGCTACTGCTCGCGGCGGCTGCCCCTCGCGCGACCCCGGCATCGCATGCCGACGGGATGACGAGCCCGGCGGCGGTGACGAGCCCGATGCCGCCCGCTTTCTTCATGAACTCGCGGCGGTTGACGTAGACCTTCTCGTCCGTGATCTCGGACGAGCGAATGTCGGATGACATCTTGATCAGCATGAAAGCTCCGGTCGAGCTGGAAAGGCGGGAGGAAGAAGCCCGCACGCTGCGGGCCACTGAACATATCGGTTCACGGGCGATTGAGTTCCCGGGTCGCGGTGGCGGCGCCTGGGCGGAATGCGATGAGGGTTGCGACGAGCCAGATCGTCCCCATGAGCAGCCCGCCAACGACGTCAGTCGGCCAGTGGACGCCGAGGTAGAGCCGAGAGTACGCGGTGATCGCCAGCATTCCGCCTGCAACGACGAACGGCCACCGCCACCCGCGTTCGCGCCAGAGAATCACGGCGATGGTGAATGGCACTGCGACACTCGCAATCGCGTGGCCACTGGGATACGAGGCCCACGCAAACTGGCCCCGCCATTCCCACAGCGCCGGGCGCGGGCGGTCGAAGAAGGCCTTGACGAGTGGGTTCATCGTGAACGCCCCGACCTGCACGACGAGAAGGTGCATGGCCAGCGGCCTGCGGCCCCGCCACGCGAGCCAGATAGCCGCCACGATGATCATCGGCATGAGCGTGATGTTCGTGCCGAACCATGGCAGGTAGAGCAGGACCCGGTCGGCCCACGATGGCAGGACCACCGAGTTGACCGCGCGCAGCGCAGCGTGCTCCCACGCGAATCCATCGAGCCAGTTCCCGGCGCCGCGCAGGATCAGCGCGAACGCGATGCCGACGAGCAGGGCGAGCGCATAGCCGCCGATGCACCAGGAGAGCATCTGGCGGGGGGAGCGCTGCATCGTCGCGAGGTCGAGCTTTACCAACGAGGTACCAGCGGATTGCTGAAGAGCTGGCAGCCTGGGAGCTGGCGTGGACGGACGCGGAGCCTACCGCGCCGGTTCACGGTACAGTGTGGGGAACTGCCGTTTCAGGTTCGCCACCTTCGGCGCATCGTGGATCACGATGTACGGCGCATGAGGGTTCCGCGCCATGTAATCCTGATGGTACTTCTCGGCGACGTGAAACTGCTCGAGCGGCACGATCTCCGTCACGATCGCGCGCTTGAACACCTTCCCCTTCGTGAGTTGCGCAACGTGCGCGTGGGCAGCAGCGCGCTGCGCCTCGCTGCCGAAGAAGATCGCCGACCGATACTGGCTCCCCACATCCGGGCCCTGCCGGTTGAGCTCTGTCGGATCGTGCGCGACCGAGAAGAACACGCTCAGCAGCTGCTCGTACGTGATGCGCGACGGGTCATAGACGACTCGCACGGCTTCCGCATGCCTCGTGCGGCCCGAGCTCACTTGATCGTAGCGGGCCGACGCCGCATCGCCGCCGGCATAGCCGGACTCGGCGAACTTCACGCCGTCGAGGTGCTCGAACACCGCCTCGATTCCCCA
>JANOCW010000540.1:0-2409 GCA_031412375.1 Gemmatimonadaceae bacterium | reverse complement strand
GGACAAAACCGCCCGATCTGGATCATGGACCTCGCGTCCCACGAGGTGGTGACCCCTCCGTGGACCACATCGAAGGATGTGGATCCGGTCTGGCTCGGCGATGTCGTGTGCTTCATTTCGGACCGCGACGGCGTGGCGAACGTGTGGGCGTTCGACACGCGCACGAAGCAGCTCCGGCAATTGACGAAGTTCACCGACTTCGACGTCAAGGCGCTCGATGCGGGCGGTGGCGCGCTCGTGATCGAACAGGCCGGCTACGTGCACGAGCTGGATTCCGCGACCGGCCGCGCACGGATCGTGAACATCGCGGCGCCGGGCGACTTTCCCTGGATGATGGCGCAGTGGAAGGACGTCTCGTCACGCGTCAGCAGCCTCGCCCTTTCTCCCAACGGCAAGCGCGCTGCCGTCGAGGCGCGTGGGGATATCTTCACGATCCCTGCGGTGAAGGGTGATGTACGCAACCTCACGAGCTCGAGCGGCTCTGCCGAGCGTCAGCCGTCGTGGTCGCCCGATGGACGCTTCGTGTCGTACTTCAGTGACAGGTCGGGCGAGTATCGGCTGTACATCTCCCCGCAGGATGGGCTGACGGCGCCCCGTGAGATCACGCTGCCGGAGCCCAGCCACTACTACACGCCGGCGTGGTCTCCCGACGGAAAGCGCATGGTCTTTCACGACGCCCACCTGCGCCTGTGGTCGCTGGTCGTTGCAACCGGGCGGGCGACGCATATCGACACCGACACGTGGATGGTGCCGGAGCGTTCGTTGAATCCGACATGGAGTCCGGATAGTCGCTACATCGCGTACGTGAAGCGCCTGCCGTCGATGTATCGCGCGGTGTTCGTGCACAACGTCGAGACCGGCGAGTCGAAGCAGGTGACGGACGGGCTTGCCGACGCGACGTGGCCTGCCTGGGATGCGAGTGGCAAGTACCTCTGGTTTCTCGCCTCGACGAACTTCGCGCTGAATTCCGCGTGGCTCGACATGTCGTCGTACGATCGGCCGCAGACGCGGGCGTTGTACCTGGCGGTCCTCAGGAAGTCCGAGCCCTCGCCGCTGTTGCCCGAGAGTGATGAGGAGGCTGCCCGGGATTCCGCGCGCACTCGCTCGGCGCGCGAGACCCCTGTGGCGGCAGGGTCACCCGACGCGCAGACGGCGGACGATACGATGCCGGACCGGCCCGTTCGGCGCGCGCCAGTGACGGTGCAGATCGATTTCGACGGCCTTCAACAGCGGATCATTGCGGTTACCGGGCTGACCCAGCGGGATTACTCGCGGGTACGAGCCGGCGTCGAGGGAACCGTGTTCTTCATGGAGCCGATCCCTGCGACGGGTACTGATACCGGTGCTGTCGGCGCATCGACGCTGCATCGTTACCAGTTGCGCACGCGTCGCGCACAATCGTTCGTCGAGAGCGTTGCCGACTACACGGTGAGCGCCGACGGTCGGAAGCTGCTGTACCGGACCCCCGGACCGCGGGGAACGATGAGTGTCGTCGATGCGGACCGCAGTCGCCCACAGGCAGACACCGGCCGCCTGAACGTGACGCTGCGTGCGCATGTCGATCCGCGCGCGGAGTTCAGGCAGATGTTCGACGAAGGATGGCGCATCCAGCGGGACTACCTGTACGTGAAGAATCTGCACGGTGTGAACTGGCCGGCGATGAAGCAGATGTACGGCGAGCTCCTGCCCCACGTCTCCCATCGCTCCGAGCTCAACTACCTGCTCGACAACATGGGCGCCGAACTGGCGATCGGGCACTCGTACGTCCGCGGTGGCGACATGCCCGAGGTCCCGCAGACGACCACGGGTCTCCTCGGCGCGGACTTCACCGTGGAGAACGGCCGCTATCGCATCTCGCGGATCTATGACGCCGAAAGCTGGAACCCGGAGCTGCGCGCACCGCTCGCCGCGCCCGGCGTGGACGTGCGCGTCGGAGACTACCTGCTCGCGGTGAATGGTCTCGACCTGCGGGGCACGGACAACATCTACCGCTCCCTCGATGGCACGGCGGGCCGCCAGACGGCGATCACCGTAAACGCGCGCCCGACCGCGGACGGCGCGCGCCGCGTGACGGTCATTCCCGTCGCGAACGAGCAGGGCCTCCGGACGCGGGCGTGGGTCGAGCGCAATCGTCGGCTCGTGGATTCGCTGTCGCAGGGACAGCTCGCCTATGTGTACATCCCGAACACCGGGCAGCCCGGATACGCCAGCTTCAATCGCTAC
Source organism: Gemmatimonadaceae bacterium (assembly GCA_031412375.1). GTDB lineage: Bacteria > Gemmatimonadota > Gemmatimonadetes > Gemmatimonadales > Gemmatimonadaceae > JANPKQ01. The sequence goes on along the minus strand of JANOCW010000540.1, from coordinate 186 downwards.
TATTTCGCGCAGCAGCACAAGAACGGCGCGATCATCGACGAGCGTTACAACGGCGGAGGCTCGGCAGCCGACTACATCATCGACATCCTCGGTCGCGACTTCGACGGCTACTTCAACAATCCGGTCGGCGATCGGATGCCGTTCACGAGCCCGGCGGCCGGGATCTGGGGACCGAAGGTGATGATC
>JANOCW010000539.1:0-2567 GCA_031412375.1 Gemmatimonadaceae bacterium | reverse complement strand
TGCTTCGTCATCACGGCCGCGTACTCGGTGGCCGCGGGCATGTGGGCGGTGCTCTGGACCGATTTTTTCCAGTTCCTGCTCGCGATGGCGGCAGTCATCGCCCTCGCGGTGTATGCCGTGGATGCCGTCGGCGGCATGGCTGCGCTCAAGGCCGGAGCCACGGCGCACTTCGGTAGCGAGACGGCCGCATTGTCCGTCATCCCGTTCCGGACGAGCGCGGCGGGACAGCTCGAGGCATTCGCGTGGATGCCAATGCTCACAATGGGCGTGTTTCTGTTCGTCCAATGGTGGGCGGCCTGGTACCCCGGTGCCGAGCCCGGCGGCGGGGGCTACGTTGCGCAACGGATCTTCTCCGCGCGCACGGAGCGCGACGGTGTCCTTGCGACGCTTTTTTTTCAGGTTGCGCACTATGCCCTCCGCCCCTGGCCGTGGATCCTGACGGCGCTCGCGACGGTGATTCTCTACCCCACGCTGGAGGACAAGGAGTCAGGGTACGTCAAGGTCTACATCGATCACCTGCCTTCGCCGTGGAAGGGGCTCCTGCTGGCGGGGTTTGCCGCCGCCTACATGTCGACCATCGCGACACACCTCAACTGGGGCGCCTCGTATCTCGTGAACGACGTCTATCGCCGGTTCTGGCAGACCGGCCGCGACGAGAAGCACTACGTGAATGTCGCGCGCGCGTCCACGATCGTCCTCTTCCTGTTGTCCATCGGGGTGACCTCCCAGCTCACGAGCATCGAATGGGCGTGGAAGTTCCTCATCGCCATCGGTGCGGGGACGGGGCTCGTGCTCATCCTGCGCTGGTACTGGTGGCGCGTCTCGGCATGGTCGGAAATCAGCGCGATGCTGGCCTCGTTCGTGACGTCGCTCCTCGCCTACCGCATCATCCCGCCCCGCTACCCCGCTGGTGATCCACGCGCGGACTCGATGGTCCTGCTCGTCACCGTCGCCGTGACGACGGTGGTCTGGGTGGTAGTGACGTTGATCACACAACCGGAGAGTGAAGCGACGCTCGAACGGTTCTACCGGAGAGTTCGGCCGGGAGGGCCGGGGTGGGCGCGGGTCTCAACGAGACTCGGATTTGGTCGGGAACCGATTCCGGGGGGAGCGCTGCAATGGACGAACTGGATCGCCGGAGTGGTGGCGGTGTATGCGACCCTGTTCGGGATCGGAAAGGTGATATTCGGGGACCTCATCCCCGGGCTCATCACGCTGGGGATCGCAGCGGGAGCCTTCGCCTGGATCGCCCGCTCGATGCGGTCCGAGATCGATCAGGTGGGCCCGGGCGGCGGCGGGGACGGGACCGAAGGATCGCTTCACGCCACCGGGCGACTCCTTGAAGGAGAGCGTGCGCGCCGCTAACTTTCGACCCACGAGCTATTTGAGCAGGGTCGCCAACACGTCTGGAGGTTTGAGCATGAGCACAACCCAGCAGCCGCAAGTCGAGCTCGTCGTGACGTCCGTCGCGGCAGCCGAGGTCCGGCGCTTCATCGAGGCGGAAGGTGTCACCCCCGAGCGTGGCGGGCTCCGCGTCAGCGTGCAGCCGGGCGGATGCAGCGGATTCAAGTATGGACTGCTAATCGAGGATGCCTCAGCGGAAGATGACATCGTCATCGACAACGAGGGGTTCCGCGTCTTCGTCGATCCTTTCTCGGCGCAGTACCTGAACGGGACTGTGATCGACTACGTCACCTCGATGCAGGGCTCGGGATTCACGTTCAAGAACCCGACAGCGACGGGCGGCTGCGGCTGCGGCAGCTCGTTCTCGGCGTAGCATTCGGCTGATCTGCGGGCGACGGGACGCACCCGCACCCGTGAGAACGGTGGGAGGCCCGCGATTCGAATTCGAATCGCGGGCCTTTGCACAGGTGCGGGCAGCGCGGCGATTGCCTACGTTCACGCGTCATGCGCATGATGGTGGTTCCCCGGGCGGTCGCCCGCGCCACTCCCCCTGAGCCGAACGCGTAATGCGATCCGCATTCACCGCCCTCGATTTCGCGGTTCTCCTGCTCTACCTGGCTGGCACGACCTGGCTCGGCATTCACCTCGGCCGAGGCCAGAAAACCGCTCGCACCTACTTCGTGGTCGATGGGGCGGTTCCGTGGTGGGCCATCCTGTTTTCGGTCGTCGCGACAGAAACGAGCGCCATCACGTTCATCAGCATCCCCGGACTCGCGTATGTCGCGGACCTGTCGTTCCTCCAGGTCGCGACCGGCTACCTGCTCGGGCGCATCGTCATCGCATACACCCTCCTGCCGCGATACTTCCAGGGAGAGCTGGTCACCGCGTACTCGCTGCTCGAACGGCGCTTCGGTATCGCGACCCGGCGGATGGCGTCGATCATCTTCATGGGGACGCGGCTCTTCGGAGATTCAGTCCGGCTGTTCGCCACCGCGATCCCGATCGGGCTGGTCATTGGCACCGCGGTCCCGCCGGAGTACGTGAAGCCGCTGGCCATCCTGATCATGGGAGTGATCACCGTCATCTTCACGTACTACGGCGGGATGAAGGCCGTGATCTGGACTGATGTCGTCCAGACCGCGGTCTACCTGGGCGCAGGAGTG
>JANOCW010000538.1:0-7464 GCA_031412375.1 Gemmatimonadaceae bacterium | reverse complement strand
CTCGCGCTCGATCGACGCACGCGCAGCATGGGCATGCCGCGCGCCGCAGAGATCAAGCTCGCTGCCCTGGACTCGAACGATGCAGGGCTGCGCGCGATGGTCGCCTATGCAGAGGGCGTGAATGCGTGGATCGACGACATGCCCGCATCCCAGCTGCCCGTCGAGTTTCGCCTGTTGGGAACCCGGCCTGCCCGCTGGCAGCCGATCAACAGTATCCATCTGCTGAACGAGATGGCGCGTACCCTGTCGTTCAGCGACGACGAGTTGCGGCAGCTCATCACCCGGGCGCGTGTCGGCGCCGCCGCCGCGGACGCACTCTTTCCGTTCGACAGCCCGATCCAGGAGCCCATTCAGCCCACCGGCAGGACATCGCCGCGGTTCGCGTTGCGGCGTCTCCCTCCACCCGGCGCACCTGACGAAGCCGCCGCCGAGCTCGGGCGCATCGTGACGGCGGCCGCTCCGACGCGTGCCCGCTCCGCAGACTTCAGTGATGCGATAGGCAGCAACAACTGGGCGGTGGCGCCGGGACGGACCGCCGACGGTCATGCGCTACTCGCTGGCGATCCGCATCTCGAGCTCACGCTCCCATCGATCTGGTACGAGGCACGCCTCTCCGTCGCGGATACGCTGGACGTCTACGGCGTCACCATTCCCGGCGCGCCGACGATCATCATTGGATTCAACCGTGATGTCGCGTGGACGTTCACGAACAGCCAGGCCGATGTCGTCGACTACTACAGCGAGCGGGTGGACGACATCGCCGTGCCAACGCGGTACATGCTCGACGGAGCGTGGCAACCGCTCCTGCCCCGTGTCGAGCGGTATCTCGACCCGCGCGGCAACGTCGTTGCCGTCGATACCGTGCGATACACGCATCGCGGCCCGCTGCAGCGAGGCACCCGCAGCTGGATCTCCATGCGCTGGACCCTGTTCGAGCCATCAGGAGAGCAGGGTACCTTCATTGCCGCGACACACGCGCGCACGGTGGCGGAGTGGTTGTCGGCGATGTCGACGTACGTCGTTCCCGCGCAGAACATGCTGGTTGCCGATCGTGCCGGAACGATCGCCATTCGCGCGACCGGGGCGTATCCACTCCGCTCCGGCAATGGGCGGGGGGATCTCCTCCGCGACGGCTCGACGCGCGCGAGCGACTGGACGGGCACATGGCCCGTCGCGAGCTACCCGCAATCGATGAATCCGGCGCAGGGTTTTCTCGCCTCGGCGAACCAGCAGCCCATCGATCCGACGGTCAACGCGACCTACATCGGAGCGGACTGGTACCCCCCCTGGCGCGCCATGCGCATCAACCAGCTGCTGCGTGCGGACAGCACCGTCACGCCCGACGAGATGATTCGATTCCAGACCGACGCGGGCAGCGCGCGGGCCGACGTGTTCGTGCCGTATCTCCTCGCGGCGGCGCGAACGGCGCCACCAGGAGGAACGGTCGAGCGCGCCGCACGACTGCTCGCCGAATGGGATCGCCGCTACACCACCGAGAGCGAGCGCGTCGCGCTGTTCGAGTATGCCATGCAGGAACTCTCGCGCGCAGCGTGGGATGAGCTGCGTACTCCCAATGACCGTGGGCAGGGTTCTGCGCCCCGTCCCGCCGAGACGATCCTCGTAGAGCTCCTGGCCGATTCGGCCAGCGCGTGGTGGGATGTTCGGGCGACGACCGAGGTAGAGCGGAGAGACGCGGTCATCCGCGCGAGCCTCGAGCGAGCGGTCACGCGGCTGGTGACCGACCACGGAGAGCCGGAGGCCGGCGGTTGGCGCTGGGCCGACATCCAGCGCGTGAATGTCAGGCATCTCGCGGGGATTCCAGCGTTCGCGGCACCGTCCGTTCCCGCCCTCGGCGGCCCTTCCACCCTCAGTCCGTCATCGGGCGAAGGCACCTTCGGCGCCAGCTGGCGCATGGTGGTCCAGCTCGGGCCCCAGGTCCGGGGGTGGGGAACGTATCCGGGCGGCCAGTCCGGGAATCCGTTCAGCACGCGCTACACGGACAGAATGGCTACGTGGGCGAAGGGTGAGCTCGACGAGCTGATCGTCCCACCAGCTGGCGAGCTGTTGCGTCCGGAGCAGGTCAGCTCGACACTCACGTTGAGCCCCGGCAGATGAAGCGCCTCGTTCGACTTTATCGATTGATCCTGCTGGTCGGCGCCATGATCCTCGCGACGGTCGCACTGGGCTGGTGGGGAGTACTGTTCGTGGCGGCGCTGTTCCCCCTCATGGATCGCCGGTGGACGGTGCCCGCGGAAGCGGCCTGGGCGGCGGGGGCAGCATGGCTGGTGATGTTCCTGGCCAACGTCATGATCGATGGGCCGGGCATTGTCGGTCAGGTCGGACGCGCCCTCACCGTCCCCGCGTGGGCGCTGCCCGTCCTGACGATCGTATTCCCCGCAATTCTCGCGTGGAGCGGGGCGACGGTCGTCGCGGCATTGGGGCAAATTCTGGGGCGTGCCCGTCACGCCGGTGCACCGACCCGCGTCGGCGACTGACGAGCCACCCATGAACGAGCGCGCGAGGTTGCACATCCGTTCGGCCACGCCCGACGATGCGGCGCTCGTGCTGTCGTTCATCCGCGAGCTCGCCGAGTACGAGCGTGCGCCGAATGACGTCGTCGCCACCGAGAGCGACATCCGCGCCACGCTCGTCGCCGAGCCCAAGCGCGCGGAGGTGCTTCTCGCGTTCGACGGGCAACAGCCCGTCGGCTTCGCCCTCTTCTTTCACAACTACTCCACCTGGCTCGGCCGCGCAGGACTGTACCTCGAGGATCTGTTCGTCCGCCCGGAGTGGCGCGGGCGCGGGTACGGGCGCCAACTGCTCGCCCATCTCGCCGCAATCGCGCGTGATCGAGCATGCGGACGGATGGAGTGGTCGGTGCTCGACTGGAACGAACCCGCCATCGGCTTCTACCGCTCGATCGGGGCGGTCGCGATGACCGAGTGGACGGTTCAGCGGCTCACCGGCGACGCGCTCGACCGCCTGGCGGCGGAGGGCAGCTTGCATCACGAACGCACTCCCTGACCCGCACACTCAACCTTTCCGCGGCAGGGGGTGACAGATCAGGGGAGCCCTTGATTCGCCCCGCCCCACGGGTCGAAGCGCGCCCGGTATACTTCTGATGCCGGGGGAACCGGGTTGATGACGTAGCCGTTTTCAACTCTGCGGCACTCATCCGCGTATTCACTGGCATCTGCCACGGCGGGGCCTTCGATGCAACTGCTCGAGTCGCTGTTCGAGTTCCTCTTCAAGTATCGGCCGAACATGTACGAGAAGGGGGACCTCGCGTTCGGCGCCCCCTCCGTCGTCATGCTCGCCGCGCTGATCGTCGCAGGTGCCATCATCGCCGCCATGGTCACATATCGAGCGGTGCGGGCCAAGAGCACCGGTCGTGATCGCGCTGTCCTCCTCGGGCTTCGGGTGGCGACGCTCGCCGTGCTGCTCCTGTGCCTGTTCCGGCCGATGCTCGTGCTCTCGGCTGCGCTCCCGCAGCGCAACTTCGTCGGAATCCTGCTCGACGACTCGCGGAGCATGCAGATCGCCGATCGCGAAGGGCGGCCCCGCAGCGAGTTCGTCGCCCAGGAGTTCACGCCTGAGCAAAGCGCACTGATGAAGCAGCTCTCCGAGCGGTTCATGCTGCGCTTCTTCCGTTTTTCCTCGTCCGCGGAGCGGACCGCGGGGCCGCAGGAGCTGACGTACACGGGCGCCCAGACCCACCTCGGCGACGCACTCGACCGAGCGCGCCAGGAGCTGTCCTCCGTTCCGCTCTCCGGGCTGGTGCTCGTGACCGATGGAGCGGACAATGCGCACACGCCGCTGACGGATCAGCTGCTGTCGCTGCGGGCGCGGGGTGTTCCCGTATTCACGGTCGGCGTTGGACGTGAGCAGTTCACGCGCGACATCGAGATCAGCCGCGTCGAGACCCCGCACACCGTGCTGCGCGGCGCGTCCGTGGTCGTTGACCTGCTCATCTCGCAGACTGGCTACGGCGGGCGGAAGGTACCGCTCGTGGTGGAGGACGCGGGCCGCATCGTCAGTACCGACACGATCACCCTGCCGCCGGATGGGGAGACTTCCCCAGTTCGCGTCAGCGTCACCGCGATGGAGAAAGGCCCGCGTGTGTTCAAGTTCCGCATCGCGCCACAGGCGGGCGAGATGGTGGCGCAGAACAACGAGCAGGAGGCGCTCGTCATCGTGAGCGACCGGAAGGAAAAGGTCCTCTACTTCGACGGCGAGCCGCGGTCCGAGGTCGGGTTCATGCGCCGCGCCGTCGCGGATGATCCCAATCTCCAGCTCGTGACCCTGGTGCGGACGGCGGAGAACAAGTACTGGCGCGGAGGAATCGACGACCCCGAGGAGCTCGCGGGCGGATTCCCGAAGACGCGCGAGGAGCTGTTCGAGTACCGCGCACTCGTGCTCGGCAGCATCGAGGCGAGCTTCTTCACGCACGATCAGCTCAAGATGATCGCCGAGTTCGTCAGCGAGCGCGGGGGCGGGCTGCTGCTGCTCGGCGGACGCAGTGCATTCGCCGAAGGGGGCTACGCCGGTACACCGCTCGCCGACGTCATTCCAGTGGAGCTCGATGCGGCCGCCGCCAAGAGCACCGAGCCGTGGTTCGTGGAGTACACGCCCGAGCTGACCCCGGCAGGCCGGATTCATTCGTCCACTCAGATCGCGGGAACCGCGGCACAGTCGGCGGCGCGCTGGAAGGAGCTTCCTGTCGTATCGTCGGTGAATCGCATCGCCCGGTTGAAACCCGGTGCAACCGCGCTGCTCATGGGCAGGGCCGCGGACGGCGGACGGGGCCAGCAGCCCCTGCTCGCGTTCCAGCGGTTCGGCGCGGGAAAGGCGGTTGCGTTGCCGGTGCAGGACACCTGGATGTGGCAGATGCACGCCGTCATCTCCGTCGAGGACATGACGCACGAGACATTCTGGCGGCAGATGCTCCGATGGCTGGTGAGCGCCGTGCCGGGTACGGTGACGATCGCCGCATCCAGCGATCGTGTCGCGCCGAAGGTGCCGGTGGTGCTGCGCGCCGATGTTCGGGACGCGACATACCTCCGCGTCAACAACGCGACGGTGAGTGCAACCATCGTCGGTGCCGATGGCGCTCCGCACGAAGTGCCGATGGAGTGGACAGTCGATCGCGATGGCGAGTATCGCGCGAGCTTCACGCCCGACATTGCGGGGTTGTACGAGGTCCGGGTCAGCGCCCGCACCGCCGATACAGTCGTCTCGAGCGACACGATCTTCGTGCAGGCGGCAGAGCTCAACACCGAGTACTTCGACGCCGAGATGCGGGCGACGGGGCTGAAGCGGATCGCCGAAGAGACCGGCGGGCAATACTACACCGCGGAAACGCTGGCGAAGCTGCCGGAAGACCTGACGTTCACGCGGAGCGGAGCCACGGTGCTCCAGCAGATGGATCTCTGGGACATGCCCGTCATTTTCTTCATCCTGGTCGCCCTCGTCTCGACCGAATGGGCGTATCGCAAAGCGCGAGGGCTCGCATGAGGTCACTCCGGTCCGTGTTGGCGAGTGCCCTCATGGCCGTCATCGGTTGTGGCGTGGCCGAAGCGCAGCCGCACCTCCTCATCGTCAGCGGCCTGGGTGGCGAACGGCAGTACAGTGATGCGTTCTATGAATGGTCGATCACGATGGCGGACGCGGCGCGCACGCGTCATGGACTTTCACCTGATCGCATTACGTACCTGGCCGAGGATCCCGCTCGCGACACGGCACGGATCAACGGCAAGTCCACCGGACCGGCGATCACGGCTGCGCTTCGGCGGATCGGCCAGACCTCCGCACCAGGCGACCAGGTGTTCATTCTCCTGATCGGTCACGGCACGTCGTCGGCGCAGGACTCGAAGTTCAGCATCCCCGGCGCCGACCTCGGCACGAAGGAGTTCGCCGTTGCGCTGGCTTCTCTGGCCGGGCGCAAGGTCGCCTTCGTGAACGCGTCCACCGCGAGCGGCGATTTCGCGGCGGCGCTGTCCGGGCCCGGGCGCGCGATCGTCACCGCGACCAAGACGGGATTCGAGCGCAACGAAGTGCTGTTCCCGCGCTTCTTCGTTCGTGCCTACGCTGCGGAGGGCGCCGACGCGGACAAGGACGGCCGCGTCTCCCTGCTCGAAGCGTTCGAGTACGCGCGCACTGAGGTCGCCCGCACCTACGAGGAGGGCAACAAGCTCCGCACGGAGCACGCCCTCCTCGAGGACAATGGCGACAAGGCTGGCAGTCAGGAGCCAGAGCTGCGAAAGGGTGATGGTGCCCTCGCGCGAACGATGTTCCTTGCGCCCGCCATCTCGGCCGCGGCTGCCGCGGCCGATCCGCGCCTGGCAGCGCTGTATCGCGAACGGCAGGCGATCGAGGATCGCGTCGCCGAGCTGCGCCGCGCGAAGGACGTGATGCGCTCGGCAGATTACGACGCCCAGCTGGAGCAGTTGCTGGTCGACCTTGCGCTCAAGACTCGGGAGATTCGCGCGATCGAGGGGAAGAAGTGAGCAGGTCGTGCATTTGGCGGCAGGCGAGCAGTGCGCGCCGTGCGGTGCGTGCCACGCGCACGCTCGGGTTCACGACGCTGCTGCTCATCACGGCGTGCGAGCCCGCTCGGAGTCAGGACATTACCGGCGCCGAGGCCGCGCTGCGCACCGGCAAGTACGATGATGCGGTTCGTTCCTTCACGACGCTGGCCGACCGGGACAGCACATCCGTGCGAGCGCGTCGTGGGCTGGTGCTCGCGTTGAGCGAGGTCGGACGCTATGCCGACGCGGAGGCTGAAGCTCGGCGCTTCGCGACCCCGGGCGCGCGCGGGCGCGAACTGGCGAACACGCTTGGTGAAGTGCTCGTCGCCCGCGGCAGCCTTGCCGAGGCGGAGGTGAACTTTCGCCGGGCAGTCGCCGAGAAGGCGGCGGACAGCCTTACGGCCCGCGTCAATCTCGCCGTGCTGCAGTTCGAGCGCGGGGAACGCGACGCGGCCATGCGCGGGTTCGATCACTTCATCGACGTCTACAATGATTCGCAGGGGCGGCTGACCGCTGCCGAGCTCACCGCCATCGGGATCGCCTGCCGCTACCTCGGGCTCGAGAACCCGCCGCTGTTCAAGGACGCGCTCAAGGCGTTCGACCAGGCGCTCGCGGCTGCGCCCGGCGATTTCGAGCCGCGCATTCGCGTGGGCAACCTGTTTCTTGAGAAGTACCGCAGCGCCGATGCCCAGGCCGAGTTCGACGCCGTGCTGAAGGTCAATCCATCGCACCCGCTCGCGCTCCTCGGCGTCGCACGCCGACGGCACTTCGATGGGGAAGCGGGCGCCGACTCACTGGTTCGACGCGCGCTCGAGGTGAATCCGAATCTCGTCGCCGGGCGCGTGTTCCACGCATCGCTGCTCCTCGATGCGGAGAGCCATGAGCGCGCGCTGGCCGAGGCCCGCAGGGGCCTCGCGGTCGATTCGACGTCGCTCGA
>JANOCW010000537.1:0-25426 GCA_031412375.1 Gemmatimonadaceae bacterium | reverse complement strand
GTCGACCCTGAGCACCGGGGCGCGGAGCGTCTGCATGCACTGCGCGCAGGTGCGACGATGATCGGCGACGCCACGCCGACGCGCGGAGAGGCGACGTTGGCGATCCTGCGCGGCGCCCTGCTCGCGATCCTGACCGTGGGCCTCGTCGGCATGCTCGTCGAGCTGCTGCTGCTGGAGCACACCGAGGAAGCGTGGCAACGCCTCCCGATCTTCATGCTGACGGCGAGCCTCATCATCATCGCATGGCACGCCCTGACCCGGGATGTGCTCAGCGTCCGAGCGGTCCAGACGGTGATGGCCTGCTTCATTCTCACCGGCGTTATTGGCGTTGCGCTTCACTTCAAGGGCAACGTCGAGTTCGAGCTCGAGACGCAGCCATCGGCGAGTGGCTCCGGACTTCTCTGGGCGACGCTCAGTGGCGCTACGCCGACGCTCGCCCCCGGTGCGATGGTGCAGCTCGGCCTTCTCGGGCTGGCATATGCGTTTCGTCACCCGGCGCTCCGCCGGCGCGACCGTTGACGACGCCGCCATCGCCGGTCAGCTTCGGTCACATGACCACCACATTCATGACGCTGACTCGCATCCCTCGCGTCGCCGCGGTGGCACTGCTCGTCGCGTCCTGCTCGCGCGCCCCCTCGCCGGCGACCGACCCGTCGCTTCCGGCGCCGGTTCGCCCGATGCCGCGGCCGGTCGCCGGGGGAATGCCGCGAGCCCCGGTCGCACCCGCCGCGGCGCTCGCCGCGGGACTGGGAATCGCGGAGCGCTACCGGGTGACGGCGATCGCCGAGCGTCGCTTCACCCATGCTCAGCTGTGGAGCGCGATGGCGCCTTCTCTTGCCACGCCGGTGTTCGCGACCGAAGAGATCGGGCGGTCGATGAACGGCCGGCCGATAAGCGCGGTGGCGTTCGGCCGCGGATCGACGCGCGTGCTGCTCTGGTCGCAGATGCACGGAGACGAGTCAACGGCCTCGATGGCGCTGGCCGACATCTTCGCGTTCCTGGCGGGGACCGACATGAACCCGCTCCGCGAGCGCATCGGGCGGGAGCTGACGATCACGTTCGTGCCGATGCTGAACCCGGACGGTGCCGAGCTTTTTCAGCGTGAGAATGCGGCAGGAATCGATGTGAACCGCGATGGCCGTCAGCTGGCTACACCGGAGGCACGCGCACTCAAGGCATTGCGTGATCGCCTGCGACCGGATTTCGCGTTCAACCTGCACGACCAGAGTGCGCGCACGCGGGCCGGCCCCCGCGGGCTTCAGGCGGGCGTTGCCCTGCTGGCTCCCGCGTACGACGACTCGCGCGCCTACAACGCGACCCGGCGACGCGCACGCCTCGTTGCCGCGACGATCGCGCGCATCCTCGAGGCGGACATTCCCGGGCGCGTCGCGAAATACGACGACAGCTTCAACCCGCGCGCTTTCGGCGACCTGATGCAGCAATGGGGATCGAGCACGGTGCTCATCGAGAGCGGCGCGCTTCCCGACGATCCGCAGAAGCAGCGACTGCGTGCACTCAACGTCGCTGCCATCATCGGAGCGCTCGATGCGATTGCCACGGGTCACTACACATCGGCGGATCCGGACGCGTACGAGTCGCTGCCGGAGAATTCAGGTGGCGCGAGCGACCTGCTCGTGCTCGGAGGGCGCCTCGTTCTCCCCGGCCAGCCACCGCTGCTGGCGGATGTTGCCGTCAACTATGAGGACGCGGTGGCGCGGCGGGACGGGCGCGTCAGGGACGTGGGCGACCTGCGCGAGGCGGTTGCGGTGGATACGGTCGATGCCCGGAACCTGTTCCTGCACCCACTCCCGGCCGCGCTGACCCGCAATGCCGGCGGTGTCTGGCTGCGGGTCGGCGCTCCGGCGGCGATCGAGCTGCGTCGCGGGCCCGACCCCACGAGCACGCTCGTTCGGACGATCGGAAACATCCCCGACCGATAGCGGTCCGCCCTACTCCATCTCGAATTCGCGGGCGAAGGCGACGGGGAAGACGAAGGTCTTCGCGCGCGTGCGCGACTCCATGGCGTCGGCGACACGCTCGAGCCGCGCCGGGATGGCGAGGATCTTCTCCTGAGCCTTCTTCCCCATCTCGTTGAGGCCGTCGAGGGTCTCGATCGCCCAGTAGCGGATCTGTTCCTCGACGATCTTGAGGTAATCGCGCGGACCGTAGATGCCGGCGCGGCGGACGACGTCCGCCATGTCTCGGAAGTAGGGCATGCTCACGCCAGGCATGTCGATGGACGGCATGACGATCGCCGCGGACTCGAGTCCGCGATTCGGATCGCGCTGCAGCACGTTCTTGAAGATCTCGCGGTAGAAGGCATAGTGCCGCGCCTCTTCCTTCGCGACGTTCGACAGCACCGTCCCGATCTTCGGCTCATACTCGCTGGCGAGCTTGCCGGTGTTGGCGTGGCTCACCTGGGTCGCCCGCTCCTGAAGCGACGTATAGACGAACACGCGATACGGATCCTTGTCCCACGTCGGCTCGAACCCGGCCTTCAGATACTCGAACTGCATGCGCTCGAGCTCCGGGTTGTTCAGGATCTGGCTGTCGCGGGTGTAGTCGTGCAGCACCGCGCCGTGCCGATCCTCTTCGGCCGTCCAGAGGTTCGTCCACTTCGACCAGAAGCTGTCGCTGCCCAGGTACACCGCGAGAAGCCGGTGGAAGTGGGGCAGTCCCTCCTCGGTGAGGAGGTTCAGCGCCATCGCAACGCGGCCGGGCATGCTGATTCCCCGAGCCCGCTCGCGGAGCTCGCGAACGTAGGCGTCGGGGTCCGTGTCCGGCGCGGGGGCGAGCAGCTCGCTCGGAAACCACAGGATGCGCTTCGCCTCATGGACTTCCATGAGATCATGGACGAGCGGCTCGAGATCGGCGAGGACCTCGACCTTCGCTAGCGTGTCGATAGCTGGGGTTGTCATGCCGGGACGTTGGGGTTACGGTGCTGCGAGCGAGTCCATCGGCGGGCCGAAGCGGCCGCCGACGTCGCCATGAGACAACATAGTGCAAGAGAAGCCCCGCTCGGAATACCAGAGCGGTCGGAGATGACGAGGGGCGACCCATGGCGCGCCGTGCGGCCGACCGGGGTCGACGCACTGACGGATGACCTTCACCGGCGGACGCGGCGATGCGAGGCAACGGGTGGCAGCTGATCTCCCTGGTGGCGCTTGCGACTGCGGCGTGCGGCGGCGGCGCGCGCAGTGCCGCCGGGCAGGTCGTGCCCGATCCGCCAGTCGCGCCCGCCGTGGCCGCAGGCGCGGCGATGCCCACGTGCACGACGCCCGATGATTCCACCGGGACGTCCATCCATGGGACGTTCCGGTCGCGCGCGGAACCCCTCTACGCGGCGGGAGCGGCGGCGCTGCGCGAGCTCGGCTACGCGGTACTCGAGAACCTGCCCCCGCGGGAGCTCATCACGGCGCCGAGCTATGCGTGGCCGCGCGGTACCGCGAGCGACTCGTGGCATGGCTCGGAACATCCCGGCGTCGAGCTTTTTCTCTTCACGCGTACCACCGGCGATTCCACGACGGTGACGATCGGCGCGCGCGCACTCTGCCGCGTCGCTGGTTCGTCGCGCAGCCAGCGTGATGGGGAGGTCGGCACAAACCTGGAAAGCATCGTCACGCTCACCGCCATGAATGCGCTGATCAACCGCCTGCGGGGCACGCCGCGATCGTGAGCGATCGGGGGTCGCTCAATGCGTGGGGCGCTGATCTTGTGCCATGCGTGGCCGCGGGGTATCGTCGCCCGTCGCCATGGACGAACAAGCGGCACCGCGCACGATTCTCGAAACAGTAGCGAGCAGTGTAGCGTTCATCTGCTTCCCGCCTGAATGAACTGATGAGAAGGAGTGTCAATGCCAGCAGCGGTCCTGTTTCACCGCGTACCGTGATGCGCACGCATGTCTTCCGCGCGTCGATGACGCTGCCGGTTCCGCGAGCGGATGTGTTCGCCTTCTTCAGTGAAGCGGCCAACCTCGGACTGATCACGCCGCCGGAAATGGGCTTCCACATCAGGACGCCGGCGCCGATCGTGATGCGCCCGGGTACGCTGATCGACTACACGATCCGGCTGCACGGAGTGCCAATGCAGTGGCGGACCGAGATCACCCAGTGGGAGCCACCACGCGAGTTCGTGGACACGCAGTTGCGCGGTCCATATGCGTTGTGGGTGCACACGCATCGCTTTCGCGAGCAGGGCGGCGAGACCACCATCGATGACGAAGTGCGGTACGCGCTGCCGTTCGGAATGCTCGGGCGACTGGTCCATCCGCTCGTGCGGCGACAGCTCGCGCGCATTTTTGCATACCGGCAGCGCGCCGTGGAGCGCGTCCTCGTCGGGAGCGCCGCGCGGGGGGGATCGCGGCCGGCCGCATGAGCACCGGGCTCCCATGATGACCTACATCCAGGCGCGCGACGCGCTGTTGAAGCATCTCGTTCACGACGCGAACGCGCACGATGCCGAGCGTTTTGATGAGATCGGGCGACGGTTCGACAGCCTCGAGAATCTCTTCCCGCGTGGCCGTGACCCGGGGTTGATGAAGCTCCACGTGGCGATGACCTTCTGGGACGGCTGGATCGACGCGCGAAACAATGGCTGGCCCAAGCATCCGATCGGGAAGGACGAGTGGCCGGTGCTTGCCCGGGGCGTCGCCGCCGATCTCGCAGCGGACCGCGAGATCACCGACGCGCGGGTCCGCCGGCAGTTCGACGCCGTCGCGCACCCATCCCTCGGCGACCGCGTACAGGTGCTGACCGCGCGCCTGCGCGATCGCTGAGACCTGGTCTGCGTGCCACGCGGCGCCGCGGCATATTCCGGGAATGAGCTCCGAAGTCTCCCTCTCGCCGGGCGAACATCGCTGGGTTCTCTCCGGCCACCGGGTCACGCAGCTCGCCGTCGACCTGACATCGTTCCGGTTCCAGACGTGGACGCTGGAAGCCTCCGCCGAGATCCGGCTCGTCGTCCCGTTCACGTTTCACGAGCCAGATGGCGTGCAGCGCAGGCTCGATCCGGAGGAACCGGAACAGCTCGCGCCGCTGCTGTCCCTGCTCGGGCGGGCGATCGACGTGCTCGTCGTGACGAGCCGCGGCGCGCTTCATCTCGCCTTCGGCGACGGGTCCTCGCTCGAATCGACACCGCATCCGCGCAGCGGTGCGTGGGAAGTGCAAGGTGGCGGGGCGCTCGAAGGGATGGCATACCGCTGCCCGCCGGGAGGTGGTATTCCGTGGTGATGGTTGCGCGAGTGGCGGCGCTCGAGGTGCCCCGCCCGTGAGGCAATCGGCCGAGGCCCTGATCGAGGATTACACGCGGTCGACCCGTGAGTTCGTCGAGGGCTCAGCGAAGATCGGCGACGACGCGTGGTTGCTCCCCCGCGCACCGGGCAAGTGGTCTCCAGCGCAGGAAGTCGAGCACATCACCCTGGCCCACGAGCTTCTCGCGCAACAGCTCGCCGGAGGTCCGGCGATGCGCGTCGTGGTGCATGGCTGGCGGCGCCTGGCGCTGCGCTGGGCGGTGCTGCCCTGGATCCTCCGAACGGGGCGTTTCCCGCGCGGGGCACGCGCTCCTCGCGAGGCGCGCCCCTCGGCTGCGCCGGCGTCGCGCCGGGTGCTGATCGAGCGTCTCGAAAAGGCAGCGACGGCCGTTGGCGGGGAGCTCGCCCAGGGCGGTGATCGGGGCTTTTCGCGTCGGCTCGATCACCCGTATTTTGGCGCGATGTCGGTGGCGCACGCAGTGCGTCTTTCAGCGGTGCATACCCGCCATCATCTGGCCAGTCTTTCTCGATCGGTGGCGCGGGGCGCGTAATCGTGCCCAGCGCGCAGCATCGCGCCGAGGTTTACGGCCGCGGGGCGAGCCGGCGGGCCTGCGTCACGACGGCATCGATCGCCCACTGGTCTGCGCGGGTGAATGCCTGGCGCTTCCTGGCGATGTCGACGAGCACGTGCGGCGCAGGTGCCGGGCTCGCGAGGCGCCAACCGAAGCGCGAGCGATTCACCGCGAGCGTCTCCGTGACGGTTCGCAGGTCGGGACGGAAGCCATTGGCGTCAGCGACTCCGAGCAATCGGTAGCGCACCCCGACCCTGGCGCTGTCGAGGTCCATGCGCAGCGGCAGCACGTCGGCGCCATCCACGATCGAGTAGTCGGCGGACGAGAGCTCGCGACCCGGACACTCGACCGCGGCCGCAAGCCAGCTGTCGGACTTCATGAATGCACCCTGGCCATCGCGCTGCACGAATTCCCGCACGAGACCTTCTGCAGTCGGATGATTCGCGGTCGAGTCGAACTGACAATTCGCGTTCGAATCGAGGAACCACGGGTCGGGGGCCTTGGCAACCACGGCAGGCGCCTTGGCCCGTGATTCCTTGTTCTTGCAGTCGGCGGCGGCGATCGCGAGGGCGAACGGAAGCAGCGCGAGGCTGTGACGTCGTATGCGCATGGCGTCCTGAGTGGGGGGCGGCGGTTGCTGTGACGACGTTGCCCCCGGATCGAAGGTAACGCGATCCCCGCGTGGATGGCGCACGGACTAAGCACAGCGCTTCCGGTCGGCATCGTACTGCCCGGCTGGTATCCTGCAGGTCACCCATGGCACAAACCCGATGACACTCGCGATCACTTCACTGAAGTCCGGCGTGCTGGTACTGACGCTCGCCGCGCTGGCGCCCACCGTACCGGCCCAGCATCCGCTCCGGCATCCGGTCGACGCGGTGGAGATTCGGTATCAGCGAGGGCAGCCGGTGGTCAGCTACGTGCTGCGCGTGGACTCTGCAGACGTCGCCGGCTACACCGTCGAGATGCACGTTCGCAGTGCATCCGACACCTTCCGCGTCGCGATGGCCGCGCACCCGGAGTATGACGATCGCTTCTGGCGCTTCATCGAGGGGCTGCGAGTGGAGTCGGAGTCCGGCGATGCAACCATCGCTCGCGAGGACAGCGCGCTCTGGCGAGTGATGACGCGCGGTGGCGCGCTCGTCGTGAAATACCGCGTGGCGTTGCCACCACCCGAGGGACAGCAGCGTGCGGCGTGGCGACCGTTTCTCGCGCCAACGGGGGCGCTGGTGGGCGGTCCACACTCCTTCCTCTACATCGTCGGCGCAGAGCTCGCGCCCGCGCACGTGACGCTCGATGTTCCGCGCGGCTGGGATGTCGCGACCGGACTGACGCCGACGTCGGATCCGCACACGTACTTCGCCGCGAGTGCGGAGACGCTCGTCGACTCGCCGATTCTAGCGGGTCGGCTCCGCAGCTGGCGCTTCGCGGTGGACGGGGTGCCTCATCGCGTCGCGTACTGGCCGCTGCCGGCCGCGGGCGGCGTCTCCGCTGCGTTCGACACGACGGAGTTCGTGCGGGGCATCGAGGCACTGGTGCGGCAGGCCGTGGCGCTGTTTGGCCGAGCGCCGTATCGGGAGTACACGTTTCTCTACCAGGACGGTGCGTACGGGGGACTGGAGCATTTCAACTCGGTGACCCTGGGCGCCCCGGCGGCACAGCTTGCCGCGAACCCGCACGTGCTTCTCCCGGAAACAGGCCACGAATTCATTCACACGTGGAACCTGATGCGCATTCGGCCGGTCGAGCGCACGGGAATCAGTTACCGGCAAGGGGGCCGGAGCAGCGGGCTGTGGTTCAGTGAGGGACTGTCGATTTTCTACGCCGATCTTCTGGCGCGGCGGGCGGGGCTGCCGACCGAGGAGGAGACCCGTCGTGCCCACCTGGAGACGGTGATCGCCAACTACCTGTCGAATCCGGGGAACAGTGCGGTGTCCCCGGAGCGTGCGAGCTTCGCGGAGTATGGCGGGACGCCGGGGAGCCTTGGCGATTACGACCCCAGTGTACATACCCAGGGAGAGGTGTTGGGCACGCTGCTCGACATCATGGTGCGGGAGGGGACGAACGGTCGTCGGTCGATCGACGACGTGATGCGGGCGATGCTCGACCGCTATTCCGGCGAGCGCGGCTTTTCCGGTCGTGACATCGAGCGCACCGTCGCGGAGGTCTGCGCGTGTGATGTTCGAGCGTTCTTCGCCGACCATGTCCGGGGAACGAAGCCGATCGACTTCGACCGCTACCTTCGGCCGCTCGGGCTGCGGGCCGATGTTCGCTGGACGCCGGCGACGGGGCGCGACGGCAAACCAAGAGTGGACCTTCGCTTCTACGGGTGGAGTGCGCCCGGCCAGCGAGAGCTCAATCTCGTCGTCACCAGCCCGGCGAGTGCGTGGGGCCGCGCCGGCCTGCACACCAATGATCGACTCGTCGCGATGAATGGCGTTCCCATCGCGACGTGGATGGAGATGCGCGGCGTTCTGTCGCGCCTCGCCGTCGGGGACACCCTACGTGTCGACGTGGTGCGTGCGACTGGCCCGTTCAGCGCGGTCGTGCAGGTGGGCGGCTACGATGAGCCGAATGTTCGACTCGAGGATCTCTCAACGGTGACCGGGAAGCAGGGCGCATTACGCGCGGGCTGGCTTCGGGCCGCAACGCGGGCGCGCTGAGGCGTCGGCATCCCAGGGCGCGAGCAGCGATAGCATCCTCGGTCATCACGCATCGTCGAGCAACACCGCGAGCCGCCGCGGTGCGATGAGCCGGTAGGCGTCGGCCAGCAGCGTCGCCACCTCCTCCCAGTCCGGCGTGTCGTCGAGCCAGATGCCCACCCACCCACTCGGCCCGACATACGGAGGCACGAAGAACCGGCGCGGCGCCGCCTCGATCATGAGCGACTGGTTGGTGCGGGTCGCCTTGCACCAGACGGCGGCGCGCCCGGCGCCGTGATGGTTGCCTGCGGCAGCATACATGGCGAAGAGCTTGTTCCGAACACGAAACGTGGGCTCACCCCAGGCTTCGACCTCATGCGCTTCGGGCAAGGCGAGGCAGATTTTTCTCAGGCGTGTGAGCGGGCGCGGAGGCATGCGGGAGAATGTCGGTGGCGGCGGAAGCGCGAAGGAACACGGTCGGACCCCTTCCCCCCTGCGCGGTGACTCCGCACCTTTGGGGCGAGGCTCGAATGCAAGCCGCGTTCGTGGTGAATGATCGGTACGCGCGGCCCCGCATGGATGCAATGGCGGAGAGCAACGCTGATGCACTGCGGCAAGGGGGTGGGATGGAGGACAGGCAAGCAGCTTTCGCAGATGTTCACAGCGCCGCGAAGACGGCCTTCGATTCACTGCTCATTCCGAACGGTTTCAAGCGAACGGCGGACTGGATCGACGCGGACGAGCGAGGACACACGGGCCGGGAGTACTCGCGGGAAACGGTTCGAGTCCGCCTGGATTGGGACGGGCGAGGTGCGTGGCTGGATGTGCGGCTCGCGCGCGTGCGTGGGGGTCGGCGTCGCCGCATCCTCGGATGGGAAGACCTGGAGACGATCGTTGCCGGTGCACCGAGTCGAGTGCGCCCGCTGACCGACGCCGAACAGATGGCGCGCGTCGAGCGCCTTGTCGCGCTCGCCGGCGAAGTGCTCGAGCTTCGCGCCGATCGTGCACCATCTGCGTCAACGCCTGCAGACCGTCCCGCAGGAGCGTAGCAGCGCGTTGCGGACGACGGCGCACTTACCGCCGAACGCCTCGACCAGCACTGCGCTCCATGATTTTCCACTCGGCTGGCGGTTCACCAGTCAACGCCATGCACTCCTTGGCGTCGAGCTGCTCGCCCGCCTGGCGCCACTGGATGGCGAGTCGGCGGCACAGCGCGCCGGCGAAGCAGCGGTTCGCGGTGACGCGAACGCCGGTCGTCCACTCGCCTTTCGAGGCGACGAGCCGCCGGCGGTGGTGCGACGCGAGCTGCTCGGACTCCCAATCGAACCGACAACGCGGATCGTGCTGTCGTGGAATCCGAACACGGCGCTCATCGCGGATTGGGACCTCTTCACGGCGCACTGGGATGACTTCTGCTATCCCGCTTCGGATGACGTCACCATCTGGCCGTTGCGCGGTGACTGGACCCTGTGCTACCGGCGCTACGAAGTCTTCCAGTTCTGGAACTCCATGGGTGCTGCCGGGACTGCGCCACTCCCAGGCGCGGAGCATCAGTTTCAACTCACCGATGGAGGCGATCGTGCGTGACAAGCGTGTCGAGTGCCCGAAGTGCAGAAAGTCGATGACCCCCGGGTTCATCGTTGCTCACGGTCACTACGACCTTCCGCGCCTCGTCCGGTGGGCCGATGGCGTTCCCCGGACGAGCATCTGGACGGGAGTCTCGCTGAAGAAGAAGCTGGTGCTTCCGGTCACGACATATCGCTGCACGTCGTGCGGATTCCTGGAGTCGTACGCGAACGCGTAAGTCCTTCGCCGTCTCTTCGACGCTGCGCCCCGCATGGACAACGCGCTGAGCGAAGCCCGCGCCATGCTCGGCGCCGCGCGCACGGTGGTCGCCCTCACCGGCGCGGGAGTGAGCGCGGAATCGGGAGTGCCGACCTTTCGCGGCAACGACGGCCTCTGGAAGACGTTCCGCGCGGAGCAGCTCGCGACTCCGGAAGCATTCGATCGCGACCCGCGGCTGGTGTGGGAATGGTACGGCTGGCGACGGGGGCTGGTCGCCGGATGCGTGCCGAACGCCGCGCATGTCGCGCTCGCCCGCTTTGCACTGACCCGACCTGGCGTGCGAATCATCACGCAGAACGTGGATGGCCTGCATGGCGAAGCCGCACGTCTCGCCGCGGCCGGGGCTGATCCAACCCGCGCAATGCCGCTCGAGCTGCACGGCTCGCTCTTTCGCGACCGATGCACCATGTGTGCATTCTCCCGCGTCAACCGGAGCGCCGTCGATCACGGCAGCCTCGCGACCCTTCCCCGATGCGAGCACTGTGGAGGCCTCCTTCGACCGGATGTGGTGTGGTTCGGCGAGCGCCTCGGTCCGGGTGTCTTCGAGGAAGCCCATGAATGGGCCGCACGTGCAGACGTCTGCCTCATCATCGGCACGAGCGGCCTTGTTCACCCGGCGGCCAGCCTCGGCGCCGCGACCACCAACAATGGGGGCGCGGTGATCGAGCTGAATCCCGAGGCGACTCCCCTCACGCCCTCGGCCCGCCTGGTCCTGCGTGGTCGGGCGGCCGAGATCGTTCCGGCACTGTTGCCAGAATAGCAGTCGCCCGGCTCGCGAAGCGAAGTGTGGTACAAGACTTATGCGCCGCAAAGCGGTATTGTATCCGCACACCACTCGCGGCCACCTCTCTCCCAGGCTCACCCATGAAAATCGGAACGCTGGTCGGAATCGTCTGCATCATCGCAGGCGTGATCGGGCTGATCTACGGCGGGATCACCTACACGAAGAAGCGTGAGACGGTCGACATCGGCCCCATCGAGGTCACAGCCACCGAGAAGGAAACGCTTCCGATCGGCCCGATCGCCGGCGGCATTCTGCTGATCGCAGGCGTCGCCCTCGTCGTCGGGACGAAACGCGCTCGCTAACCGCGACGCACATCTGCGCGCGTTTTGTGAACTGCATCACAGGGCGTGACGCTGGCACAGTGCCTGCCCGAGACCACTACATGAACACTACTCTGCGCCTCACGCTTCCAGCGCTGCTGGCGGGCGTGATCGGTGCCTGCTCAGGCAACAAGTTTCTCGCCGCCGAACGGGGCCCGGCCGCCACTGAGGCCCAGGTGGTCTCGATGCTCGGCTTCGACTCGTATGTCAACGACAGCTACCTGCGGAGGCAGCGGGCCGGCACAATGTCCTGCGAGAACCACCGCACGTTCTACGAGCAGGTCGAACGGAGCATCAGGGCCGATCTCCCGGACACGACACGGTTCGTGGTCGACATCGTGGCTGCCAAGCGCACGAGCCTTCAAATGGTGAGCGCGAGCCGCAATTGGCCGCGCGCGGGTCGAGTACAGGCGACGTGGCGCGTTGCGAAGGGGCACACGGACAGCGTCGAGGTGAAGTTGTGGCGGTCGCAGAGCGACAAGAGGCCAGCCGAGTGGCACGTCCCCCGAAAAGGTGCCGTTGGCATGAAGCTCGACGCGTTGGGGAAGCGAGCGCTGGCCGTGACGTGCACCCGGCCGAAATGAAGCAGGCGGCCTACGCGCGTCCGTTCCCGTTGCTCGCGACTGCGGGCGCAGTAGTCCACCGCTGAAGGCATTCGAGCACCGCAGCCTCCTCCCGACGCAGCGCGGCCTTTTCCCCGCCACGGCGTTCGTCGCCGGTGATGGCGGGCGCCTCGGGAACCATCTCGCCACGGGTGTAAGCGTCGATCAGGGCCGGGTGGATGTAGTACTTGCGGCAGACCGCGCGGGTGTTGCCGAGCCGCTTGGCGACATCGTCGACGGCCTTCACGATGTTCGCTTTCGTCTGGCGCTCGGTATCCGCGGGGCCGAGCTCGCGCAGGGCCGCGGCAGCGAGCATGGTTCCCGCCCAGGTGCGGAAGTCCTTGGCCGTGATGTCGCGTCCGCCCGAGATTTCGCGCAGGTAGTCGTTGATGTCCACCGCATCGATGCTCTGTCGGCGGCCATCATCGTCGAGATACTGGAAGAGCTCCTGTCCCGCCAGCTCCTGACAGCGCTGCACGATGCGAGCAATGCGACGATCAGTGAGGTCGACGGTGTGGGTGACCCCGCTCTTCCCCTTGAACTCGAAGCGCAGCGTCGAGCCTTTCACGGCGACGTGTCGCCGTTTCATCGTCGTCAGTCCGTAGGAGCCGTTCTCCTTCGCGTATTCGTCGGTGCCGACGCGAATCAGCGTCTTCTCGAGCAGGGAGACGAGCGTCGCCAGGACCTTCTCGCGCGAATGCCCGGGCAGCGCGATGTCGTGCTCGACTCGTTCGCGAATGCTCTGGAGGATCTCGCTGAAGGCGAGCATCCGCCCGAACTTGGTCTCGTCACGAGCGCGCCGGTACACCGGGTGATACCGATACTGCTTCCGGCCGCGTGTGTCGCGCGCCGTCACCTGAAGATGGCCGCGCTCCGAGATGCAGATCCAGACATCCGTCCACGCCGGCGGTATGACCAGTGAGGCGAAGCGCCGGAGCTCCTCGTCGTCGGTAACCGTTTGCCCATCGGGACCGACGAACACGAACGCCTTGCCGCGACGCTCCCGGCGAATGCCGGGCATCGTGTCGGTGACGTATCGAAGTCCCGCGGCCGCTGCGGATTCGATGTGTTCGTCGAGTGGGACCTGAGCCACGCCGTGACCCTCCGAGGGGCGATCAAGCCAGGAGCGATGCGCCATCGGCGGCATCGCGGCCCCGAGGGTCGCGACGGCCGGCGAGGCTTGTCAGACAGACGAACGAGGTGGCGCCGAGGAACACCGGACGCGCGTTCGGTCAAAGCGTCCCTTCCAGTGCCATGTGGTCCGCTTTCGCGACATGGCTGCCATTGATTGCCGCTCTGCCGACGGCGAATGTTCGGACCGTTCACGGCGCCGGCCCGTCGTCCCCGCTCCCCGAGATCCTTCTCCATGGTTCGCTTTGTCCGCCGCGCGGTGAGCCTGCCGCCATTGCTCTTCCTCGTCGCGACCGGGGTGCTCCCGCTCGCCGCCCAACCGTCGGACTCGGCGCTGCTCGCCGGGTTTCGCTGGCGCAACATCGGCCCTGCGAGCATGGGCGGGCGCGTGGTGGACATCGAGGCGCTCGATACGAGCTTCACCACGGTGTACGTCGCGTCGGCCTCCGGAGGCGTCTTCAAGTCGGTGAATGCGGGCACGACATGGAAACCGATCTTCGAGGATTACGCGTCCGCCTCGATCGGTGACATCGCGCTCTTCCAGCCGAATCCGGAGATCGTGTGGGTCGGAACAGGCGAGGCCAACAACCGGAACAGCGTCTCGTGGGGCGACGGGATCTACAAGTCGATCGATGGAGGTCGCACCTTCAGGAACATGGGGCTGCGCTCGACGCACCAGATCGCGCGGGTGATCACGCACCCGGCAGACCCCGCGATCGCCTACGTCGCGGCGGTCGGGCACCTCTGGGGATACAGTGGCGACCGCGGCGTGTTCAAGACCATCGACGGGGGCACGAGCTGGACGAAGCTCGCCGGCGGCCTGCCGAACGATGGACGCGCGGGCGCGACCGACCTCGTGATGGATCCGACGAACCCGGACGTGTTGTACACGGCTTTCTATCACCGCCTGCGCCGGGCGTGGACGTTCACGAGCGGCGGTCCGCGCGGGGGCATCTTCAAGTCGACCGACGGGGGCGCCACCTGGGCGAAGCTCACCACCGGCTTGCCGCCTGGCGAGACAGGTCGGATCGGGCTCGCGATCTCGCGCCAGAATCCGCAGATCCTGATGGCGATCGTCGAAGCTGCGCAGAGCGACGATCTCGCGCAGCCCGGGTCGGGAATCTACCGGTCCGAGGATGGCGGGAGCACGTGGAGCTACGTGAACACGTACAACAATCGCCCCTTCTACTACAGCCAGATTCGCATCAATCCTCGCGATCACCAGCGCGTGTACGTGCTCACCACGCGCTTCATGGTTTCCGCCGACGGCGGAAAGACGCTTCGCAACGGCAGCGTCGACGAGGAGATTCACGGCGATTTTCACGCGATGTGGCTCGATCCCGCGAACTCCGACCGCTACTACATCGGCGCCGACAAGGGTGCGTCACTGACCCATGATCACGGTGGGACCTTCACGCTGTTCGACAACCTTGCGATCGGCCAGTACTACCGGATCGGGCTCGACATGCGAGACCCCTACTACGTCTACGGGGGGCTTCAGGACAACGGCACCTTCGCCGTCCCGAGCTTCAGCCGCGACAGCCGGGGGATCCTCAACGATGCTGCGTGGAAAGTGCACTGGGGCGACGGTCAGGACATTCAGGTCGATCCCACTGACTGGCGGCGTGTTTACACCGAGGCGGAAGGCGGAAGCGTTCGCCGCTACGACCCCGCCACGCGCGCCTCGGTGAGTGTGCGTCCCGCCCCCGCGAACATCGTGAACTTCTCCGAAGCGGTCGGCACGGGTGCACGGGGACCCGCGATGTTCCGCTTCAACTGGTCCGCACCCCTGGTCATGTCACCGCACGATCCCGGTACGCTCTTCCTCGGCGGCAACCGCCTCTTTCGCACCACGGATCGCGGCGAGAGCTGGCGTATCATCAGCCCCGACCTCTCGACGAACGATTCCGCGAAGACACGTCTCCAGCATGGTGGGTTGACCAGGGAGAACAGCGGGGCGGAGACGCACGGGACGATCACGTCGATTGCGCAGTCGCCGATCTCGGCGAGCGTGATCTGGGTCGGGACCGATGACGGCAACATTCAGGTGACCCGCGACGGCGGCGCCCGGTGGACAAACATGCGCACCGGCATCCGCGGAGTGCCTGCGGGAACCTGGGTCGGGCGCATCGAGGCGTCACACTTCGACCCCGGCACCGCCTACGTCGCGCTGGACGGCCACCGCGGCGACAACTTCACCCCGTGGATCTTCAGGACGACCGACTACGGACGGTCATGGACGAACATTGCGTCGAACATTCCGGATGGGCAGGTGGTTCACCTCGTCCGCGAGGATCGGCGGAACCCGAACCTGCTGTTCGCCGGGACGGAGTTCGCCGTGTGGGCGACACTGGACGGCGGCAGGCGGTGGACCCGATTCATGAACGGGATGCCGACGGTCGCGACCCAGGACCTCGTCATCCATCCGCGTGACAACGATCTCGTGGCAGGGACGCATGGCCGCAGCATCTACATTGCTGATGACATCACGCCGCTCCAGCAGTTGACGCCGGAGGTTCTCGCCGCCCCCGCGCACCTGTTCGAGCAGCGGGCCACGACGCTCTGGGAGAATGTCAGTCGTGGCGGGCAGCGCGGTCACTTCTGGTTCGGGGGCGAGAATCCCCCGTCGGTGATGCCGAGTGGCTCGCTCCCGCGCGGCGAGATGAGCCACACCGCGCTGATCGCGTATTACCTCCGATCGGCGCCGACCGCCGAACCAACCCTCGAGATTTCGGATGGTCGCGGACTCACCCAGTCCGTCACGCTCCCGGGACGGCCGGGCATTCACCGCCACCGGTGGGACCTCCGCTTCGCGACCGAGCCCCTGACCGATCCCCAGCGGCGCGCGATCACCCAGCGCTTCGAGCAACTGATCCGCGCGGGCGGAGAAGGTCAGGCGGAGTACCAGCAGGCCTACCAACGCTACCAGACTTCGCAGACCGATGCAGAGCGTCGACTGTCGATCCGGATCCTGATCGACGCCGGCGGAACCTTTGCCGACGAATTCCGCGGCTCGACCGCGGGGCCAGGAAGCTATCGAGTTACACTCACGGTCGATGGCCGGCGCTACACGAGCACTCTCGTCATTCGAGCCGACCCCATGCACTCCACGCCACGGTGACCCAGATCCAGTTCGACGCTCGAGCGGTGTTCCCGCGTGGATTCCGCTGTGCGAGCCGCAACTGCGGGCTCAAGCCGACGGCGAAGGACCTCGCGCTCTTCGTGTCCGACGTGGACGCGGCCGCCGCCGCCGTCTTTACCCGCAATCACTTTCCGGGCGCGCCGATCGTCCTCGGGCGTGAAACCATCCGTGGCGGCCGCCTCCGCGCCATCGTCGCGAACAGCAAGGTGAGCAACGTTGCGACCGGGTTGCGTGGCGTCGCCAACGCGCGGCGCATGGCGAGCGCGGCGGCGACGGAGATCGGCACGACGGCGGACCGCGTGCTCGTGAGCTCCACCGGCGTGATCGGCGTTCCGCTTCCGATCGACATCATCGAGCGGGGGTTGCGCGGCATGGCGGCCGAGCTGCGCGCCGATCCGCTGGTGGGCGCGGAAGGCATCATGACGACCGACACGTACGCCAAGGCGCTGTCCACCCGCGTGGGTGACGCGACGATCACGTGGGTGGCCAAGGGTTCGGGGATGATCGAGCCGAACATGGCGACGATGCTCGCCTTCATTTTCACCGACGCCGCCATCGAGCCTGGCGCGCTCGACGCGATGTTGCGCGAGGCGGTGGACGTGTCGTTCAACATGCTGTCCGTGGATACCGACACGAGCACCTCCGACACCTGTGCGATACTCGCCAACGGGCTCGCCGGGAGGGTGCCGGCTGTCGAGTTCCAGCGCGCGCTCACCGCCGGCTGCATCCGCATGACCGAGCTGCTCGCGCGCGACGGAGAGGGAGCGACACACCTTCTCCGCGCGAGCGTGCGCGGGGCCCTCAACACCGCTGAGGCGCGGCGAATCGCCAAGTCCCTCGTCAACTCGCCGCTCGTGAAGACGATGGTGTTCGGCGCCGACCCCAATGTCGGGCGGATCCTCATGGCGGTCGGCAAGTGCTTCGACTGCACGGTCCCCCCCGACCGTACCGATGCCGCAATCAATGGATATCCGGTCGTTCGCGCGGGCGAACGTCTCGACTTCGACGACGCCGTCGTTCGTGCGGCGCTTGCGACGGAGGTCGTGACCCTCGAGGTCACCGTGGGGGCCGGCGACGGGAGCGCGACGGCGTACGGGTGCGACCTGACGAGGGGCTACATCGAGGAGAATGCCGCGTACTATTCGAGCTGACCGATGCCGACCATGACCAACTCTCCCGCGATCATTCGTCGAGCCCGCGTCGAGGATGCTGGTGCGATGTCACTCCTCATCCACGAGTACGTCGCCGTGGGAACGCTCCTCCCGCGGCCACCTGAATTCATCATCGAGCGGACACTCGATTTCCTGGTCGCCACCGTGCGTGGCCGCCTCGTGGGCTGCGCACATCTCGAGGAGTATTCGCCGAGCCTCGCCGAGCTGCGATCCCTGGTGGTCGATCCCGACTTTCAGGGGCAGGGTGTCGGTGTGGCACTCGTCGGTGCGATCGAGACACTGGCAGCGCTGCGCGACTATCCGACGATCTTCGCCGTGAGCAACAACGAAGCGTTCTTTCTCGCGCGCGGTTACATCCCGCGACAGATCCCCGAGCTCGACCGCGAGCGGAGCGCGGTGAGCAAGTTCAAGGGCGTGTTCGCGAAGGACCTGCGGAAATAGCCCGGATCGAGCTGCCGCGGCTGCGGCGATCGTCACGTCGGGAGGTCGGTGGCACGGTCCGCGTTCCGCGGGCGACATCTGCAGCAGGCGCGCAAGGACGGGACGCAGCCTCTGGACTCCAGGGAGCTGGTCGGGAACCTGGATCGAACCGTTCGCCGCCATGAAATCGCGCGGGAGGCGCCGCGTCACGAGGTGCAGGAACGTCGCGGCGAGCGCATACAGGTCGCTCACGGGCGACGCCTGCCCCATCTACTGCTCGTAGGGCATGTAGCCGTAGGTGCCCACGACCGTCGATCCGCTTTCCTCGGGCCCAAGTCCGACGCTGCGCACCGATCACCGCATCCGCGCCATCCATGCTTCCCTGCTGTTCGATGACGTCGGCAATCGACATGCCCTCGATGTACTCCATCACGAGCACCGACGACGACACGCCATTCACGGAGTCCGTCGCCAGGTCGTGCATTTCGGGAATGCCCGCATGCCGGAGAGAGCGCAACACCGACGCTTCCCGCTCGAAGAGCTCGCGGGCCTTCCAGTCCGCCGCGCCACGTGGGTCGAGCAGCTTCACGGCGACCATTCGGTCCGTCACGCGATCTCGCGCGAGCAGCGTACGACCGAACGATCCCCGCCCCAGCGGTCGCACGACGTCGTAGCGGTCGGCGATCGTCGCTTCGCCGTCGTCGCTCACACGTCGGCGTCGGCCGGTGTGCCGGTGCTCCTGACGCGGTGGGCGAGGCGCAATCGAAGCGCGGCGACCCCGAAGCCCGCGAGCGCAAGAAGCAGCGGCGGCAGGAAGGGAAAGGGAAAGGGCCACGAATCCAACGGCACCAGGTAGCCGATGATCCCTCCAAGCGCGGTGCCGAGGGCCGTCTCGCCGAGCGCGCGCCAGAGTGGCACGTGGCGCATCAGCGTCCACGCCGCTAGCGGCGCAAGCACGAGCCCGAGCGCGCCGCAACCCATCGCCGCGCTTACCACGGGAAGCGCGAGCGTCGGGCGCACGCCTGCCGCAACGATGCTCGCTGCTCCGAAGATCAGCGCGCCGAGCGCTGCGCCGAGGATGAACCCGACGACACTCAGCCCGGCGGTGACGGCGATGATACGGCGCAGCCGAGCACTCACGTGAAGTCACACTGGAAAAGGTGCTGCGAGCATAGGGAGCAGGGGCATTGCACCGTACGCAACGACAGCGGTGGCGGATTCAATCCGCCCTGCGTCGGAATGCGTCCATGCCACTTGACAAAGCGTGATGGCATCTGGAGTTGCGCATCGGCAGCCGCATTCCGTGCAGCTCGGAGAATGGGCCCTGTCGCGCGGTGGGGCAAGCAGGGCATTGACGCGCCGGCGGCACCCCTTCGCCGCGTGGCGTGCGGGCCACGTCTTGACAGCGATGGGTCGAAGTCCTATAGGTAGACAGACTGACTAACGCATGGGCGTCCGATTCTCCCTGACGAGTGAGACGTGGCAAAGAATGCTGAGCCCCGCAAGAGCGAGCTCCTGCGCGGCACCCTCGACATGCTGATCCTGAAGACCCTCACCGTGCGGCCGCTTCACGGCTACGCGATTGCTCAGCAGATCGAACGCCTGTCGGACGAAGTCCTGAGCGTCGAACAGGGCTCGCTGTATCCGGCGCTCGAGCGGCTCCAGACGAGGGGGTGGGTCACGTCGAAGTGGGGGGAGTCGCCGACGGGCCGACGAGCGCGCTACTACACGATCACCGCGACCGGACGGCGACAGCTCGGTGCGGAGATCACGAGCTTCGACCGTGTCCTCGCGGCGATCGGTCGCGTCATGCGCGACGCCTAGCCCAACCGATGTCGCTTCTCGATGGTCTCCGCCACCGGCTCGGGATCCTCCTCCGCCGCGACGACTACGAGCGCGATCTCGACGAGGAGCTTCGCTTCCATCTCGACCTGGACGCGGCACAGCACGCACACGCCGGGCGCGGCACCATCTCCCCGCTGGATGCGCAGCGCGCCGCACGGCGGCGGTTCGGGAACGTCGCCTACCACAAGGAAGAGGTCCGCCGGATGACTGGTCTCGGATTCATGGACATGCTGCGCCAGGACGTTCGCTTCGCCGCGCGGACCTTTCGCCGGACGGTTCCGTTCACCACCGTCGCGGTGCTCACGCTCGCGATCGGTATCGGCGCCAACACGGCGATCTTCAGCGCGGTCGACGCAATGCTGTTGCGCCCCCTGCCCTTCCCCGAGCCGGACCGTCTGATGAAGGTCAGTCTGATCGTCCCTGCGCGTGGGGACCAACCATCGCGCGATGACGTCGTCTGGTCGCCGTTGAAGTTCTTCGCGTTCCGCGACGCGCAGCAGAGCTTCTCCACGGTCAGCATGTGGACGGACTACCAAGTGACGCTCCGCACTGGCGGCGATGCCGAGCGCCTCTACTTCGAGCGAACGGACTCGAAGTACTTCCCGACACTCGGCGTCCGTCCGGGATTCGGCCGGAGCATTTCGGCAGAAGAGGATGCGGCGCCAGGGGGGCCGCGTGTCGCCGTCCTGAGCGAGGCGCTGTGGGCGCGGCGCTTCAACAGTGATTCAGCCGTCCTGGGCCAGTCCATCAACGTGGACGGCGATCCGCACACCGTCATCGGCGTCGCCCCATCCGGATTTCGCGGCCTCTCCGGTCGCGCGGAGCTCTGGGTGCCGATCCTCGCGCTCCCTGCCGAGGAGATCAACGAAGCGTGGTCGCACAGCTATTCCGCCGTCGCCCGGTTGAAGCCCGGGGTGACCGTGGCGCAGGCGAAGGCCGAGGTGGAGCGACTTGGCGCCGTCGTGGATCGCGCGTATCCCCACCCCGAGATCAAGACTGAGCATTGGGGCGCCGTTGCGCGCGAGCTCGATGCCACTCGCGTCGATCCCACCATCAGGCGGTCGCTGCTCGTGCTCCTTGGCGCCGTCGGCGTGGTCCTCCTCATCGCCTGTGCGAACGTCGCGAATCTCTTTCTCGTTCGTGCGGCGGGCCGCAGTCGCGAGATCGCCGTGCGCCTCGCCGTGGGAGCGAGCCGGAG
Organism: Gemmatimonadaceae bacterium; assembly: GCA_031412375.1. Taxonomy (GTDB): domain Bacteria; phylum Gemmatimonadota; class Gemmatimonadetes; order Gemmatimonadales; family Gemmatimonadaceae; genus JANPKQ01. The sequence continues at coordinate 4,505 of JANOCW010000537.1, read as the reverse complement.
CCGGCTCGTGCGACAGCTCCTCACGGAGAGCATTCTCCTCTCGCTCCTCGGCGGTCTGGGGAGCGTCGGCGTCGCGTGGTGGGGAGTGAAGATGCTCGCGGCCTTCGAGCCTGCGGCCGCGGCGCGCGCTCAGCAGATGGCCGGGCTCGGCGCGGTCAACTTCAGCTCCATCCATCTCGACGGGACGGCGTTCGCCTTCGCTGCCGTCCTGACGATCGCCACGGCGCTCCTGTTCGGGCTCGTCCCCGCCATCCGGGCGACGCGGCCGTCGTTGACCGGCGCCCTGACGGATGGCTCGGAGCGGACTCCGCAACGGCGCCTTCGGGCGTTCTCCAGCCGGAACGTGCTCGTCGTCGCGGAGATCGCGCTGGCGCTCGTCCTCCTCGCCGGCGCGGGATTGATGCTTCGCAGCCTGGCGAACCTCCTCGCGGTGCGGCCAGGGGTCGATCCGAAGAACATGCTCACGGTCCGCATGACCGCGCCGATGGGATACGGGCGTGATTCGCTTCCCGGTTTCTATGCGATGATGCTCGAGCGCCTCGCCGCGGTTCCGGGGATCACCGGCGCTGCCCTCAGCGACTGTCCACCGGTCGGCGGTGCGTGCAATGGGACCGTCGTCAACCTCCGCGATCGCCCGCCGGTCGCGGCGGGGGCTGAGCGGTCAGTCGGCGTCCACTGGATCTCCCCGAACTGGCCGACGGTGATGCGCATCCCGCTCCAGCGCGGACGGCTGTTCACCGCGGCCGATCGAGCCGGAATGCCGAAGGTCGTAATCGTGAACGAAACTGCTGCGCGAACACTCTGGGAAGGAGAGAATCCGATCGGGCGCCCCATCAGCGTGGGGCAGGGCGGCTTCTGGCAGGACACGGCTCGGGTGGTCGGTGTCATCGCAGACGTGCGGTACGACGATCTGACATCGGCGACCGGCGCGGAGGTCTATCTGTCGTATCATCAGTCCCCCTACGGCCGACTCACATTGTTCCTTCGAACGGCCGGCGATCCGAATGCCGCGATCCCGTCGGTACGCCGTGCGATGGGCGACATCGCGCCGGGGACGCCGTTGTTCGCGATCCGGACGATGGAGGATCGCGTCGCCGATGCAATGTCGCACGAGCGATTCAGCACGCTGCTGCTCGCACTCTTTGCCGCCGTCGCGCTCGCGCTCGCGACAATGGGCACCTACGGTGTGATCTCGTTCACCGTTGCGCAGCGCACCCGGGAGATCGGCATCAGGGTGGCGCTCGGTGCGACGCGCGCTGACGTGGTGCGGCTGATCGTCGGCCAGGGAATCCTCCTGGTGGCCGTCGGCGCCGTGCTCGGAATCGCTGGCGCGTTCGCCGCAACCCGTGTGCTCCGGTCGCTACTGTACGGTGTAGCTCCGACCGATCCGGTCGTCCTTGCCGCGATCGTCGCGCTCCTCGCGACGGCGGTGATTCTCGCGAGCTGGATTCCGGCGCGTCGGGCCGCAGGAGTGCACCCGACCGAGGCACTCCGCGAGAACTAGGAATGGCTGATCCTATGAAGGCGTTTGATCCTCTCCGGACGGTGGCACTCGTCGCCACCGTCACCATCGGCGCGCTCGCGTGTTCGTCACCGGCGCTGCGCGCGGCCGCGACTCCAGGTCCCGATATGCAGGCGATGCAGGCCATCGACTCGCTCTTCACGCCATACACCGCGCCGGGCATGCCGGGCGCCAGCGTCGTCGTCATCAGGGATGGCCAGGTCGTCGTCAACCGCTCGTACGGACTGGCGGACATCGAGGCGGCCGCTCCCGCCTCCGACGCCTCGAGCTACCGCCTCGCATCCCTCTCCAAGCAGTTCACCGCCGCCGCGACCATGCTGCTCGCGCGCGAGGGACGGCTTGGCTACGACTCGCGTGTCGTCGATCTCCTGCCCGGTTTTCCGGCATACGCTCGGAGCATCACCGTCCGGCACCTGCTGACCCATACCTCCGGGCTGTGGGACTACGAGGACTTCGTTCCGGCCACCCAGACCGTGCAGGTGAAGGATCGGGATGTCCTCGCCCTGCTGCAGCGCACGGACTCGACCTACTTCCCGGTCGGGTCCGCGTACCGGTACAGCAACTCCGGCTATGCGGTGCTCGCACTCATCGTCGAGACGATGTCGGGGCAGCCGTATGCGACGTTTCTTCGCCAGCGGATTTTCACGCCGTTGGGGATGAACGCGACGGTCGCCTACGAGGCCGGGGTCTCCACTGTCGAGAAGCGCGCGTTCGGCTACAGCGTGCGCTCGACGGGCGTCGTTCGAACGGACCAGAGCTCGACGAGTGCCGTGCTGGGGGACGGCGGCGTGTACTCGTCGATCAGGGATCTCATCACGTGGGATCGCGCGCTCGATGATGGACGTCTCCTGACGCGCGAGGAGCTCGGCCTCGCGTGGACGCCGGCGCGCCTCGCTGACGGAACGACGACCCGCTATGGGTTCGGGTGGTTCACCGAGCGTGAGGGAGGAGCACTTCGCCTGTCCCACCATGGCGAGACCAGCGGATTCACGAACTTCATCCTCAAGTATCCCGAGCGACGGCTCACCGTCATCGTGCTCACCAATCGCCGCGGCGGAACGCCCTGGGATCTCGCCGCGAGCGTCGCGGCGCTGCCGTCATTCTCCAGTCGATAACGCGTGAGTCAGCGCGAAAGGTCGCTCGGCGGCGCGCGGCGACTGTACTTCCGGTAGCGCGCGATGGCGAGCGTGAGGAAAACGACACCCAGCGCGATATACGTGGCGTTGCGCGGTTCGCCACGAACACCGACCACGATAAAGATCGCCGCGACAACGAACGACAGGACGATAGCAGCTAGTCGCAGAGTCATCGGACGTCGAGCCTCCGTGAGGGTGTGTGGCGAATATACGGCGCGGTTGCCCGGCGTCCATGCGACATCGCGCCGCTACCCTTGACCGGCGCGCAACCGCGGGACATGGTGCACGCCTCCCCCGCGCCCCAGCCTGCACTGGAGACGTCATGCACCGCGTTGCCCTTCCCTGTTCGATGTTGCTCGTCATGGCGGGTTGTTCCTCCCAGCCTCTCCCCGAAGTGACTTCGACCCCCGCCACGACGAGCCCGACGCAGACAAGAGCGCTCCCTCCGCGACCCCGTGCCGACTCGACCGCCGACCTCGTCAGGCGTGCGCGGTCCATTCACGAGCGCGTGATCACGCTGGACACGCACGTCGATATCCCGAACAGCTACGCCACGCCGGCCGCAGATCCCGGGGTCCGGGGCACGGCGCAGGTGGACCTCGTGAAGATGAAGGAAGGCGGGCTCGATGGGGCGTTCTTCATCGTGTACGTTGGTCAGGGACCGCGGACGCCGGAGGGGAACGAGGCAGCGCGAAACAGCGCGTTCAACAAGTTCGCAGCGATTCACCGGATGGCTGAGCACATGTACCCCGACCGTGTGGGGCTCGCCTATCGGGCCGACGATGTCGCACGGATCGCGCGCTCGGGCAAGCTCGTCGCGGCGATCGGTATCGAGAACGGCTACGTCATCGGGAACGACCTGTCGCTGATCAAGGTCTATCACGACCTCGGCGCGCGCTACATGACGCTGACGCACAACGGCCACAACGACATCGGCGATTCCAACACGCCATCGACACCCGAACACGACGGCCTGAGCGCGTTCGGCGAGCGCGTGGTGCGCGAGATGAATCGCGTGGGGATCATGGTCGACATCTCCCACGTCGGGAAGCAGACGATGCTCGAGGCGACGCGCCTTTCGCGCGCCCCCGTGATCGCATCGCACTCCAGTACCGCCGCCTATGCCAATCACTCCCGCAACATGGATGACGAGCAGCTGCTCGCGCTGAAGCAGAGCGGTGGCGTGATGCAAACCGTCGCCTTCCGCGGCTACGTCCGGGTGCCGCCACCGGAGCGTGCACCGGCGATTACCGCGCTGCGCCTCGAGTTCGGGCTGCCGGCGGCGGGTGGTGGTGGTGGTGGTGGTGGTGGCGGGCGAGGCGCGGGCGCGGCGGGTGGAGGCGGCGGGGCCAGCGGCGGGCGCGGCGACACTGCACTCGACTCACTCGGCTCGGAAAGGCGCGCCGAGTATGACAGGCTGATGACGGAGATCGACGCGCGGTGGCCGGTTCCGCGGCCGACCGTCCGCGATTTCGTGGATCACATCGACCATGCGGTGCAGCTCATCGGCATCGACCACGTCGGAATCAGCTCCGACTTCGACGGCGGGGGAGGCGTGGACGGGTGGAACGACGCGAGTGAGACGTTCAACGTGACGCTGGAGCTCGTGCGTCGCGGCTACAGCGAGGCGGAGATTGCCAAGCTCTGGAGCGGGAATCTCGTTCGCGTGTGGCGTGCAGCGGAGCGCGTTGCGCAGGAGTCAATGAGGGCGGCGCGGTGACTCGGACATCGTAGCGCAGGTAACTGCGTTCAGGGCGACATGGGTTATGACAGAGGGCGTTAGGGGTACGTCTGCGACGGCGGTGGAGGTCAACGGCGTGAAATGTCTGTTGACGGCGTTGACGGCC
>JANOCW010000536.1:0-2570 GCA_031412375.1 Gemmatimonadaceae bacterium | reverse complement strand
GACTCGCCTCGGGCACGCGCGCCATGGCGCAGCGCCCCGACCGCGTGCCGCGTCTCGGCGAGATCCGGGTGCCGACGCTCATCGTGAGCGGCACCGAGGACAACTACATCCCGTCATCCGACGGCGAGGCCATGCACCGCGCCGTTCGCGGCAGCCGTTTCGTCGACATCCCGTTCGCCGGGCACCTTTCCAACATCGACAGCGCCGATGCGTTCAATGCGGTGGTCGGCGAGTTTCTCGAGTCGATCGACGGAGCGAAGAAGTGACGCATGCCGCCGCGCTCACGCGCATCTACGACTGCGTTGCTCCCGGCGCGCTTTCGACCCGGGCGCTTGCCACGGCGAAGCTCGGAATCTTCGATATCTTGGGCTGCATCGTGGGCGGGTCCGCGACACCGACCGCGCGCACCGTGCGCGAGCTTGCGCAGGCGCAGTCGGGCGGCGCGGGCCCGGTGTCGGTGCTGGGCACGCGCGCCAGGCTCCCGGCGGCGCCGGCGGCGCTTGCCAATGGCGTGGCCGGCCACGTGCTCGACTACGACGACATGAATTCGACGATGGTGGGGCACCCCAGCGTGGTGCTCGCACCGGTGGCGTTCGCGATCGCCGAGGCGCTCGGCCGAAGCGGCCGCGCGCTCCTCGAGGCCTATGTCGTGGGCTTCGAGGTGAACGGGCATTTCGGGCGCACGATGGTCCCGCGCCACTACGACGCAGGCTGGCACTCGACGGCGAGCCTCGGGATCTTCGGCGGGACTGCCGCCGCGGCGCGCCTCCTGGGCCTCGACGCGAAGGCCGCGCTGAACGCGCTCGCCATCGCCGCCTCGAATTCAGCCGGGCTGCGCGGCAACTTCGGCTCGGAGACGAAGTCGCTGCACGCCGGGCAGGCGGCCGAGGGCGCGGTGCGCGCCGCGCTGCTGTCGGCGCGCGGCTTCACCGCCAACCCCGACGTATTCGACGCGCCGGGCGGCTACTTCTCGACCTACGGCCGGAACGACACGCCACGGGCCGCGCCCGCGAACGGCGCGCTCGAGATCGAGACGTCCGGCATCGGCATCAAGCCCTACGCGTGCTGCGGCGCGGGCATCGCGGTGATCGACGCGGCGCTGGAGCTGCACGCGGAGCATGCGCTCGCCGGGGCGTCGATCGCGACCATCGACATCGTGCTGAGCCCGATGGCCACGAGCATCATGCCGTTCCACGAGGCCCACGACGGCCTGCAGGCCAAATACTCGATCGCCTATTGCGCGGCCGTGGCCCTCCTCGACGGCAAGGGCGGCCTTGCCCAGTTCGAGGACGAACGCGCGGCGCGCGGCGACGTCCGCGACCTGGTGAAACGCACGCGCGTGACCGCGGATCCAAGCAAGGTCTCGGGCGCCGGCAAGTTCGGCACCGACATGCGGGTGACGCTTGCCGACGGCCGCGAATTCGCAACACAGCTCGAAGTTCCCCGCGGCCATCCCACGCGCCCCCTCGAAGCCGACCGCCAGCTCGACAAGTTCCTCGAATGCGCGGCCCCGGTGCTGGGCGAACCCCGTGCAAGCCAGGCCGCGCGCCTCCTCGAAGCCCTCGAGGCCCAGGACGACCTCGCGCCGCTCATCGAACTGCTGTGTCCCGTGGAAGCCCGCTGACATGCCGATGCACAACGTGGGCCCCAACGTCCACCTCCATTACCACCAGGACGACTACACCGATCCCTGGGCCGCGGCCGATTGCGTGCTGATGCTGCATGGCATCGCCGAGACGGCGGACGCGTGGCGCGCGTGGGTGCCGCATTTTGCGCGCCGCTACCGCGTCGTCCGTCCCGACCTGCGCGGCTTCGGCTCGTCGTCGTCCCTCGCGCCGCCGCTTGACGGCGTCGCGTCGTGGGCGGACGAGATCGACGCCCTGGTGCGCGGCATCGGCTGCGAGCGCGTGCACGTCGTCGGCGCCAAACTGGGCGCGCTCATCGGCATGGAGCTTGCCAAGCGCAAGGTGCCGTGGATGAAGACGCTCACCATCGCGGGGTTGCTGCTCTCGCCGAAGAAGGCGATCGGGCCGTGGGTGAAGGAGTGGAGCGAGGCCATCGACGCCGACGGCGTCGAGCGTTGGGCGCGGCTCACCATGCCCGGCCGCATGGGCGGTGCGATCTCGGAGGAGGCCAACGAATGGTGGGTGCGGCACATGGCACAGGCGCCCGCAGCCTCCGTGAAGGCGTGCCTCGAGATGGTGTCCCACGTCGGCGAGCCCGAGGGCCTCGAGCAGTTCACCGTGCCCACGCTGGTCATGGTCGCCAGCGGGCAGTCGGTGGACTCGTCGTACAAGCAGCGCCAATCGGTGGATGACGTGGACGCGTTGCGCAAGCGCATCCCGCGCTCCGAGCTCTACGAGGTGCCGGCGACGTCGTACCACGTGGCCGCCACGCATCCCGACGCCTGCGCCGAGCGCACGCTGCGGTTCATCGACGATCACTCGAGGGGAAATTGACCATGTCCGGATTCCATCGCACGTTCGCCTGGCTCGCCGCCCTCGTATTGGCCGCCGCCGCGTTCGGCCCGCAGGCCCAGGCCTATCCCTCGAAGCCGGTGCGCATCATCG
>JANOCW010000535.1:0-2689 GCA_031412375.1 Gemmatimonadaceae bacterium | reverse complement strand
TGCGAGCCGTGCGGCTTCCATACAGCTGTCGTAGCTCACCGTGAAATCGGACATTGTGGGGCATGACCTCGCAGACGACGCTCTCGCGGCCTGCATGGACAGTGTTGCAAGGATGGCCGTCGAGTCCTTGCGCGCCGGTCGTGGGAGAGCGGCGCGCGCGGACGGGGCGCAAGAGAAAGACCAGCCATCATGCCAGTTGCGGTGCGATTCAGCGCCTGAACGCGCTGTTTGGGAGGTCCTGTGCGTCGAGTGTAGCGCGGCGGCCACAGGCAGCGCTGCGTCGAGCCGACGGTCGCTTCGGCAGCCATTCGTTAGCGAGCCACGCATTGACCCATCCGGTGGGTCGGAGTACTCTGGCTCCTCATGGGCCACCGGACCTATACAGACGTCAGCGGCATCGAATGGAATGTGTGGGACGTGACGCCGCAGTGGACGGAGCGGCGGTCAGGCGGCGACCGGCGGCGCCCCGCTGGGGAAGCGGCGGTCGATCCGCCAGCGATCGAGCGCCGGAAGACCCAGAACCGTCGAGCCGGGGCCGAGGCGTCGTCCCGGGTGAGGATCTCCGAAGGGCTCTCGCGCGGCTGGCTCGCATTCGAATCAGCGAGCGACCGGCGGCGCCTTGCCCCCATCCCCCCGGGGTGGGAGTCGCTCTCCGACGCCGAGCTCGAGACGCTGTGTGCCCGCGCGGTCCCGGCACCGGCACCTCGCCGACTGATCGAGTGACCGTGGGGCAGCGCCGAGCGGCTCGCTGTCGCACTGGCACGCCGCAGGGGATAGATACCCATGTGCTGGACGTCGTCCTGATCCTTCGCAGTGCGATCACGAAGTCGGCCGGCTCAAGCGTTGACGACGATTCGAATCCCCGCGCTGTCCGATACCGTAGGGGGGATTGCCGTTCGCTGCGCGTCTGCGCAGCTGGCGACGGCGAGGCAGAGGCCAGCCGCGCGCATTAGCTTTGGAATCGATAGATGTTGGTCCGTCGTCGTGAGGCTTGACTCCGCGCACCAGGTGGATGCGCGGGAACCCTCCGAATGATGCCCGAGCGGCGCGCGCCAACCACGGCGCAGCGAACTGGGACCGCGGCTGGCGACAATACACTCGAGGATGCAAGCAATGCGAAGATCACTGCTGGTGGTCGCGGTCGGACTGTTGGCGGCGTGCACACAGGTGGACTCCACCGAGTATTGCGTGGAGACGCGGTACGGCAAGGTGGTCAACCCCCGCATGAATACGGGGCTCAACCTCACCGTGCTCACCGACGCCACCTGCTTCACGATGACCGAGAGGAACTATCCTGCGGCGGCGGGCGGGAAGGAGATGATTCCGGCGCAGACCCAGGACCCGATCACCGTCGAAGGCGATATCGCCATCGTCTACAAGTACGATCCGTCCACGATCTTCAAGGTGTTCGAGGAGAAGCGGACGCCGGAGTCGGCAGAAACCGAGATCGTGAACGCCATTCGTGAAGGCTATCGAAATGCGCTCGCGCAGTGGACGATCTCCGCGATCTTCGCGAATCGCGCTGCGCTGTCGGATTCCGTCCGGAATCACATTCAACGGAAGATCGGCACGCGCGCGATCATCCAGCAGGTGTTCGTCCGCGACATCAAGGTGCCGGCGCAGATCGAGCAGGCGCGCATCCAGGCCGCGCAGCAGGCGCAAATCCTTGACAAGGCGCTGAAGCAGTTCACGATCGACTCGGTCAACGCTCGGGCGGTCGTGATGTCGGCGCAGGCGTCGTCGGAAGCGACACGCCTCTCGGCGCAGTCGTACATCTCCAACCCGAAGCTCCTCGAGCTCGAGATCGCCAAGGCGTACGCGGGAGGCCTCAGTGAGGCCTGCAAGGGCGTCCAGACGTGCGTGATCGGCGGCTCGGTCATGGATAGCTGGAAGCTGAAGTAGCAGGCAGGGCGAGGCGACCCAGACGAGAGAGCCCCCGCGTCGTTGGACGCGGGGGCTCTTCGCTCGGCGGGGCTGTACCTGTCGTTTGTTATCGCGAGCTGTCCATCGACTTCCGTGTCGCCTTCGGGCAGGGAGCGAATGCAACGGGCTGTCCAGTTGCCGCATTCACCGCCGGATCCCGCTGGATGAACTGAGGATCTTCCGACGCAAGATAGGCGAGCATCGCCGTGAGCGTCGCGTTGTTCTTCAGGTCGTCCATGACGAGCTTGTCGTACGTGTCGCGGTTGGTATGCCAGGTCGTGCTTCCGTAATCCCAGCCGAGCGCTGAGAGCCCGATCGCGGCGGTGCCGTGACAGGAGAACGATGCGTTGTCGCTGCCGCCCGTTGCCGGTGCGCCAGGCCCGCGGAAGGTAATGTGCTGGGTGATCGGCGTCGGGATCTGCTGCAGGTAGTTGAACAGCGCCGGTCCGGCCGCGGCGATACCTCCGGGCGACATGTTCGCGACGCGGCCCGTGCCGTTGTCCTGGTTGAACAGCATGTGAAGGCCCTTCACGATCTCGGGATGATCCTCCGAGAAGGCGCGTGACCCGTTCAGTCCCTGCTCCTCGCCGCTCCAGTGTCCGACGAGAATCGTGCGCTTCGGGTTGGGGTACACCGTCTTCAGGATCCGCATGGCCTCCATCATCGTGATCGTGCCCGTGCCGTTATCCGTCGCGCCGGAGGATCCATCCCACGAATCGAAGTGTGCTGACAGGATCACATACTCGTCGGGCTTCGCCGTTCCCTT
>JANOCW010000534.1:0-4818 GCA_031412375.1 Gemmatimonadaceae bacterium | reverse complement strand
CGTCGCGGCGCGCAGCGCTTCGTGGTTCGTCATCCCGCCCTGCTGGAACATCCATAGCTCCCAGTGCGCACCGAGCCCCTGGAGCTGGCCGTGGGCGCCGAGCTGCACCTTCACCCCGCGATCGAGCAGAGCCTTCGCCGCCTTCGATGTACCGATGTATGAGTAGTCATCGTCGGCGGCCATTCCGCGACGGCGGGCGCGCGAGTCGAGAATCCCCGGCGCGGTGAAGCGGGCGAGCCGCTCGTTCTTCCAGACGTCGTCGTGCTGGTACCAGTAGTACTCGCCGCTGAGACCGCCGAAATTCACGATCATCGTGGGCGTATAACCGCTCCTGCTCGCCGCCATCACGCCCAGCACGTCGTTGTACAGCGGCGCGACGGGAATGTTGTGCTCGATCCCCGTGTGTCCGTCGAGGATGTGCGTCATGTTGAAGAAGAAGGTGCTCCCGCCCTCGGGAACGACGAGCATCTTCAGCTCGCGCGCCGCCTCGATGATCTGCTGACGCGCATCACGGCGAGGCTGGTTGTAACTCTTCACGCTGAACGCGCCGACGGCCTGCATCCGGCGCAGGTGGCTCACCGCATCCTCGAACGACGTCGTGATCGCCTTGCTCTGTGACTCGGCGCCGTAGAGAATCGCTCCGGTTGAGAAGAGCCGCGGTCCGACGACTTCGCCCTGCTTCACCAGCTCCGAGGCCGCGAAGACCATCTGCGTATCGTTCGACGGGTCGTGCATCGTCGTGACACCGAAGGCGAGATTCGCCAGGAACGCCCAGTTCGACCGCGGCGTGATGCCGGCGGACCCTGTCCCGATGTGGGCGTGCACATCGATGATCCCGGGCATCACGTACTTCCCGGCAATATCGACTCGACGGGCCCCCGCGGGAATCTGCACTGATGCCGACGGTCCGATCGCCGTGATCCGATTTCGATCGACGAGGATCGTCGCGTTCGGAATGACTTCCGTCCCGTTCATCGTGATCGCGGTCCCGCCGGTCAGGGCGACCTGTCCCGTCGGACGATCGAAGGTGCTGCGCATCCCGATCGCGATGCCGCGCGCTTCCGGCTCGCTCCGCAGCGATGTCGTGTCCTCGGTCTCGAAGGCAAAGGTCTGCGCGAGGTCGCGCTGGAACAGCTCCGGACCGAGCGTCCAGTACACGCGACGCGAGTCGGGAGACCAGTGCAGGTAGAGCCCCGCATCGCGCGAAATCCGCCGCGCGGGGATTTCCGTCGTCGCCGTGCCGAGCGCGACCGCCTGCCCGGTGAGCGGCAGGGGCGCGATATACGCGTTGAAGCGCTCGACCCAGGTGACCCACCGCTCATCGGGCGACGGCACGAACTGCGTCGCATTCTCGGCGGTCACGTGCACGCGCCGGTCGCCACCGGTGAGGTTCACGCTGATCAGCGCGGGCCGCGCGCCCTCACTCGATGTCAGGAAGATCCGGTCGCCGGCGCGATTGAAGCGCGGCTCGCTCCCACTCTCGATCACGAGTCGCATCTCGCCGCCGATCGCGGGGATGACATGGACACCGCCCTCACGGCCGTTGAACGACCCGCGAAGCCCATCGCCGCCGATCCGACGGAACACAATCGAGCGTCCGTCAGTGGAGAACTGCGGCTCGACGTAGTGACCGGCACGTGTCGTCAGCTTTCGTCCGCCCTCGCCGGTGAGCCGCACCGTGCGCACGGCGCCGAGTGAATCGTCGGACCAGGTCGCGTAGACGATCGTCGCGCCGTCGGGGGACCAGGCCGGGAACAGCTCGAAATCGCGCCCGCCCCTGGTGACACGACGCGGTTGTCCGTTCGGCAGGTCCTTGATCCAGAGCTTCCCGAGCGCATTGTAGACGACGCGGCGCTGATCGGGAGAGACCGCGACCCAGCGCAGCAGCTTCACATCGAAACTGTCGGGCGCGACCGGCGTCGGAAAGCGCACGGCATCGGTGATCGTCTGCTTCACGGTCGCGGTGAACGGGATCTCCGTCGGCCGCCCGGTCGCGACATCGACGCGCCAGAGCTTTCCCTGCGCCCAGATCACGATGCTCCGGCCGTCGGGCATCCAGTCGTAGCCCGGATACGTTCCGAAGATCGCCCACGCTTCCTGCTGGTCGTGATCGAGTCCATCCCAGAGCGGACGTTCCCGACCGCTCTCCATGTCATGCACCATCAGTGTGGTCTTCGACCCGACGCGGCGGATGAACGCCATCATCTTTCCGTCTGGAGACAGCTGCGGACGAAGCGAGCCGCCCGGCGCGCTCAACCACGTCGAGCGTTGTCCGGTTTGCCGATCGAGCCGCTGGACGACGTAAACGACCTCGTACGGACTGCGGTTGTACTGGAAGTTGCCGCCGGGCGAAACGTCCTCGGAGAAGTAGACGTAGCGTCCATCGGGAGAGACCGTCGGCTCGGTGGCGTTCTGCTCCCAGTTGCGCCGATCGGTGAGCTTCAGCCCGATCCCGCCGGCAACGTGATAGAGCCACATCTCTCCTGCGCCGAGCGAGCGCGTGTTGCGGAAGTGCTTTCGCGCGACCACGTACTGACCATCCGGCGTCCAGGCAGGATTCGATACCTGCCGCTCTTTCTCTTTGGATACCTGCCGCAGGTCGCCGCCCGTGGCGTTCATCGTCCAGACGTTCTCGAGTCCATCCCGATCGCTCGTGAATGCGATCCGCCGCCCATCGGGCGACCAGCGGGGCATCGTCTCGTACGCCGTGCCGCCGAGAATCAGGGTCGCACGTCCCCCGGTCACGGGCATCGTGTAGATGTCGCCCATGAGGTCGAAGACGAGCGTCTGGCCGTTCGGCGTGACGTCCACCGACATCCACGTTCCCTCGGTCGTCTCGAACTCGACATCCCGGGAGGGCCCGTGCTTCGCCAAAACGTCCCAGCGGGCGGGGACGGTCGGCGTCGCTGTCGTAGGCGCTGCCGGAGGCGTGGGCTCCTGCGCGCTGAGCGCGGTGGAGAAGAGCAGGGCTGACACGACCGTGGCCAGGCGGATTGGCATACTGATTCGACGGAGAGGAGAGAGGTCGATCGCTGACTGGCGCGCGCCCTCGCTACCGGTCACGCCAAACACCAGAGGACGGCGGGCATCGGCCCTCCGTCCGCTGGCACTTCCGCGCCGCTCTTTACTTGCAGTCGGCCTTGAAGTTGTTCTGGAACGAGGTCAGCTCGCCGTTCGCGTTGATCGTGATGTGAAAGGTCTGGTGGACGGAGAAGTTGTTTCCCGGTCCCTGTCCGATGATCCGGAAGTTGTTGACGAACGTGTCATTGATCGGGAGCTGGTTGAAGTTGAAGTGCTCCTGGGTGACACCGGTCGCCCGATACGAATCCCCGGTCGCCAGGCCCGTTCCGCTCACGCCTTGGGGCTGGAAGTGCAACTTGAGGTGAAAATTGCCCGAGCTACTGACGGTCTCGTGGATGAGAACGTGGAGCGTGCCGCTGAGCACGACCGCTTCTCCGGCGCCACCGTTCGCGCAGGACACGAAAAAGACGGTGTTGAACGGGACCTGCTCATTGATGATCACGTTGGTCGCGCTGCTCGGCGACACATCGAGCACCGGCAATGCCGATGCATCCGGGCCGGTCGGCCCACCCGTCGCGTCCGCACATCCGAGCAGCAGTCCTGAAACCACGAGGGTCGTGAGTCCGGCAAGTGCGCGCCGCAGGGTCACCATATGTCAGCTCCTTCCCGCACGCGAGGGCGATGCGCGGCCACTACGCTCGTCGCAGGAAGGCCGCGCCAGCACGATGCTCGCTACAGCGGGGAGGCTATGATGCGCCTGCACGGAGCGGGCGTCAAGACCGACGCGACCGAGCTGAGGCGGATGCGAGCCGGCAGAATCACGTTGCCGTCGACGTCAGGATACCGGCGAGCTTCCGCACCGCTTCCACCGCTGGCGCCGACGGATCCGCATCGATCGGCGGAACCCCGGTGCGCTCGGATGCGGCGAGCGCGGGATCGTACGGGATCTCGGCGATGATCGGCAGCGCGTGCCTTCCACAGAAATCCGCGAGTGCCTTCCGATCATCGGCATCACGAACCTTGTTCGCGACCGCCTGCACCTCCCCAATCCCGAGCTCTGCCGCCAGCTCGACGATGCGCCGCGCCGTCTCCATCGACCGGTAGTACGGCTCGATCACCGCGAGAAAACGCGAGACGTGCCTCCCTGTCCCGCGCGAGAGGTGCTCGAGACCCGCCTCCATGTCGACGATGATGTCGCGGTCGTTCGCGGAGTTCAGGACGAGCTCACCAAGAAGGCCACGGACCGTGGCGTGGGCTCCGCACATTCAGCCAGCGCCGCCGTGCCCCACCTTCCCCATGACGATGAGTCGCACGCCATCGGGTCCGACCGCGCCATACTCGTCCAGCACGGTCTCGGCATTCTGCGTGAACACCGCCTTCACCGTGCCGTCAGCCTGCGTCTGCCGCTCCATCAGCGTGCGGGGAAGCCCGACGATCTCCTGCGTCCTCGAAATGCCCAGCGTCGCGGCGAGATTCGGGTTGGTGTCGGCATCGACCGCGAGCACGGTGCGCCCCTCGCGCGCGAGAATCCTCGCGAGCGTGCCTGCAATGGTGGTCTTGCCACTCCCACCCTTTCCCGCGATTGCAATCCGCATCAGTGCTGGTGTCCTCCGGAAGCCCGCGCAGCATGGCACTCGGCCGCGCCCGCGGGATTGGTATGGCAATCACATGTCGGGTCGTTGCATTCGCCGTGGCCCTGGCTCAGCAGCGACGAGAACTCATCGGCGAAGCGGCGGGCTGCCTCGACTCGCCCGATCGGAGAGAGTCGAAACTGGCTTGTTTCTGCGACGATGTACC
>JANOCW010000533.1:0-1550 GCA_031412375.1 Gemmatimonadaceae bacterium | reverse complement strand
TACGCGCTTGACCCAATCTGCGGCACCACCCTCGGTGGCGTCGAGAACATCGACCCCTCGTTGAGCGGCATCTACCGGGCGGGCACGACCATCGGGGACTTGAACAACACCAACTCGCGCTGCGAGTTGACAGGCGAGCCGATCTTCCAGGTGAACCGCAACCCGAACCTCGCAGAAGAAGATCAAATGCACTTCAACCCGGCGGCGTTCCGTCGGCCGCTGCCGAACGGCAAGGTGGGCAACCTCGGCAACGCACCCATCGGCGTGCTGCGTCATCCTGGGTACTCCAACTGGGACTTCACGTTGTCCCGGCGGTTCAGAATCGGGTCGCGCGCAAACGTGCGGCTGCAAGTGCAGGTGTACAACCTGTTCAACCAGGTAGAGTTCGTCGCGCTGAATGCGGACTACCTGTTCGGTGCGAACGGGGTCAACACGGCTCCCGACACCGGCAAGTACACGACCACGACCAATCCGAGGAACGTAGGAATGACCCTGCGGTTCGACTTCTAACTGAAAGGGGTAAGGGGCGAGGGGCAAGTTCCCCTTACCCCTTACCCCTTCCGTCGTAAGCTATCCGGATGCCGATCGATCGTGTGTCCGAGGACGCCATCTTTCCCTGGATCGAACACCTTCTCCAGAATCACGAGACCGGCGCAGTGTTCGAAGAGCTCGCCGACCGCTTCCGGCGCGACAAGCAGTATCGGTCGCTCCTGGATGTCCGGTTGATGCAGGCGCGTTTCGAGCTCGGTCTGCCGCTGGTCTCAACGTCTCGAATCGGCGATATGCCGAAGGCACGACAGGAGGCGTATCAGGCCGCATACGTGCGCGCGGCGCGCGAAGTCGGTGAGCTGATACTGGCCGATGGAGATATCCCTCAGGCATGGCCGTATTTTCGCGCGATCGGCGATACCGGTCCGATCGTCCATGCGCTCGACACGTTCGATGTTCCCGGCCCGACCACGCCGGAATCTCACGAGGCTCTCGGCGCCACGATTCACATCGCCTTTCAGGAAGGGTTGCATCCCAGGAAAGGCTTCGAGCTGATTCTCACGCACTACGGCCTCTGCCGCGCTATTACGATGTTCGGCGGCTACCCTGAGCACGGAGGACGCCAGGAATCGCTGCGCCTGCTCGTGCGCTCGCTCCATCAGCAGCTCGTCGACAATCTCAAGGGCGCGATCGCCGACGTCGAAGGCGAACGGCCGGAAATCGATTCCGTCACGGCGCTCATCGAGGGGCGCGAGTGGCTCTTCGCGAACAACGCGCAGCACACCGACAGCTCGCACATCGGGCCGGTTCTGAAATTCAGTGCCGAGCTGGACGACACAGACACGCTGAGACTGGCCGTGGAGCTTGCGGACTACGCGAGTCATCTGGGTCCGCTGTTTCAATACGCGGACGATCCTCCGTTCGAACACGCGTATACGGATCATGGCGTCTATCTGAGGGCTCTCGCAGGCGAAGACACGGACCGTGCGGTCAGGCACTTCGAGGAGAAAGCAGCGGATTCAGACCCCCAGAGGGATGGGAGCCGTCCAGCGGAGGTGCTC
>JANOCW010000532.1:0-1566 GCA_031412375.1 Gemmatimonadaceae bacterium | reverse complement strand
AGATGGACTGTACGAACTGTCCACGTGCCACGGCCATTACCACTTCAACAACTACGCGGAGTACAGGTTGATCTCGGTGGCAGATGGGAAGACATGGCGCTCGGCAAAGGCCGGCTTCTGCATGCTGGACACCGACCCATACCTGCCCGAAATGCGTGATTCGCCCCGCAACTATCGCAGCTGCGGGTTCCCGGGCCGTCCCGGGTTTCAGGGAATCTCCGCCGGCTGGTCGGACACCTACGTCTGGAAGCTGGGCGGCCAGTACTTCGTTCTGGACGGCGGCGATGGCCAGAAGGTCGTGCCCGAGGGCTGGTACTGGATCCAGGTCACGGTCAACCCTGGTTACACTGCCGGATCGACGGGATGTCCGCTCGCGACCGATCCGAATACAGGCCTCTGCTATAACTTTGCCGAGTCGAACTACGGCAACAACGTCATGCGCATGAAGCTCTACATTCCCGCAACGGGTCCAGCCGGTCCCTACCGGAACGAGAAGGATCCGACGGTGGCGGACGAAGTCGAGCACGCCGGACGCTAGTCCAGGTCCTGTAGCCCGGTTTGCGAAGCCCCGCCCGGTCATCCGGGCGGGGCTTCGTACTCCGGACACCCGAGTGGTACGCACCTCCCCGCCGTCTCGCCAACGCGCCGACATCATGCGATATTCGGGCGGCGACGTCCGGTCGCGCACGCGCCACGGTTCTCTCCGTGAGCGCCGGTCTTCTCATGATGAAGGGAGGAAGCCGTGCAGTCTCAGAATTTCGACGCGATCGTCGTGGGCTCCGGTATCTCCGGTGGCTGGGCCGCCAAGGAGCTCACTGAGAAAGGACTTCGCGTGCTGCTGCTCGAGCGGGGCCGGAACGTCGAGCACATCAAGGACTACGTCAACGCCACCAAGGGGCCGTGGGAGTATGCGCACCGCGGCGGCCGAACGATCGCGATGGAGGAGCTCTATCCCGTCCTGAAGCGGGACTATCCGCTCAACGAGAAGAATCTCGCCTTCTGGGCGTCGGACAAGGACAACCCGTACACCGAGGTCAAGCGCTTCGACTGGTACCGCGGATACCAGGTCGGCGGCCGGTCGCTGATGTGGGGGCGGCAGAGCTACCGGCTGAGCGAGTTCGACTTCGACGCCAACGCGCGGGATGGAACCGCGATCGACTGGCCGATCCGCTACGCGGACCTCGCCCCGTGGTACGATCACGTCGAGCGACACGCGGGGATCTCTGGCTCCCTCGAGAAGATGCCGCAGCTCCCGGACGGGCAGTTCCAGCCGGCGATGCCACTCAATTGCGGTGAGGAGCTGGTCGCGGGGCGGCTCGCGAAGCTGTACGGTGGACGACGACGCCTCATCCCTGGCCGCACCGCGAACGCAACGCAGCCGCTTCCGGGGCGCGCCGCGTGCCAGTACCGCGACGCGTGCTGGCTTGGCTGTCCCGTCGGCGGTTACTTCAGCACGCAGTCCTCCACGCTGCCGGCGGCGATGAAGACGGGGCGCCTCACGCTCCGCCCATTCGCGATCGCGACGGAAATCCTCTACGATCGCGATCGCAAGCGCGCGACCGGCGT
>JANOCW010000531.1:0-5772 GCA_031412375.1 Gemmatimonadaceae bacterium | reverse complement strand
ATCGCGTTCTTCGCGACGATCCCCGCCAGCAGGATCACGCCGATCAGGCTCATGATGTTGATGGTGTTGCCGCTGACCGACAACGCGAGCATCACGCCGACGAGCGAGAGCGGCAGCGAAAGCAGGATTGCGAGAGGATCGAGGAACGATCCGAACTGCATCACGAGGATCAGGTACATGAGCAGCACGGCGATGCCGAGTGCCGCGAAGATCCGGCCGAACACTTCGTTCTGGCTCTCGACCTCGCCGCCCTGGGTGATGACGACGCCGGGCGGGATCTGCAGGGTGGCGATCCTCGCATCGATGTCGGCCATGACCTCGCCAAGCGAGCGCCCCTGGGTATTCGCCTGCACGGTGACCACACGATCGCCATCGAGATGGTTGATCGCCGCGGGACCAACGCTCTGCTGGATCACCGCCACCTGGTCGAGCGGAACTGTCGTCGGCCCATCGAGGCCGTTGATGACGAGCGGCAACTGCCGCAGGTCGGCGATGCGCTCGCGCGCCTCGGGTGCGAGTCGAATGACGACGTCGCGCGTCTCGCCGGTGGGATCGACCCAGTCGCCGGCATCGATGCCGGCGAATGCCGGGCGCAGCGACTGGGCGACCTGCCCGACGGTGACGCCCAATGATCCCGCGAGGCCACGGTTGAGCTGCACATCGAGCTCGGGCTTCTGGCCCTTGCTCGACAACCCGACGTCGACGGCGTTCGGCACCTGCTTCACCTCGGCCATCACCATCTCCGCCGCGCGCTGCAGCGCGACGCCGTCGTCACCGCGGAGCTGGAGCTGGATCTGCTTCTGGTTTCCACCGAAGGTACTGGTGAACACCGAGGTGGTGACGCCGCCGACTCGCACGACCTCCCCGCGGATCATCTGCGCAATCTCTTCGACGTCGCGCGACCGATCGCTCATTGGCACCAGCCGCACGTAGATGTTGCCCACGTCGACGGTGCCCGACTCACCACCACCGAGCGTCGAGTACGTGTACTCCACTTCCTCGTGGGCACTGATCATCCGGAGCAACTCCTCCGTCTTGATCCGCATGTACTCGAGGTTCGATCCTGGCGGAGTCTCGACGGCGATGTTGAACTCCGAGTTGTCATCCTTGCCGAAGAAGCCGAAGCCCACGAGCAGTCGCTTCGGGACGACCAGGACCAGCGCGAACACGACGACCGACAGGCCAAGCAACGCGAGGCCACGGACGGGCACCCGAGGCTTCGTCGGGCCGAGAACGTTGCGCACGACGATGGCGATGCCGATCACGGCCTGGATCACCGGGCTCCACGCGAACGCCGCACCGGGGTCACGGAGCTGCTGGACGATGCCAGCCACACCTACCAGCGCCAGGATCGAACCGATCACCGTCCACATCCCGCGCCCGTTCCAACCGGCGACGGCAAACGCCCATGCGATGATCCCGATTCCCGCGGCGATCACGAAGAAGCGCAGCAAGCCCTG
Organism: Gemmatimonadaceae bacterium; assembly: GCA_031412375.1. Lineage (GTDB taxonomy): Bacteria > Gemmatimonadota > Gemmatimonadetes > Gemmatimonadales > Gemmatimonadaceae > JANPKQ01. The sequence continues at coordinate 4,312 of JANOCW010000531.1, read as the reverse complement.
CGCCGGCATGAACAGCGCGGCGACCAGCGATCCCAACGCGACGATCACCATCGGCAGCCGGTGATCGAGTGCCCACGCAATCACGCCCTTGTAGCGCGTCGCGAGCCCGTTGAACCACCGGTTGAACCGGTCGAGCTTCCGCGTGATCCAGTACTTCTTGTCCTCGGGCACATGCGGATCCGCCCAGTAGGCCGAGAGCATCGGATCGAGGGAGAACGAGACGAACAGCGATACGAGCACCGAGCACGCGATCGTGAGTGCGAACGGCTTGAACCACTGGCCGGCCACGCCGTACATGAAGCCGCCGGGAACGAACACCGCGACGATCGAGAAGGTCGTCGCCGCGACGGCGAGGCCAATCTCGTCCGTTCCATCGTGGGCCGCTCGAAAATGGTCTTTCCCGAGCTCCACGTGTCGCACGATGTTCTCGCGTACTACGATGGCATCATCGATCAGGATGCCAATCGCCAGCGAGAGGCCGAGCAGGGACATCGTCTCGAGCTGGAAGCCGAGCACCCACACGGCGATGAACGACGCAAGCACCGACACGGGCAGCGCAAGGCCGGTAATCACCGTCGAGCGCCACGAGTTGAGGAACAGGAAGACGACGAGCACCGTGAGGACGGCGCCCTCGAGCAGCGCGAGCTGCACGTTCTTGACGGCGGTGCTGACGCGAGGACCGGCGTCGCGCACGAGCTTCAGCGTCGTGCCTGCCGGGAGCGTCGGCTCGAGCACCGCGATCTTCGCCCGGATCCGATCACTGACATCGGTCGTGCTGTAGCCCTTTGACTTCGTGATCTCGATGCCCACCGCATCCTGGATCCCCGCGCTCGAGCCGCCTGCCGAGTCGCGTCCGTGGAACAACGCCACCGAGCGCTGCTCCTCCGTGCCGTCCTTCGCAACGGCGACATCGCCAAGCCGGATGATCTGCCCATTTCGTTCGGCAACGACCATTCGCATGAAATCCGCCGGGCCTTCCAGTCGGCCCTTGAGACGAATCGTCCGCTCGTCGAGCGAGCCGTTCAGTCGCCCGACCGGTACGGCGAGGTTCTGTGACTGCAGCGCCTGCACCACCTGGCCAACGCTGATGCCGGACGCCTGCAGCGCTTCGGGACGAAGCTCCACTGTGAGCTCGCGATTCAGGTTGCCGACGACGGACACCTGCGCGACGCCGGGGATCGTCCGCATCTCGCGCGTGATCCCGGGATCCGCGATGCGCGTCAGGTCCGCCTGCGACAGCGTATTCGACGTCAGCGAGATCTGGACGATGGGGAAGTCGTTGGGGCTGAATCGCCGGAGGATCGGCTCCTCCATCTCGGTCGGCAGGTCCACGCGGATGGCGGAGATCGCATCGCGGATGTCCTGCGTCGCCTCCTTCAGGTCCTTCTCGAACAGGAAGACCGTGATGATCTGCGCGTAGCCGTCACGGGCCTCGCCGAATACCTGGTCCACGCCGCTGATGCCCTGGATCGCCTCCTCGATCGGGTCGAGAACCTCCCGCTCCACCTGATCGGGCGACGCACCCGGATAGATGATCGCGGTGAAGACGACGGGCTCGGCGACGTCCGGGAACTCATCGGTCTGGAGCCGCCAGAAGGCGAACAGGCCGAACACCACCAGCGCCACCATCGTCACGACGGTGATCATCGGCCGCTTGATCGCGAAATCTGAGATGAACATGAGTGTGGTCTCGAAGCGTGAAGGTCGTCAGCCCTGCGGGCGCTCGGCGGCGACATCGCGCGGAGTCACCTTCACCGGGGTGTTCGGCGTGATCGTGCGCGCGGCGCCGAGCAGCAGCGTATCGCCGACCGCAACGCCGGACGTGAGCTCGGCGCGCTCGGTCGCGGCGTCGACAATCCCGATCTGCACGTCGACGCGTTCGACTGTCCCGTTCCGAATGCGCATCACGGCCGGCGTCGTTCCAGTCTGGTCGAGCGCCTCGACGGGCACGGTGGGACCGACATGGCTTTCGGCAGCGACGCGGCCTTCGGCGAACAGGCCGCCGACGAGCGTCTGCCCGACGTTCGGAATCGAGGCGTAGATCCGGACCTGCCGTGTCATGGGGTCGGCGGTGGGGTTAATGCGCGTGATCTTGCCGACGAAGACGCGATCCGAGTAGCCGTTGACGGTGAAGCTCACCGGAAGCCCGAGGCGAACGACCGAGAGCTGCTCCGCCGGAACGGACGCCTCGAGTCGCATGCTGGAGGGGTCCACGACGGTGAACATCGCGCCGCCCGGCGAGACGACATCGCCCGCAGACACCTGCCGCTCGCTCACGACGCCGTCGAAGGGCGCGGTGACCACGGTGTTGGAGAGCTGCTTCTCCGCGAGCGCGAGGCGCGCGCGTGCATCGGCGAGCTGTGCCTGCGCGGCGATGTTTCCGCGGCGTGCACCCTCGACGTCGCGGTCCGCAATCGCGCCGGCTTCTGCCAGGCTGACCGCCCGCGCTTCCTCGCGCTTCGCGAGGTCGGCCGAGCTCTGTGCCGACGTGACGCCGGAGCGCGCGGAGAGCCAGGAGTCCTGGATCCCGGCATCGTCGATCTTCGCGAGCCGGGTGCCGCGGGCCACGCGCTGCCCTGCCTCGACATAGATCGCGATCACCGATCCGCCGACCTCGGCGCGAATCGCGGCGCTCTGCTCAGGAGCGAGGGCGCCCGAGATCGCGGGACCCGACTCGAGCCGGGTCGACGAAACAATGATGATGTTCTCCGGGCTCACCGAGACCGTCGCCGGGCCGGCGGCGGCCTGCGCGGTGTCGCTGCCCTTGCACCCGACCGAGAGCAGCAGGAGCCCGGCCATCGTCATCGCAATCTGCGTCCTCGTGATCACCGCACTCATGGAACGATCCCTCCGGAAGTCGTTGTCGCGCCGCCGGCACTCTGCCGTGGCGCCATCTGTCCCTGCTGCGAAGGCTGTTGTTGCTGCTGCTGTTGCTGCTGTGCGCGGGTGTTGGCCTGCTGTCCGCCGCCGGCGCCGAGCGGGAGATCCCGAAGCAGCGCGAGGCGCACGCGGGCGACCTGGAGATTCCGGGCAGCGAGTGCGCGGTACCCTTGCGCCTCCTGAAGCAGGATTCGCGACTCGGAAAGCTCGACCTGCGTCGAGATCCCTTCGCGGAAGCGCACGTCGGCGATCCTGTAGGCTCGAGCCGCCTGCTCGGCGGTGCCTGCGCTCGCTTCCCACGCCGCTTCCGCCTCGGCAAGCGCGGCCAGCGACGAGCGCGCATCGAGTGCGGCGAGCTCCGTCGTCTGCTGAAGACGGAGGCGAGCCTCGTCGAGATTCGCGCGGGCCACCAGCGCGTCTCCGCGGATGCGGCCGCCGGTGAATATCGGCACGCTCAGCCCGACGCCGACCGACCAGTTCTGGCGGAAGTCGCTCCAGCCTGGAAGCCCGCCCGCGGGATATGCGACGCGACCGAGGGTCGATGACACGCTCACGGCGGGGAGCCGCTGCGAGCGCTGGATCCGCAGCAGGCCTTCCTGCACCGCGACCGCTTCATCCGCCTGCCGCACCGTGGCGCGTGCGGTCGCCGATGTGTCAGGCGCGGGGAGGGCGCCGACAGCCAGCTCGAGGCTCTCGGCATCATCGATGTCGCCCCCGATCAGGAGCTGCTGGTCGTATGGAAGGTTGAGCAGCTGCTTGAGCCGGAGGTATGCGAGATCACGCTGCGTGCGGCGCTGGATGACCAGCGGTCGCTGGTTGTCGCGGGTCACCTGCGCGCGGAGGAGATCGAACTCGGACTTGTCGCCGACCGTGCGCGCGAGCTTGGTCTGCCTGAAGACCGTTTCCGTCTGGACGAGCGATGAATCGGCGATCTGCACCAGCCGGTCGGTCAGCGCCGCATCGAAGTACGCCTCGGTGACGTCGAGGCGGAGTTGCGCGCGTGATGCGGCGAGCTCGATGTCGGCCGTGCGGCGGCCGGAGCGCGCGATGGCGTTCGTCGCGGAAATGCGTCCACCGGCAAAGATGGGTTGCGAGACGTCGAGCCCGAGGCTGTACTGGTTCTTCTGTCCGAACGGGAGATCGCCGAAGTCGAACGGCGAGCCGCCGGTGGCGCAGCGGGTGGCGTCCTCGAGTCCGGCGAGACGCTCGGCCGTCGTAGCAGTTGCATCGCGGATGTAGGCATCGCACGGACCGGGGGGAATCGGAGGCGCCGTCGGGTCGGGGGCCGGAGCGCTGCCGCCGATGCTCTCGAACTCGGAGGACAGCGTGCGTGAGTAACGCGCCGTGCCGCCGACCTGCGGGAGGTACTGGCTGCGGGCGCGGTAGATCTCACCGCGCGCACGGGTGACCGCGGAGCGCGCGATCCCGACGG
>JANOCW010000530.1:0-4798 GCA_031412375.1 Gemmatimonadaceae bacterium | reverse complement strand
GCGATGCGCATGTTGGCGGGGGGAGATCCGCCCGCGGCGGTGCGGAGCTCGAGAAGCTGGGAGTTGAGCTGCGTTCCCGACAGCTCGAACACCGCTGCGGTGCCGCCGCGTAGAGTCACGTCACCGGTGAATGCGCCGAACTGCACGGGGCGTGTCGCGAGGGGGACGGGACGCGGGAAGCCCGCGTAGTCGCGGTTCAGCGCGGCGAAGATGTCACGCGTCTGCCAGCTCGGGAAGGAAAGCGCGGGACGCACGACGACGACGTTCGGATAGTCATCGACAGCCATCGCGAGCGACCAGTCGCCGATCAGTTCCCCGAACGTCCGGCTGGTGCGCTGTGCGACGTTCTCCAGGCCCACGGCCGTGCCCTGCGTGAGCGGCTTGAGGAAGGAGGCGTCGTTCGCGGCGTGGTGATCGATGATCCAGCGGATGAACGCCCATGCGCTTCCATAGTAGCTGTAGTCGGCCGGACCGGTGCTGCCGAGCGGGGACAGCGTTTCTACCGATGCGAGATAGTCGTACAGAAGGCTGAAGTGTGACAGCATCACGTAAGGGCGATCGGAGCACTCCGGCCGCGCCTGGCGCACATCGCAGTACAGGCTCGTCGCGTAAGTAGTGTTTCCCTTCCAGACCGATCCGTAGCTCGCGCGGCTCCACAGCTCTTCCGCATGCATGGCAGTGGCTTCCTCGAGCCACCCTTCCTCGAATCGGGCATCGCGTGAAAAGCGCTCGGCGAACGACGTGATGTGCTTGGCCTCATGAACGAGCGTCGAGCGGATCTCGCGGCGCCACTTGTCTCTCGTGAGCAGACCGGATGGATACCCCAGCGTGGGATCGGTCGGCACGAATGCGTAGAAGACTTCCCCTTCGTTGCTCGACGGTGCCACACCGCGCGGGTAGAAATCGCAGCTGATCACGAAGCCGGCGAGTCCATCGTCGTTCACGCGCTTCGTGAACACCATGATGATCCGCCCATTCGCATCGAGCTGGGGATCGAGCACCAGCGGGTTGCCGAAGTTCTCCGCGAGCAGCGGGAACATGGTGGCATCGAACTCCCGACCGAGCGTGCCGAAATAGTCGTCCATCGTGCCTGCGAGCGGCGCTGCAACATCCTCGCGTATGATCGAACGCGTGCCGACGTAGACCGTTCTCGTCGTGACCTCGTCGAACTGATTGCAGCTCCCGCTGTCGTGCTTCCAGACGCGCATCGCGACGATGTCACCGACGGCAGGTGCGGTGGCACGGACCGCGAGCGAGGGCGCACCCGATCCGGCCGTTCCTGCTGCGCCGCCCGCCGGTCTGCCTCGACGCGCCGCACGGTATCGCGCTGGAGCGCCGAGCGTTCTGGCGACGTCCGCGCTGGCGTCGAGCACCGCGCCATGCGCGGCGGGTGATGCGTTCACCGACTGTGATGACCGCGCATGCTCAGCGGCGAGATGGGCTCTCGAACGACTGGTGCGAAGATCCGGGGCCGGCGTTGAAGCCGAGGGAGCGGAAGCGGCAGCCACGAGCGGCGCGCCAGCGAGCCCGCGAAGGGTCACGCTCGTCTGGTCCGTCAGCGACCCGGTCGTGTTGAAGACGCTAATGAAGTAGCGGCTGCCGCCACCCACCAGCTCATTGCATCGGGCGCCCACGGCGTCGAGCAGCGTCACCGCATCTCCGACGCCGAGCGCATGCTGCTTCGCGGCGGCCCATCGGTGAAGGCGCGTGGCAACCGCACTGCCAGCGGACACACTGAGCGTCACCTGGCGCTCGGGGACGCACTCGTACTGCAGTGCCGCGGGAACGGCGACGCTCAGCTCGGTCGGCGTCGCACCTTCGACGACGAGTGTCGTGCCGTCGACCGTGACGGTGTTGCCGCCAGGAGTCGCCACGAAGTTGCATCCGGCGATGGTTCCCTTGCCACCCGGCGAGAGCGCTGCCGGATAAATTCCCGTCACGTAGAGTCCCGTGGTCGAGCACACGGTCACTGCCACGGTGCGGCGCCTGGCGTCACTCTCGACGGTGATCGTCGCAAAGCCGGCAGCACGCGCGGAGATGAATCCCGTCGTGGACACTGAGACGACGGATGCGTTGCTCGTCGTCCAGCCGACGTTCCGATTGGTGAGTATGTTCCCGGCCGCATCCTGCACGGTTGCGACGAGCTGTCGAGTGCCGCCGACGGTCAGGGCGGCCACGCCCGGCGTCACGCTCAGGGATGCCACGGAAACCTCGGCGATGATGAACACCACGGACGAGGTCCGGCCATCGATGTCCGCGGAGATCGTGGCCGACCCCGCCCGGTGCGCGGCGACCAGTCCCTGTTCCGTCACCGACGCGACGAGCGGCGCGTCCGAGTTCCACGCGACCACGCGGTCGGCGACGATCTTCCCGTCGCGATCCCTGCCGATTGCAGAGAGCTGTGCGCTCTGGCCGATCGTGAGGGAGCGGGTCGACGACGCGATGGACACGGTCGCCACTGCAGCCGGCCCTTCGAGACCGGACGTCGCCGTTCCCTCGGAGCATCCCGCGAGTGCCGCGCCGAGGATGGCGGCGCGGACGGCTTCACCCAACCGTACCGGAAGGCCGCTCAACGAGGCGGCGCCGTGACGCGGCGCTGCAGGCCAAGGGAGGCCGAGTGCACCGGCTGCGGAGCGCGCAAAGTCGACTGCACCGCCCCCTGCCCCGCCGCGAATTCCGCGGAGCAACTGAGCAGCAAGCCGACGGTGAACGCGAGAAAGACGCGGGACACCAGGGGATCGTGGAGGACATGCTGGACGACGCGGTCGATGTCGGTCATGGTCACTGGGCGGCAGGCAACGGCCAGCCCGGAGGCGCGCGACCGCGGCATGGACTCGGGCGGCGGGCGGCGGAGACCGGCGGCCCGGGATGGTGCTCGACCGGTAGGTCGAGCTTCATCACAAGGACGATATTCGACCCTCCGAGGAAACGCGGATCTCGCCGCGGGGGTGCGTCAGGCCGAGGAGTCGTCGGGCGCGCGGCTGCGGACTTCGACATCCGGGCGACGAACGTTGAGCTTGTTCCTCAGGGTGCGGACACTGATCCCGAGCAGCTTCGCCGCGCGGGTGCGATTCCCGTCGGTCGCGGCCAGCGCATGGTGGATGAGAATGTGTTCTGCCTCACCGACGTCGAGGGTCGTGAGCACGATGGTCCCCGGCGCTGTGTGCCGCGTCGCCCACACGTCGGCCTTCGCCGGATCACTGGCGCGTTGTTGCGTCGCGTCGCGCTCCGGCTCGAAGAGCTCTGCACCGAGGACAGGGGTCGTCGTCAGCACGACGGCGCGGTCGATGGCATGCTGGAGCTCCCGCACGTTCCCGGCCCACTCGTGCCGATCGAGGATGGCAAGCGCATCGGGTGCGAGGCCCTCGATCTCCTTGTTCATTTCGACCGCAGCCCGCTGGGCGAAGCGGCTGGCGAGCAACGCGATATCCCCCGTGCGCTCGCGGAGCGGTGGGATCCGGACCGAAACGACGCTCAGGCGATAGAACAGATCGAGGCGAAATCGTCCGGCCTCTGCTTCGGCGGCAAGATCGCGGTTGGTCGTTGCGATGACCCGTACGTCCACCTGGACGGGCGTAGCGCCGCCGACGCGCTCGAACGCGTGCTCCTCGAGGACACGAAGGAGCTTCGCCTGCAGGTCGATGCGCAGGTCGCCAATCTCATCGAGGAGCAGCGTGCCCCGGTGCGCGCGCTCGAAGGCGCCTTCGACACGACGCACCGCGCCGGGCAGTGCACCACGCTCGTGTCCGAACAGCGAGCCCTCGATGAGGTCCCCGGGAAGCGCCGCGCAGCTCACCTTGACGAACGGCCCGTTTCGACGGTCGCTGCCGTCGTGCAGCGCACGCGCGAAGAGCTCCTTCCCCGTGCCTCGTTCACCCTCCAGCAGCACGGTCGCTCGCGTGCGCGACGCCATCGCGATCGTCTCGAGCACATGCAGGATGGCGGGGCTGGCGCCCACGATCTCGCGCTCCGCGCGAAACTCCGTGACTTCGCGCCGAAGCGTCTCGTTCTCTCGACGCAGCCGAGCGTAGGCCAGAGCCTGCGCCACGGCGAGCTCGAGCAACTCCCGCTCGAACGGCTTCTGCAAGTAATCGATGGCCCCCGCCTTCACTGCCGCCACCGCGTGATCGATGCTCGCGTAGCCGGTCAGCATGATCAGCGGGACGTCATATCCTTCCGTCTCGAGGACAGTGAGGAACTCGATGCCCGTGAGCCCAGGCATCTGGTAATCGGAGATGATGAGGTCTACGCCGCCCTTCGCGATCGCCTGCAGCGCCTCCGGCACCCCGTCCGCGATGATCGGCAGGTGCCCGGCGCGCTTGAGGGTGCCTTCGAGGGCAGCGCAGACGGACGCATCGTCGTCGACACAGAGAATGGTCGCCATGCTCCAGGGCAGCGGGAGGGCGCGGGACGCACGGTGCACACCCCGCGGTTGCCGGGAAGGTAGCGTGCCGGCCCCGGGGCCTGCACCCATCAGAGCGTCCGGATTCTCTGGTCGGTCCTCGCGCGCCAGCTTCGCTAAATACGAAGTGCCCAGGGTCTTGCCCCCGCGGAAGCTCGCGGCGATTGATAGACATGCTCCGCTGCGCGCAGCTCCTTCTTGGTTTGTCCCCGCTACTTGGTGCAATTCCGGGGACGCACGGTGACGCTCAACCGGTCGCAGCGGTCGCGGGGCACGGTCCCGTCGCGCGGGACAGCGGAGCGGCCGACTCCAGTACCATCCGCCGCAGGGCACGGTCTGCCCAGAGCACCTTCGAGCGCGCTCGACGACGCCACCTGCCACGCAGCCTCAGCGGCT
>JANOCW010000529.1:0-2916 GCA_031412375.1 Gemmatimonadaceae bacterium | reverse complement strand
CGCCAGGCCGTCAACGAATTGATTGCGCGGTTTCAACCGGGTGACCGCGCGACGATCGGCGCCTTTGGGTACTCCACGGAGATCAGCCCGCGGTTCACGGCCAACGCCAAGACACTGCTCGGCTGGGTGAACGCGACCGTCGCCGGAGTAGGCGTCCCATGCGTAAGCTCGATGACCGCCTCCGGCAATATCTTCTCGGTAGATCTCTCGTCCCTGCGTCGGTCGGCTGGGAGCGCTGTTTGGAACGCGATTCAGTGTGGCATCGACGCGGTGTCGAAAGACGCGGAAACGCCCCGCCGTGTTGTCCTGGTGATTACCGACGGCATGGATAATGCGGGCATGCAGGGACCAAAAGACGTCGGGCGGTATGCGGAGCAGTTTGGAGTGATGGTCTACGCCGTCGGCATGCGTGGCATTGAGGGCCTCAACGAGCCGCCGCTGCGCACGCTCGCTGAAGATACCGGCGGCGGGTATTACAAGCTGCTCGATCGAGATGACCTGCCACGCACGTTTGCGCGGATCGCTGAAGAACTGCGACACCAGTATGTGTTCGGCGTGACACCGGCGGGCGATGGATCCACTCACAAGCTCGAGGTTCGCGTGAGACGCGCCAATGCCATCGCCCGAGCCCGGCGCGTGTATGTGGCAGCGGCCCCGGTTGCAACCATCCCAGGGGCGACGGCACGCCCGGAACGGGTTGGCTCGACTGCCGCGACACTCCCCAGTGGCGTGTCCGGGCCGGTCCTCGAGTCCATGGACCGTTACGAACGAGGCGGCCGGCCCCTCCTGTTCGATTCGGTGCAGGCCTTCACTTCATCATTCGAGAATCTGCGGAAAGCCGCTCCAGCCTGGATCCTCGTCGAGCCCTCGCAACAAGCCCGGCGCCGTCTCGCGATGGCGACTTACGCGCTCGACCTGATCAACGCCAATCCGGATGTCACCGCCGATGGTCCCACGATGCGCGCCGCCGACCCGGAGCTCAGGGAGATGTTCAGGGACAACCTCGGCGCACTCGCCTCGCCGTCGGCGTCCGATGTCGTCGAATGGGCCTGCAATGTGCTGCGCGAAGGGCCGCCTCTGCCGGCCGAGCGAACCTGGCACGTCGCCGCCATCGCGGTACTCGAGCGGTTTCGCGGCCAGTCGGCGCTCGGCTCGCACATCGCGCACGCGGAGAGCCGCTTCCCGAAAGATCCTGAGTGGGCGCTGGCTCGCGCAGTGTTCCAGGAATCGCTAACCTGGCCCGACCGTCGTGACGAGGCGGAGTACCGGCCTCCCTCCGGACTGACGGCATCGCGGATTGCCGCGCGCTTCGAGGACGCTGCCGGGTTCACCGCGACGCGTCAGGAGGCCCATCTCCGATGGGGATTTTTCGAGCTGCGGCGAGGCCGCGCCGACGAGGCCCTGACGCATTTCGCCCAGGCCGGTGAACCTGGCGATGCCGTCCTTCGCTACTGGCTGCATCTCTTCAAAGGTCGCGCCCTCGAGCGCGTGGGACGGCTCGACGAGGCGATCGCGTCTTACCGGCTGGCATGCTCAGAGGTGCCGTACGCACAGTCGGCCACGACGGCGCTCGCCGTGGCCCTCGTCGCGAATCATCAGGCTGACGAAGCCGCGGCGCTGATGAACCGCATGCTGTCGGTGCAGCCGCCGCTCGATCCGTGGAACTTCTACACATTTCCAGCGACGCGCTTGTGGCAAACGCTCATGTCGCAGCTCCGCGAGGCCGTGAAACCATGATTCGCAAGGGCCTGGTTCTCGCCGCCATCGCAACGGCGTGCACGCTGACAGGTATCTCAGCGCAGCAGGCGCCAACGACCATCCGGTCAGGTGTGGATGTGGTGCGTGTTCCGGTGTCGGTGACGGCGCTCAATCGACCGGTGCTGGGCCTCACCTCGTCGGACTTCACGCTTCAGGACAACGGCGTTGCGCAGAACTTCACCTGCGCCGCGGGCGAATCGCTTGCCGTGGACGTGACGCTCGTAGTCGATACGAGCGGAAGCGTGAAAGGGCGGGCGCTCGAACACTTCAATGCCGATGTGCAACGCATCGCCGAATCGCTGCAGCCCAACGATCGGCTCCGTCTCATCACGTTTGCTGGAGATGCGACCGACGTCTCGGGCCTGCAGCCGGGCGGTGTTCCCATCCCCCTCGATCGAATCACTGCCGGCGGGGCGACCTCGTTATATAACGCCCTGGCAGCGTCGCTGATAGCGTTCCCGCACTCAGACCGGCCACAACTCGTGTTCGGTTTCAGCGATGGCCTCGACAACATGAGCTTCCTCGACGCCTCCGGCCTCGCGTCACTCGCCGGCTACTCCCACGCCGTGCTCTACCTGACGCTGGTGTCGTCTCCGATGCCGCAGCATGTTCTCACAACACGTTCTCGCCAGGGAAACGGCCGCTTCGTCCCTTACAGCGGGGGTCCGAATCTCCGGCTGCTGACCGAAGCCGCGACTCGTACAGGCGGTGCGGTGTACCAACTCACAGCGGGAACATCGCTGTCCGCATTGTTCGAGCAGGCGCTGGACGAGTTCCGATCGAGTTATGTGCTGACGTTTACGCCCAGGGGGGTCAAGGCCGAAGGCCGGCATACCCTCACGGTCAAGACGAAGGATCCCGGACATCGCCTTCGATGGCGGCGCGGTTACGAGGGCGGGTAAAGCCAGAACCTGTGGGGCGTCAGTTCGCGCCGGACCGCGTGGCTTTCAGGAACGCCAGGAGATCGGTGAGCTCCTGCCGCGAAAGCTCGGTCGCCAGACCGGGCGGCATGACCGATACCGTGCCGGGCTGCATATCGACGATCTCCCGGCGCAGAATCCGGATCTCCTCGCCTGCGCCGTTGACCAGCACAACCGCGTCGGTGAGATCGCTCCGTAGCACTCCGCCGTGTATCGCACCCGACGTCGTCGTGACGAC
>JANOCW010000528.1:0-4461 GCA_031412375.1 Gemmatimonadaceae bacterium | reverse complement strand
AGGTTCATGTGAGTCCATCCCAGGGCGCAGCCCTGCTCCTGATCGACGTGCAGCAGGGCCTCGACGACCCGCGCTGGGGAGCGCGGAACAACCCCGACGCAGAACAACGGATCGCCCTGCTGCTCGGCGCCTGGCGCGCCGTGGGCCGGCCGGTCATCCACGTGCAGCACCTGTCGCTCGAACCGCAGTCTCCGCTTCGCGAAGACTCGCCGGGCCACGCCTTCAAGGCCGAGGCGCGGCCGGCGGCCGACGAGCCCGTCTTCCGCAAGCACGTCAACAGCGCGTTCATCGGCACTGACCTCGAGGCGCACCTGCGCGCCCACGGCATCGAGGCGCTCGTCGTCGCCGGCATCACGACCGACCACTGCGTCTCGTCCACCATTCGGATGGCGGGCAACCTTGGCTTCACCGTCACCGTAGTGGAGGATGCAACGGCGACGTTCGAGCGCCGCGGCCCGGATGGAGCCCACTACAGTGCGGATCTCATGCATCGCGCCGCGTTGGCGAGTCTTCATGGCGAGTTCGCCACGGTCCGAAGCGCCGCCGACGTTCTCGCCATCCTGGGGACCTGACCTGCGAGCGGTGTCGCGACTCGTGAGGCACCCACCGCCGCGAATCGCGGCCGCCCACTCGCTGGCGCATCCCCGATCGCCGGTGCAGAATCAGCTCAACCGTCACTTCTCCCTCGAATCCGACATGCTGCACATCACCGCGCGCGCACGGTTTCGCTCCCTCGGCACCGTGCTGCTTGTTTTCCCACTCGCCGCAACGGCGGCGACCGCGCAGCAGGCGAGCGATCCGTCGAAGCTCACTCTGCAACGCATCTTCGCCTCGCGCGAGTTCGCCGCAAAGTCGTTCGGGGAATCGGCGTGGCTGAACGACAGCACGTATACGACGGTCGAACAGGCCGCGGGCGGCGCGGGCAACGAGCTCGTTCGCTATGACGCGGCGACGGGACGGCGCGCGGTGGTCATCAGCGCGGACCTCCTCAAACCGCAAGGGCAGGCCGATGCCCTCGAGCTCGAGAGCTATCACTGGTCGGCCGATCGTACCCGCCTGCTCGTGCTGACCAACTCCACGCGCGTCTGGCGCGCGAACACCCGGGCCGATTTCTGGGTGCTCGACGTGGCGTCGCGCCGACTGCGAAAGCTGGGTGGCCCGGACGCGAAGCCATCGACACTTCAGTTCGCGAAGTTTTCCCCCGATGGGCGGCGGGTGGCGTACGTGCGCGAGCACGACATCTACGTCGAGTCGCTCGAGGACGGGCGCATTACGCGCCTCACCAGCGACGGGTCGAAGACGACCATCAACGGCACCTTTGACTGGGTGTACGAGGAGGAGCTGTTTCTCCGCGACGGGTTCCGCTGGAGCGCTGACGGAACGAGGATCGCCTTCTGGCAGCTCGACGCCACTGGAGTGCGCGACTTCCTCCTCATCAACAACACCGATTCGCTGTACTCCTTCACCGTTCCCGTGCAGTACCCGAAGGCCGGGACGCAGAACTCGTCTGCCCGCGTCGGCGTCGTCAGCGCAATGGGTGGCGAGCCAACGTGGTGCGACGTCCCGGGTGATCCGCGCCAGAACTACATCGCGCGCATGGACTGGGCTCCGGGGGCGCGCGAGATCACGATTCAGCAGCTGAACCGACGGCAGACCGTCAACACGCTCTACTTCTGTGAAGCCGCCACCGGTCGCTCCCGTGCGGCCCTCGTCGAGCGCGACAGCGCCTGGATCGACATCTACGACGATCACGTCGATCACGGGCCGGGGCCGTCACTGCATTGGACCCCGGATGGCGTCTCCTTCATCTGGGTGAGCGAGCGCGACGGATGGCGACATGCGTACCTCGTTGCCCGCGATGGCAGGATGCGGCTGATCACGAAAGGGCCGTACGATGTGATGAAGGTCGCCAGGATCGATACGCGCGGGGGTTGGCTCTACTTTCATGCGTCGCCGGAGAACGCCACCCGGATGTTCCTCTGGCGCATCCGCCTGGACGGCACCGGCAAGCCCCAGCGGCTGACCCCGGCAGGGGCGCGCGGTAACCACGCCTACGACATCGCGCCCGGCGCGAGGTTCGCCATCCACTCGATGTCCTCGTGGGGCGTCCCCCCGGCGACGTCACTCGTCCGGCTGCCTGCGCACTCCGTGGTCCGCAGGCTCGTCGTGAACGACTCACTTGCCGCGCGACTGGCCACGCTCGAGCGCGGCAACGCCGAGTTCTTCCAGACCGACATCGGCGACGGCATCAAGCTGGATTCGTATATAATGAAGCCGCCGAACTACGATCCGGCGAAGAGGTACCCCGTGCTGTTTCATGTCTATGGTGAGCCATGGGACCAGACGGTGCGCGACGCCTACGGTGGAGCGCAGTGGCTCTGGCATTTGATGCTCACGCAGCAGGGCTACACCGTCGCCAGCGTCGACAACCGCGGTACGCCGGGCCCGCGCGGCCGTGATTGGCGAAAGGCGGTCCGCAACCAGATTGGCGCCCTGCGCGTCCGCGAGCTCGGGGCTGCCGCGCGCGTCATCGGCCGCCGTCCGGACGTCGATTCCACGCGCATGGGCGTGTGGGGATGGAGCGGGGGTGGATCGACCACGCTGCACCTCATGTTCCGTGCGCCCGAGGTGTTTCGAATGGGCATGTCCGTCGCCCCCGTTCCCGATGTCCGCAACTACGACACGATCTATCAGGAGCGATACGTCGGGCTTCCCTCCACGGACTCGGCCGCCTATCACGATGCATCGCCCATTCATTACGCCGCCGGACTGCGCGGCAACCTGCTCGTGGTCCATGGCACCGGCGACGACAACGTGCACTATCAGGGAACGGAGCAACTGGTGAACGCGCTCGTCGCCGCCAACAAGCCGTTCACGATGATGGCGTATCCCAACCGGTCGCATGGCATCTTCGAGGGACCGGGCACGCGACTGCACCTGTTCGGCCTGCTGACCCGGTACGTGCACGAGAACCTGCCGGCGGGCGGAATGCGTCCGATCGTGCCGTGAGCGGTGCGAACCGGTGCACTGTGGTAGCCATCCTGCTGTCGCTTCCCGCGCTGATGCAGGCTCAAGTCCTGCGCGGAACCGTGGCCGACGAACGCGACGCGCCCGTCGCCGGAGTCCTGGTACAGTTGCTGGACGGCGACGCGACCGTCATCACGCGCGCGCTCACCAACGAGCGCGGCGAATATCGGCTGATGGCCCCGACGGCGGGGACTTATCGTGTGCGCACCCAGCGGATCGGGTTTCGCCCGGTGTCGTACGGTCCCTTCGTACTGCAGCCTGGCGCGGACGCAACACAACGCCTGGTGCTCACGGGGCTGCCCGTGAGGCTGAGTACCGTTGCAGTGGTGGGCCAGAACCCCTGCCGTTCGCCCGGTGACTCGACTGCTGGTACGTACCTCGTCTGGGAACAGGTTCGCGGGGCGCTCGCGGGCCTGCAGCTCACCGCGACCGGCCAGGGCGAAGCCGCGACGACGCTCCTCTACGAGCGCGTCGTCGAGCCGGCAGGTCGCATCAGGGAGCAGAGCAGCAGCATCCGCGCGGAGTCCATGCGGCAGCCGTGGCGCTCGCTCTCGTCGGACAGCCTCAGTCGTGCCGGCTATGTCATTGCGCACGAGGATGGGTCGATGACCTACCAGGCGCCCGACCTCGATGTCCTGCTCTCGGACCTGTTCCTCGTGGACCACTGCTTCCGGATCGCCCCGACCTCCGACGCCGCCCGCGTGGGCATCGCCTTCGAGCCGACCCCCGCTCGCCGACGCATCGCCGAGATCCAGGGAACGCTCTGGGTCGACCGCAAGTCTTCCGAGCTTCGAAGCATGGAGTTCCGTTACGCCAACATTCTCCGGGAACGCGCAGAGCGGGCCGGCGGCGACATGGAGTTCGTTCGCATGACGAACAGCGGATGGGTGATCTCGCGCTGGGAAATCCGCATGCCGCTGCTGGAGCGACGTGTCGGCCGGGCAACCAGCGGGGTTCCCGGTGCGCTGCCCGTGTCGGAAGTTCGCGTCACCGGCATCAAGATCAGCGGGGGCGAACTCCTGCTCGTGCGGAGAGGACTCGACACGCTGTGGGCCCGGGCACCGCTGCTGCTCGCCGGAACCGTGGTCGACTCGACGTCGGGCCGGCCGGTTGAAGGAGCCCGAGTCACGCTCATTGGAACGTCCCTGACCGGAGTCACCAACGCCGCCGGGCGGTTCACCGTCGCCGACGTGCTGCCCGGCGCCTATGAAGTCGAAGTGCACTCGCCCTCGCTCGATTCCATCGGTGCAGTGCACCGGTCGCGAGTGGGATTCACCGACCCAACCGTCTCGCTACAGATCCGCACGCCCGCGGCACGCCAGCTTGCGGGGACCGTCTGCGAGAGGAGTGGGACGGCACTGGCATCGGCGAGCGATCGACGAGGCCTGATCGCAGGTGCCTTGAACACGCGCGGCGACACGATTGCCCTACGCA
>JANOCW010000527.1:0-4755 GCA_031412375.1 Gemmatimonadaceae bacterium | reverse complement strand
GTGGGGCGCGACCGTATCGAGGTGAGTGGACAGCGTCACGCCGCCGCCGGCACGCGTCGCCCACACGTTCGCTCGACCCGGTGTCACCTGCTGGAGCGAGACGTTCCAGCCGCGCGAGACGAGCCACCGCGAGACGAAGTCGACGACCCGGCCTTCGCTGCCGCTCGTCGAGTCGATGGTCAGGAGTTCCGCGGCGAGTGCGACGACGTCAGTCATGCGCGGAATATCAGCGGGCGCTGGCGCTGGGGGAACTGGTGGCAGCGTTTCGTGCGCGACCAACGGCCGTGGATGCGAGATGTGCAAACGGGGACGCGAGAGCGGGCTCTCGCGTCCCCGTTCATGCCCCGCGGTCGATCAGGGGCGCGCTTCGGTGCTCGCCCGTGGCTTCGTTGCCGCGTCGACGCCCTGCACATGCTCGACGAACATCTGTTGAACGAGGCGGTTTGCCTCCTTCACGTATTCGTCATGGTGCCGCTCGCCGACGTCGCCGATCTGCTGCAGCTGACTGTTCGCGAGCAACTTGCCCGCCTCACGGAAGGTCTTGAACGTGTCCTCGGCCTGGCGCGCCATGACGATGTCGCCGACGAGCCGCAGGAAATCGCTCTCGCGTCCGGCATCGGCCAGGTCGCGCGCGACGCCCAGGGCCTTCCCGAGCGCTTTCTTCACGATCCCGGACTCGGCTCCGATCTGCTGCTGGTATTGCTCGAGCATGCGCTGATGCTCGCGCATGCGCGGGATGTGCCGGCCGCACAGATCGCGGAAACGCGGGTCCTCAGCCTGGCCCTCGTGGTCCTCCAGCGCCTGGAGAAAGGTCTGGTGCTGCATGACCGAGTTGTTGACCTGCGCCTTCAGGAAATCAATGCCTCTTTCCATATGTGCCTCCTGGGATGAGCAGGCACGATTTGCACGGAACGGGCCACAATCCGCTGGTGGATGAGCCTGGTGGTGGCGACGCGCAGGCAGGCAGGTTGCAGCGTGCCTCGCGAGCTATGCCGGGACCGGGAATCGAACCCGGATGGGGTTGCCCCCACAAGATTTTAAGTCTCGTGCGTCTACCGATTTCGCCATCCCGGCGGACGGCCTGCCTTCCATCGACTGCGCACCTCAATCCACGATACCGCAACATCCGGAAACGCGAAACGGGAAAGGCAGTCCGCCTTTCCCGTCGATTTCGCCACCAGAGCGGGAAACGGGACTCGAACCCGCGACCCCAACCTTGGCAAGGTTGTGCTCTACCAACTGAGCTATTCCCGCGCGAGCATAATGTAGCCTTCCGTCGGAGGGACGACAAGCGAAGACGGTCGTCACGCCGAGGGCCGTATGCCAAGCGCGTGCACCGCATACCACGCGCACCACGCCACGAGCCCGGACAACGATGCATCGCCGCCATTTCCAATAGCGAGGCCGTCGGCGTCCACGATCTCCGCGGCGCACCCATTGTCGAGCGGCGCGCGGCGCAGCCACTGCAGCACGGCCCCGGCCTCGGGCCCGATGAGGCGCGCGCACTGCTGCGCGAGCGATCCCGGTTCGGCCCCGATCCCGCGAACGGTTCGCCGGTACAGGGAGTCCTGGCGATCGACCGCCTCATACAAAGGCAGCCAGAGCGCCGACGCGACCGGATCATCCGCGGTGTCGGACTTGCCCGCGAGGTCGATCGCCGAGGCGAACCCCGCCTTCCCTCCCTGCTCGACCCCGAAGTGCCGACGCAGGGCTGCCCGGACCGCATCGGGCGACTCCACCTCCTTCGCCGTCTCCTCATCCAGTGTCCTGCGAAACACATCCAGCGCCTGCGCCGTGACCGCGTTGCCGTGCAGCGTGTACGGATGGGCGGGCATCGTGCCCGACGGGGTGACTTCCGTCGAATACAGCGGAATGCGCTGGTCGCGTCGCCGCGCGATCTCTTCCGACGAGATGTAAAGCGTGTCCGCGAGCACGGGTTCGTCGACGATCTGGTCGTCCCCCGTCTCACGGATGTACCGGTCGGTGGCGATCGCGAACGCCGCGGCGCCTTCGAGGGAGAATCCGGGGTCGAACAACGAGCCGTCGAGGTAATGCACGCCCTGTCCGGGTGCGTAGCCGTGAAGCTCGCAGGCGCGGAGCAGGAGCTCGCGGGCGAGGGGCGGGTCGGCGAGCTGCACGGCAGGGATCGTCCAGATCAGCGCGTCCCACTCGCGGACCGTCACGCCGCGGCCATTCCACGGCGCGCGGGTTCGGATCAGGTAGTAGTGCGCATCGTCGAGGGCCCGAGCCACCGCGTAGAAGTACGAGAAGAGAAGGTTGCGATTGATCAGGCGATCCATCTCCTCGTGCGCCGTCGTCTGCTCCAGCGCACGCAGCGCGTCACGCGTCGCCGACAGCAGCTCGCGCCACCCACGGCGGCGGAGCGCGGCGACGGTCGCCTGCGCCCCATCACGCTCCTGGCCGGCAGCGATGTAGAACGCGCAGTGCGCCCGCGCTCCCGGCTCGATCGTGACCGTGCGCCGCAGGGCGAACGATGGCTGGGTCGCATCGTCGATCTCGATCGTCGCTTCCTCATCGGCGCCGAGCGCGAGCGCGAGGAGGCCCGGAAGCGCTGCGCCCTCCAGGACGAGGACGTCGTTTTCCCCACGCGTCGCGCGATGCGCGTCATCGAACGGGCGTGCCGACCGCACCCGCTGTTGGCGATGGCCGAGCCGTCCTTCGAGGTTGCAGCCCACCGTCACCGTGTCGGAGCCGCGATTGTCCACGGCCAACAGATAGACGGCGCCGGGCATGTCGGCATCCCGGCCGTGCGGCGCGAAAATCGTCCCGCGCACGAGCAGGTTCCCGACCGAGCAGCTGAAGGTGGGAATCCACTCGAGCGCACGCTCCCACGCCATGCCTTCTGCGCCAAGTGGAACCGTGCGCCCGTTCACCGTCACCGTCGGGCGGAGAAGCGCAGGCTCGCCTCCGCCGAGGAAGCCTGCGCCGCCCGCAATCTCAATCGCGGCGCGCGCGCCGCGGTGCACGACCCCAAGTGCGTGGACCGCACCATCAGCCGGATGGATGCACGGCAGCGACAGCCAATGATTTCCCGTGATTTGCCACGGGATGCGAGGGGGCGCGACGATGGTCACGGTGGGGGCGTTTCGAGTTGACAGTGCGGGAGAAGGATGGTAACCTCCGCCCCGCTCGTCAACGACATCGCCGCCCGCTTTCTCCTTTCGCCGCAAGACGTTATCGACTCCGTGCGGAGCCTGGTTGTACTCCGGCGCACGCTCGCCATTCTCGCGTCGGCCGCCTTCGCACTCGCGTTGAATCCGCGCTCGGCGCGCGCACAAACACCGCTCGGTGCCCTCGACGATGCCACGGTGCTTCGGGCGGGGATGTTGCGCATCGACGCGACATTTCTCGTCTCGCGTGCAAATGAGCGATTCGGCCTGAACACACCCGGCCTGCGCGCGGGATCGCCGGAACCTCTTGCCGTGGATTTCGCAGTCGGAGATCTCGGAGTCGCCCAGTTCCCCGGACTCACCGCATCCGAACAGGGGATCCGCTCGGCGAGCGGATTGTCCAACTTCGTGCTGTCGCTCGGCCGGCCCGCCATCACGTCCGAGATCAGTTCGGCGAGCGTGCCCATCCGCCTCGACATAGGGGTCACGTCGCGCCTCATGATCGGCGTGATGGTTCCCTACGTGCGCACGCGCAACGATGTTCGCGCGGACTTCAATCCGTCACGGACGGAAGGCAACGCCGGTTTCAATCCCGCGCTGGTTCCCGGCGTCGCCCGCACGACGAACACCGCCTTTCGCAATCAAGTCACGAGCGCTGCCGCTGCGCTGCGCGCGGCGCTCGATGCCTGCGCGGCGAATCCGGGCGCGGGCAACTGTCCGAACCTCGAGTCGAACCGTGCAGCGGCCGAAGCGCTCATCGTTGAGTCGCGCGGCTTCCGTGACCAGATCGAGACGATCTACGGGAGCGACACCGCGGACGCACCGGCCCTGTTCGTTCCGCGCACGAACTCCGCTGCCCAGGGCGCGATCGACCAGCGCGCGGCGACGTTCAATGCGCTCTATCGCTCACTGCTCGGCCTCGGGTCGGGTGCTGCGGATCCGATCGCCGCGCGCCCTTTTCCGTCGCAGACTCCGCTCTCGGCAGGCGAAGCGCAAGGTTTGTTCACCGATCCGGACATGCGGCTCGGGGTCGACACTCGCCCGCCGCAGACCACCGAGCGCAGTCACCTTGGCGACATCGAGGTCGGCGCCAGGCTCCTGCTCTTCGACAGCTTCGCGAACGGCGTGAGCCGGCGCCTCGCCCTTCGCACCGCTGTCGGGGCCGTCTTCCGGTTCGCCACGGGGCAGGAGGATGATCCGGACGATCTCTTCGACGTCCCCACCGGCGATGGCCAGAACGACATCGAGTTCTCGACCGCGATCGACGTGGGCATGGCACGGAGAATCACGACCACCGTTCGCGGGCGCTACACGCTGCAGCTCCCCGACCAGACGATGGCGCGCATCACGGATGTGCCCAGTGACGTGTTCGCGCCCGCCTACCGCCGCCAGGCTGTCGAGCGCGATCTCGGCGACATTGTGGAAATCGACATCCTCCCGCGTTTCGCCCCGAGCGAGTATTTCGCCCTCGTCGGCCAGTACCTGTTTCGGCGGAAAGGCGAGGATGTGTTCACGGGGCGCTACACCATTCCGGGCGAGACAACCGGGATCGGCGATGTCGAGCTCGATGCCGCGACGCTCTCGCAGGAGACGCGTGCGACGGAGCAGCGCATCGGTTGGGGCT
>JANOCW010000526.1:0-11462 GCA_031412375.1 Gemmatimonadaceae bacterium | reverse complement strand
CCGTCGTGATCGCGGCAAGCGTCACGTCGAGCGACGCGGAGAGCAGCAACGCGATCACCGCCCCACTGAACACCACGATCCGGGCATGTACGGGTCGCAGTGCGCCGCTTGGCAGCGGCCGCTCGGGATGGGCCGACCGGTCGATCGCCTGATCCTGATAGTCATTCTCCGCGTTGGCGACCGCGGTGAGCGCGATCGCCGCCCCTGCGGCGACGAGGGTCGTCGATGCCAGCACCGATCCGCCAACCCACCACGCACCGAGCAGCACGCCCAACGCGGAGAGGAGTGCGTTCTCCCATCGGATGAGTGCGAGGACGGCGCTAAGCCAGCGCATGTCGATAGAGTGCTTCGTACCGACCGACGATTTCGTCCAGCCCGAACCGGGCCCGCGCGTCGGACGCCGCCGCGGCGCTCATCGTGGCCCACCGCCGGTCGTCGCGCCGGATCTCAATCGACGCGCGCGCCATGCCATCGACATCGCCGACGGCGCAGAGCGCTCCGGTTTCGCCCGGCTTCACGACCTCGACGATCCCGCCGGAGTCGGTGGCGATGACCGGCACGCCACACGCGAGTGCCTCGAGGGCGCTGAGCCCGAAGGATTCGTTCTGGCTCGGCAGCAGGAACAGGTCTGCGCCGGCGAGTAGCGGGGCGACCGAGTCGAGCTTTCCGAGGAACGACACCGATGACGCGACACCGAGCGCGCGGGCCTCGTCTTCGGCATCGACACGGTCCGGCCCGTCACCCACCATCATGAGGACGCTCGGCACCTGCGCGTGCACCTTTGCAAACACGCGAATGACATCCCGTACCCGCTTGACTGGGCGGAAGTTGCTCACGTGCATGAGCACCCGGCGATCCCCGTACATCTGCGCGCGAAGTGTCGTCGGATACCGCGAGCGGTCGTAGACGGCCGGGTCGATGAAGTTGTGGATCACCTGCACGTTGCACGCGGCGCAGCCGAAGGCGCGTTCGGTTTCATCGCGCAGGTAGTGCGAGACGGCGGTGAGGTGATCGGACTTCTCGATCGAGAACTTGGTGATGGCGTGAAAGGACGGGTCCTGGCCGACGATCGTGATGTCAGTCCCATGGAGCGTCGTGATGATGCGTATCCCGGACCCCGTCTGCTCGAGCATCTCCCGCGCGATCCACGCACTGGTCGCATGCGGGATGGCGTAGTGCACGTGCAGCAGGTCGAGTCGGTGCGAGCGCACGACCTCGTGCATTCGCACGGCGAGGGCGAGATCGTATGGCGGATACTCGAACAACGGATAGCGGCCCACATCGACTTCGTGGAAGAAGATCCGCGGCTGGAATGCGGGCAGCCGGAACGGCTGCTTGTAGGTGATGAAATGCACTTCATGACCGCGTCCGGCGAGGGCGATCCCGAGCTCGGTCGCCACGGCGCCCGAGCCGCCGTATGTCGGATAGCACGTAATGCCGATCCTCACGTCGCTCTCTCCCCCTCCCACCACCCGTCGGCGATGCGGTTGAACTGCGGATCCTCCGGCGACAGGCGCACGGTGCTGCCCGCCGGCAGCTGATGGCGAAACCACGTGCGCTGTCGCTTGGCGTACTGCCGAGTTTCGATGACGATACGCTCGCGTGCCGTCGCGTGATCGACGCTGCCGTTCACGAGCGCCTGTACCCACCCATAGCCTGATGCCTTCCACGCGGGAGCGTGTGCCGGCACCCGTGCGCTCAGGCGTCGCACTTCATCCGGCCACCCGCCAGCGAGCATCGCATCGGTCCGCGCATCGATCCGTGCTGCCAGCACGGGCCCCGGATCCACCACAAGATAGCGGACGGGATGCAGCGCAGGGCGTGCGCTGCAGCGCTGCAGGTCGCTGAGTCGCTGTCCCGTGAGCGTAGCGATCTCGATGGCCCGGAGGAGCTGCGTCCTGCCGAGATCTGCCAGGGCCGGGTCCACCATCGCACACCATCGGCGGAGTGCGTCGGTCGGCAGGTCGGCAATCACGCTGCCCAGTCGTTCACGTCGGTCGACATCGAGCGGCGGCTCGTCGAACATCCCCGCAGCCAGCGCGCGAATATAGAGGCCGGTCCCGCCCACGATGAGCGGCACTCGGCCTCCGGCGAGCGCTTCGGCGATCCAGCCGCTCGCGGCAGCCGACCAGCGCGCTGCGGAGTATCGCTCTTCGGGTTCGACCACGTCGATGCCGCGGTGGGGGATGCGCGTCCGATCCGCCATGCTCGGCTTGGCAGTTCCGACATCGAACCCGCGGTAGACCTGCCTCGAATCCGCGCTGATGATGGTTGCGCCAAAACGTTCGGCGAGGGCAAGCGCAAGCGTCGACTTTCCCGCCGCGGTCGGCCCACAGATGACCCGAAGCTCAGCGGCGTCCAAAGCGCCGCTCGAGCTCATCCCACGACAGGTGGACGATCGTCGACCGTCCATGCACATCGTGGGCTGGCAGCGTCGTGCGGGCGAGCGACTGGAACAGTCCGCGCATTTCGCCCTGCGAAAGCGCCTCGCCTGCCTTGATCGCCGCCTTGCAGGCGACCGTGGCTGCCAGCTTCTCGTGGCGTGCACTCGTCCCGGCGACGCGGTCCCCCGTCAGGGCATCGAGCGTGTCCCGCAGGCATCGCTCCGCGTCGAAGCGCGGATGTGGCATCGGAACACTTCGCAGGATCAATGTATGGCCTCCGAACCCCTCGATCTCGAACCCGAGTCGCTCGAAGAGGTCCCGACTTGCATCAAATGCCTCTCCCTCGGCCGGGCCCAGGTGCAGAGTCAGCGGAAAGAGCAACCGCTGCGCCGGCGCCTTGCCGGTTTCGAGCGACTGCATGAACTCCTCGAACAGGACGCGCTCATGGGCGGAGTGCTGGTCGATGAGCACCACACCATCGCCTCGCTCGAACATCAGGTACGTGCGGCGCAGCTGCAGCAGCTGCGGGACGTCGATTTCGGCGTGAGCCGCTTCGATCCGCGTCGCCGCGTCCGTGCTCGTGCGGTCCACCTCGAAGAGCGGCGCTGATGCCAATGTTGACGGGTTTAGCACCTCGACGTCGACGCCGTGCGCATCACGCGCAACGAAGCCGCCGGACCACACTCGCGCGCCGAGCGATGCGGCGCTGTCGAGGGTGCCGAGCGCGCGGCGCACCGCCGTCTCGACCGCGCGCTCGACCGCCCATCGATCGCGAAAGCGGATCTCGGCCTTCGTTGGATGCACGTTGACATCGACCGTGTCCGCGGGGACGGTGATGTCGAGGAACAGCGACGGTCGCAGTCCCGCCTGGAGCGTCGTTCGGTATGCGGTTTCCGCCGCACGCACCAGCCCCTGATCCCGGATCGCGCGACCGTTGACGAAAAGGTGCACCCGCCGGGTCGCGGTGCCCACGTCAGCGGGCCGCTCCGCGAGACCGGACGTGCGAATCGGGCCGAGGACGTCATCGACATCGACGAGCGCCTCGGCGAATCGCGCACCCCAGATCGCCCCGATCCGCGCGCGCAGCGAGGACGCGGGGGGCAGCGACAGCACCTGACGCCCATCGTGGGAGGCAACGAGCCGCAGCTCCCGGCGCGCCAGCGCGATCGTGGTCAGCGTGTCGGAGATCGCGCGCCATTCGCTCCGCGCACTGCGAAGGAATTTCAGGCGAGCGGGCACATTGTAGAACAGATTCCCGACCGATACCGTCGTTCCCCGCCGGCGTGCCGCCTCGCCGACCTCGAGTCGGGCTCCTGCTGCCGCGCGAAGCGATGTGCCGGGCCCGTCGGCGGTGGCTGTCTGGAGCTCCAGTTCGGAAACCGAGCAGATCGCCGGGAGCGCCTCCCCCCGGAAGCCGAAGCTGGCGACTCCGACAAGGTCATCGGCCTGACGGATCTTCGACGTGGCATGGCGGGCAAGGGCGAGGATCGCATCGTCCCGGTCCATGCCGTGGCCGTCGTCGCTCACACGGATCACCGAACGGCCACCTTCCTCGACTAGGACTTCCACCGTCGTCGCCTGCGCGTCGATTGCGTTCTCGACGAGCTCCTTCACGACGGACGCTGGGCGCTCGACGACCTCACCCGCGGCGATCTGATCAGCGACGGCGCTCGGCAGAATGGCGATGCGGTGCACCGCGAGAAGCTACCGGTCGGCCATCCGACGCGTCAATTGCGCGCGATCGATACGAGCATCGGCGCCTCGATCCACCCTTCCCGTCCATTCTCGAGCTGGACGAGCACCCACTCGCCGCGCCGCGACATCGCGCGAACGATCGATCCCGGGTGCACGGTGAGCACGGCGTCCCCGGCGAGCGCCGGGAGCGCACGCAACATGGTGACCTCCCCAACAACGGACAGCCTTCTCGCGGCGAGCCGCTCATCGAGCAGAATACCCACCGCGACGAGCAGGACGGCACTCAGGGCGGCGACCGCAATGGTATTACGGCGGATCGATGTGCGCCCCGCCGAGCGAACGAGCGCGAGCAGCCAGGCGCTGATCCAGAGGACGGCCACTGCGACTGCGAGGACCGGCATGGACAGCGGCGGAACCCATGCGAACGACCGCGCCGAGGTGGGCTGGTACATGGCGAGATGCGAGCGGACGTCTCTGGCCATCGGCTCGAGGCGGAGCGCGCGCTGCCACCCGACGGCGGCGGCAGCGGTGTCGCCTGCGGCCCAGGCCACCGTCCCGAAGTTCGCCCACGCATCGGGTGCGTCAGGGGCGATGCGCGTGATCTCGCCGAAGGACCGCTCGGCATCGACGAAGCGCCGTTCCTGATACTCGCGGGATCCGCGCTGAAACAGCGCATGCTCCTCCTCGGGAATCGAGCCCGCGAGCGTGCCGGCGGCGGCGACCAGCAACAGACCGGACAGCACGATCGATCCCGCGCTCGCCGGCGTCAGGAGCACTCGGGCTTCAGCGTCAACCGCGCGGTAGCTCCGCTTCGCCCGGTCGACGAGCGCGGACACCGTGGCGGGACGCAAGCCGTACGCGGCGTCATCCAGCTCCCCGAGAAGGGCGGCGGCGAGGTCTGTCGTCTGGGCGGAGACGCCGGCGCGCCGGAGCGAGCGCGCGAAGTCCGAGCGCGTCGCGAGCGTCCCCGCGCTGAGGTGGAGCCGTTGCGCGAGCGCATTGACGTACGCGCGCCGCAGCTCTCCGGGCGTCAACTTCGTCCGTCGTCCGCCCAGACCGCGCAGGATGCTCGCGGCTGACACAGTCTTTCGCTTGCGCGGCCGCCGCACGAAGGCCACGAACGCCGCCGGGAGCGGCGCAGTCACGAGGAGCAGCCAGTACGGACGCCGGGAATGAAGCGGCGGCCCCTGCTCTCCCCGATAGGCCGTGCGCAACGGGAGCAACGGCACCGTGTCTGCCGTCGCGTCGTCGGATACCACGAGGGAACCGGACGCGATTGTTACCGTGTCGACCGGTGACAACGCGATCTCGTAGCGCTCCGTGCGCGGGTTGAAGAACGGATACGGAATGACCGGGAGCTCCTGCGGACCGGAGAGCGTGGGCGTGATGACCCAATCGAACTCCTTGGCGCCGCGGATGACCTCCGAGCTTCGGTCGATCGTCACCCGTTCCTGGGCAGGAATGAGCTGGCCCCAGCTCAGCGCCACGATTGGCCGCGGCAGCATGTTGATGTTGCCGACGCCGCTGACCGTGAGCGTGAGGACCGCGGGGTCGCCGACGCGCGCGCGCGCCGGACGAATGGCCGCGTCGAGCGCGAGCTCACCGACCGCGCCAGACCAGTTCGTCGGCCGCCCTTCCAGCGGCGTCTCTCTCGCCACGAGCACGAGGCTGTCGGTGCGCAGGACTCTCCCCTCTTCCCGACTGAAGAAGCTGTACGACAGGGGGATGGCGTAATGGAGCTCGGCCGGCGGAACGACATGTCGTCCTGGGACCAGCGGGAAGACGGCGCGCTGATAGAGGTGCGGCTCGAAGCGGCGGTCGCCCACCTTCCGAGAGGGAAGCACGCCTCGCAGTGGGGACAGGTCGTACGCGAGCATGCTTCGCAGCTCGGGCGGCGTGAATCCGGGATTGCGCCGCAGTCGATTCCGAACCGTCTCATCGATGAAGACCGCAACCTGATAGGTTGTTTGCTCACCGACATAGACGGTGTCCGGGCTGACGGTCGCTGCGACGCTCACGGATGCGGTTGCATCGAACGGGGCCCGGGTCACGATCGGCGGAACGGTCAACCCCGCCGGACCCCGGACGACGATCCTGATCGCGTCAGACCGAACCGACTCGCCCCCGAGTCGGGCCTCGAATGGCGCCACGACATAATCGCCCGGTCGCGACGCTTCGAGAACGTACCGAATCTCGACGTGCACCCGGGCACTGCCTCCATCCCGCTCGACATACGTCGACGCAGTGGTCCGCCCGACGGACAGCTCGCCGAAGTCGGGCGCGACGAGGCGGGGGGGTCGCGTCGACGGAGCCGACATCTCGACCGTCAGCATGATCGGCTCGAGCACGGCGACGGTATCCGGCGCCGTGACGGAGATCGTGAGCTGCGCCAGCAACGGGAGAAGCACGCCCACTACCAGTCCTTCCCCGTTCTCGATTTTGGCGGCTGCGCACGGTCCCGTCGCTTCTCCTGCACGTCACGCTCGTCGCGCTCGGCCGCGTTCAGGATCTGCTCCGCCTGTCCCTGCCCAAGACTGCCCTGCGGGCGGTCCACTGGCGCCTCGGGGGTCGCGCTGGGATCCGGAGTTGGGGACGGTGCGGGGTCATCGCCCCCACCGCCGCCACCGCCGCCGCCGCTGTTCTCCTTCTCCTTCAGGGCGAGCTCGTAATTCCACTTCGCGTCGAGATCGCCGGATCGCATGAGGAGCACGTCCTTGTACGCCGCCAACGCCGCGGTGAGCGCTTTCTCACCCGCCTCTCCCTCGGCGGCAAGCCCCAGTCGCAAGTGCGCGAGGCCGAGGTTGAATCCGGCGCGGTAGCGGACCTCTTCCACGCGGGACTGCGCGACCCGCTCGAGAACCTCGATGGCGCTCGCAAGCGAATCGGCACCGAGCAACGCCGTGCCGAGATTGTACAGCGTCTCCTCGGACCGGTCGCCGGCGGCGATGACGCGTCGGTACTCCGCAACCGCCTCGCGATAACGCTCGGCACGATAGTGCGCCGCGGCCTCCTTCGGCCCTCGCGCCGCCATGAGTGCCGGAGCGACCAACGCGAGGAGCATGACCAGCTTCCGGACCTTCACGGCCGACGATCGGGATCTGCGAGTGCTCATGCTGCCTCACGTTCTGCGGAGGGTGCCATTGGCGCCTGTCCGAGCTCCTTTACGATCGCTCGAGCCTCACGGGCGATCTCTCGTGCCCGGTCGTTCGACACGGGGCGCTTCGCGAACTTGATCAGGTCGGTCTCGCTCAGGACCGGCGTCAGCCGTTCGACAGGAACCCCCGAGGCCGATCGCATCACATCGAGCAGCTCCGTCGACGTCAGCGACGGGTGCGCGGTCTCGACGCGCGCTGCGAGGTAGTCGCGAAGCACCTCGACCATCAGGGCCACGAACCGGCCCCGCTCGCCCGCCTCGAGCAAGCCGAGCGCCTCGATACGGGCAAACTCGCGTTCGGCGAGCTCGTATGGGTCGACGGGGGTCTGTGCCTGCGCTCTCCGACGCCGCCTCCTCCACCACCACCATACCAGTCCGCCCAGGACGGCCGCCGCAAGCAGCAACGGGAGCCAGGGCCACCACCATGCCACCCGTGGGGCGAACAGCTCGCGCGCGGGCTTGGGGATGCGCTGGGCACTGTCCGCGGGAAGTACACTGCTGACGAACACCTCGCCCGCCTGAATGGGCACGTCGACGACGCCACCGGGCGTCTGCACCGTCGCAGACCCGAGCACGATCGACTGCGCACCGACGTTCCACGCCGCCAACCGATACCGCGCCACCTGATCTACGACGGTCGGATCGACCGCGGAGTCACCGCCGAACGCGGTGACGATCCGCGGGTCGAGCAGGTCGACCGTGGCGCCGCTGTCCGGCCCCGTCGGAAACTCGATGACCGACCCTCGCGGGGCACGAATGCGAATCACGACCGTGATCGGATCGCCCACCGTGACCGTGTCCGGACGCACGCTCACCGCGACCTGCGGCGCGACCGGCGGCTGTGATGACGGCGCCTGCAGCACGGCGGCGAGAGCGAGGATGGTAAGCACTAGCGACGCGTCCGGGTCTCGCGGGACCGGAAGAACTTGAGCAGCGGCTCGAGGAAGCCGCCATCGGTGCTGACGGCCACCTCATCGATCGCGAGGCGCCTGAGCAGGTGGCGGCGTGCCTCGCGTTCGGTGGTCACCTGCTTCTCGAAATGTGCACGCACCGCGGGGTCGCTCGTGTCGACATCGATCGTCTCGCCGGATTCGGCGTCGGTGAGTCGCGCCATGCCGACGTCGGGGAGCTGACGTTCGCTGGGATCGTCGATCGAGATCGCGACGACGTCGTGCTGCGCTGCAAGGAACTTGAGCGACCGCTCAATGTCCGGTGCGAGAAAATCGGAGATGATGAAGATGATCGTCTTGTGGTGCAGCATCTGGCGGAGGTAGGTCAGCGCCCCCGCCAGGTCGGTGCCGCAGCCCGCCGGCTCGTGCACGAGCAGATCGCGAATCAGGCGAAGGACGTGGCGACGGCCCTTGCGGGGCGGTACGACGTGCTCGACCCGATCGGTGAACAGCAGGATGCCCACGCGGTCATTGTTCCGAATGGCCGACATGGCGAGGACGGCGCCGAGCTCCGTCGCGAGTTCGCTCTTGAAGCGCCGCACGGTGCCGAATCGTTCCGAGCCGGACAGGTCGACGACGAGCATCACGGTGAGCTCGCGTTCCTCGATGTATCGCTTGACGAACGGCCGGCGCATGCGCGCCGTGACGTTCCAGTCAATGGAGCGAACTTCATCGCCGGGCTGGTATTCGCGAACCTCCGAGAACTCCATCCCCTGCCCCTTGAACGTCGAGCGATACTCCCCGGTGAACAGCGAGTTCACCAGCCCCCGGGTGCGGAGCTCGATCAGTTTGACCTGGCGAAGGACCTCGGGAGGAACACCGACCACACGGCGCTCGCGTACTTCGGGCGCCCCGCCGATGATCGTCGCATCTCGCGCGGCACGCGTCGCCCCGGGCGCCGGTGCGGCCGCCGCTGCCCCGCGGCGCGGAGGTGGGATTCGCGGGGCCGGCGGCGCCGTCACGGGCTCTCGATGGCTCCGAGCACGCGCTGCACGATCGTGTCCGACGTCACCTCTTCCGCTTCGGCCTCGTACGTCGTGATGACGCGGTGGCGAAGGACGTCGGGCGCGATTGCCTTCACGTCGTCAGGCGTGACGAACGTGCGGCCGCGAAGAAAGGCGTGTGCCCGCGACGCCTGCGCCAGCGCGATCGTCGCGCGCGGGCTTGCCCCGAACTCAATGAGCGGCGCGAGGTCCGCGAGGCCTGCTTCCTTCGGCTTCCGCGTCGCATGCACGATGTCGACGATGTAATCCACGATGCGCTCATCGACGTAGAGATCCGCGATGCGACCGCGCGCTTCCATGATCGCCTCCGGTGTCGCCGCGTGCTGAATCTGGATCCGGTCGCCACCGGCCATCCGCCGCATGATCTCCTTCTCCTCGTCGCGGGTCGGATATCCGACCCGCAGCTTGAGCATGAAGCGGTCGACCTGGGCCTCCGGAAGGGGATAGGTTCCCTCCTGCTCGATCGGGTTCTGCGTCGCGAGCACGAGGAAGGGCTCCTCGAGCTTGAACGTCGTCCCGCCGATGGTGACCTGCTTCTCCTGCATTGCCTCGAGGAGCGCAGCCTGCACCTTCGCCGGCGCGCGGTTGATCTCGTCGGCGAGAATGATGTTCGCGAAAATCGGCCCCTTCTTCACGCTGAACTGGCCGTTCGACTGGTCGTAGATCATCGTCCCGACGACATCCGCAGGAAGCAGGTCCGGCGTGAACTGAATGCGCTGGAAGCTGGTGCTGATCGTCTCGGCCAGCGTGCGGACCGTCAGCGTCTTCGCGAGCCCCGGCACCCCTTCGAGCAGGACATGACCGCCGGTGAGGAGGCTGATGAGGAGTCGCTCGACCATGTACTCCTGGCCGACGATGCGCTTGCCGACCTGCGCCATGACATCGCGGACGAGGGCAGCATCAGCCGCCGGTGACACTTGAGTTGCCACGCCGTTGCCCCTTGAAAGTGGTACGTGATCTCCCCGACCCACCGCGTTACAAGTTCCGAACCGTCGCCGCCCCGGTCAGCGCTTGATTCGAAAGCCCCCGTCCTCGTTCTCGAAGATCCACACCGCCATCCTGGCCGGCTCGATCCCGCTGTCCGCCGCGACGGCCGTCCATCGAGCCGACGATCCCGTTCCGCGATCCACCTCCTCGGAGGCAATCGCCGCAGCGCGGCGTATCCACTGCGCCATGTTCGCCCGCCGGAGGTCGATCCAGCCGCGCGGCGCGACGTCGACGCCCCGCGTGCCCGGCGCAACGACCACGGTCGAACCGCGCAACACCGATCGTCCGTCCGGCAGCAGAATCGGGATGCCGACGCTCAGGATCTGCCTCCGGAGATCCGGCGCGTCGACCCGAAGCAGGTGCTCGGACTCGGCGGCCAGGGCATCCGCATCCGCGGTGCCGAGCGCTCGCACGCTCGGCCGGAGGCAGCTCATGATGTAGGCTTCGTAGAGCAGCTTCGTGAGGCGCGGCGGGCCGAGCATCTCGAACCCGATGGACCGTACCCCATGCTGCCGCTCCAGTGCCCGGAGGCCTTCGACGGCATGGGTGCGCAGATACCCGGCACGATACGTCGGGCCGAGCGACGCGCC
The DNA here is from genome assembly GCA_031412375.1 of Gemmatimonadaceae bacterium. Classification (GTDB taxonomy): domain Bacteria; phylum Gemmatimonadota; class Gemmatimonadetes; order Gemmatimonadales; family Gemmatimonadaceae; genus JANPKQ01. Next base: position 698 of record JANOCW010000526.1, on the reverse strand, counting down.
ATCCAGCGCTGCGACGATGTCCTTGCCTGACGGCCGACCCGTGAGTTCGAGGATCGCGATGTCGGCAATCTCCTCGGGCGTCACCAGCTCCATCTGGCCGAGTGCCGTGACGGTCTCGAACTCATCACGCGCGAACACGCCGTTCTCGCCGACGTTGATGTACACGCTCTCCAGCGCGGCGCCGGTCGTCGACCATCCCGCGGCACCATCCACGAAGGCGCGGTCGGCAGGAATGGGCGTCGTGCAATCCACGAGCTCCAGCTCCCGACCCGCGCGCCGCACGGGTCCGAACGCGATCTCGCGCCACCCGATCGTCGCCGTCGGCTTGATCTCGATCATGGCCGGCGCGCCCGGGGTGCGCGCCATCAGGAAGAGGAAGAGCGACTGCGCGCCCGCCACCGCCGACTTGGCGAGAAGCGTTCGTGAGGGCCGTTCTTCGCTGTGCGTGTATGGGATGTTGAGCCCCATGCCCCCAGTGCCGCTCGTCCCGACCTTGAGGTACGCGGCCGTCCCCGCGCGCTTCAATCCCTCGACGGCGATCTGCACGTGGCGGATGAGCTGCGGAAGCTCCAGCGTCAGGAGGTGCCGCTCGACCTGCTCGGTCGTCACGCCGCCGGCGTCTGCCGAGGCGAGAAGTCCTGCCGCGCTGGCGAAAACGTCCTGGTAGGCCAGTGCTGTCGCCGTGTTCACGCAGTCGA
>JANOCW010000525.1:0-2480 GCA_031412375.1 Gemmatimonadaceae bacterium | reverse complement strand
GCGATAGATGTGAGTCAGCCATGCGCATCCGCATCCTTCAGGTTCCCTATGACTCGGGACAGCGTGCACTCCGCATGGGGCGCGGGCCGCTGCACCTCGTCGAGCGTGGATTGGCCGATCGCCTTCGCGGCCAGGGTCACGAGGTCGATGTCGAGCTCATTGAAACGGGCGAGACCTTTCCCTCCGAGATCAAGACGACCTTCGATCTCCAGCGCCGGCTCGCCGACAGAGTGCGCGCGTCGGTCGCCGCCCGCTGGTTTCCGGTGGTCCTGTCCGGCAACTGCAACTACGCCGTCGGGGCGCTCTCCGGGATGGATCCGAAGCAGACCGGCCTGATCTGGTTCGACGCGCATGGCGAGTTCAACACGCCGGAAACCACCGTTGGCGGCTTCCTCGATGGAATGGGCCTCGCCATCGGCACGGGGCGCTGCTGGCGGGAGATGGCCGCGCGCATCCCGGGCTTCCACGCGATCCCCGACTCTAATGTAGTGCTGATCGGCGGCCGCGACTTCGACGAGCAGGAGCTTCGCGAGCTGCAGCGCACCGCGATCACACTCGTCCCTCCCGAGTTCATGACGAAGTGGGGAACGCTCGGCGCCCTCATGCCGACCCTCTCCGCGCTGCTTGGGCGGATCAGCGACGTTTACGTGCATCTCGATCTCGACGTGCTCGACCCGTCGGAGGCGACGGCGAACATGTGGCCCGTCCCCGGCGGCCTCACGGTCGCGCAGGTGGACGAGACCCTGCGGATGATCCGTCAGCGCTTCTCGTTGCGCGGCGTCGGACTCGGCTCCTTCGACCCCGATGCCGACAGCGACGGGAGAGCGCTCGCCGCCGCGTTCCGATTCATCGACACACTCTGCGCGCCGCTGCCGCTGCGGAGTGGTGGCATCCCGACCTTGCCAACGGCACGATGACCGAGCCCGCAGTCGTCCCGCTGCACGATGAGCTTCGCGCCATCGATGCAGCCCGCATCTGGCATCCCTACACTCAGCATCAAAGCGCCGAGCCTCGGCTGCCGATCGCAAGAGCGGTTGGGGCGTGCCTGTACGATCACCTCAACAACCGCTACCTCGACGCTATCTCATCGGGATGGGTGACGCTGCACGGCCACGCGCATCCGACGATCGCGAGCGCGATTGCCGAGCAGGCGCATTGCTTCGAGCATGTGAGCTTCGCGGCCTTCACCCACGAACCGGCCGTGCGCCTCGCGGAACAGCTCGCGACGATCCTGCCGGCCGGACTGACGCGGGCCTTCTTCAGCGATAACGGATCGACCGCGGTGGAAGTCGCACTGAAGATGGCGCTGCAGTACTGGACCAATCGTGGTGAGACGCGCCGGTTGATCGTCGGGCTCGACAATGCGTATCACGGCGAGAGCTTCGGTGCGATGGCGGCGAGCGGGCGCGGCGCGTACACGGCACCGTTCGTGGAGCACTTCTTCAAGGTCGTGCGACTGCCCGATCCGGCGATGGACGGCGGCGAGCGCACTGTGGCGAAGCTTCAGCGACTCCTCGAGCGGCGGGGGAAGAACGTTGCGGCCGTCATTGTCGAGCCGCTGTTGATGGGGCGTGCGGGGATGCGGGTGTGGGAAGGGAAGACGGTGCGGGCAATCCGGCAGCTCACCAAGGAGCACGGCGTTCTGCTGATCGCCGATGAGGCATTGACCGCATTCGGGAGAACCGGGCCGCTATTCGCGAGTGGTGGGGCGGAGATCAGCCCGGACATCATCTGCCTGTCGAAGGGGCTGACCGGAGGATTTCTCCCGTTGGGCGTGACTGTCGCGCGTGAGGAGATCCATGCCGCGTTTCTCGATGACGGTGCAGGGAAGAGGTTCCTGCACGGACATTCCTATATGGCGAACCCGCTCGCGTGTGCGGCGGCGCGGGCCAGCCTGACGCTGCTCGATGAGGAATCAGCGGGCAGGCGTGCGGGAATCGAGGAGGTGCATCGCGGCAAGATCGCCGAACTGACATCGCATCCGATGGTGAAGTCGCCGCGAGTGCTGGGCACGCTGGCGGCGTTCGATCTCGCTGTTCCTGATGGTGGAGCGGCTGGGCGCGAAGAGCCTTCTGCGCCGAGCCTCGAGGAGTTCGCGCTCAAGCATGGCGTGTTGCTGAGGCCGATCGGGGACGTGGTCTATGTGCTGCCGCCGTACTGCATGTCGCCGGGCGATCTCGCGGAGGTATGGTCGCTGATCGGAATGTGGCTGGAGGTGCGGGGGTGAGGGGTTGGCAAGGTTTCAAACGCCCATGTGGCCCAACCTCGTTCTCGCCTGAGAGTGCAACTTGCGAAAACGAAAGCTGAAGCAGGTTCATTGGGGTTGTACTTCAACTCGATATCTTCATCGCCTTTTCCGTTTTTTGCGAAGAAGCCCCCATGTTCGCCCGGTGCCGGGAAGCAGTTGATGATGAAATCCAGCAAACCCATCATACCGGTGCCATCGTTGGCAGCCGCCGTGATGATCGGTATAGCGCGCC
>JANOCW010000524.1:0-11884 GCA_031412375.1 Gemmatimonadaceae bacterium | reverse complement strand
GGCCGATGGAGCCCATTCGCGTCTGGGTCGATCCTGCCTCGAGGATTCCCGACTGGCGTGCCGACTACGCGCGCGCCGCACGCGACGCATTCGAACACTGGCGGTCCGCCGGGATTCCCGTCCGGGTGAATTTCCTGGTCGACTCCCCGGGCGCGGAGGTACGCGTGACCTGGGTTGATCGCTTCGATGATGAGCGCATCGGATCGACTCGCCGTTACCGCGACCAGCACTGGTGGCTGGTCGCTGGCGACATCACCCTCGCGCTGCACACCTCCAATGGAACGCCACTCCCTCCGGAGGTCGTCGCCGCCACGGCCGTCCACGAGGCGGGCCATCTGCTCGGCCTGAACCATTCCCCCGACGCGGCAGACGTCATGGCTTCGCGCCATCACGGCGTGCATGTGCCGTCCCCCGCCGACCTCGCGACGATGCGCTTGCTCTACTCGATCCCCCCCGGCCGCCTGCGCTGATCGGGACCTGTTCTTGCCACTCCGCCCTCCACTCGAAACGGAGTGTGGACGGAGCGATGACGTCGAAGCCGGAACCCTACGATGTGGCGGTCGTCGGCGGCGGGCCCGCGGGGCTGACCGCCGCCCTCTGGCTCGCCCGCTACCTGCACTCGGTCGTCCTCATCGATTCGGGCGATCCCCGCAACTGGCAGACACGCGGCATCAACGGCTACCTCGGTCACCCCGGTATTCGCCCCTCGGAGCTCCGCGGCCAGGGGCGCGACGAATGTCGTCGGCATGGCGTGGTGCTGATCGATGAGGCCGTCGACCGCTCCGACCTGGAGACGAACGACGGATTCGATCTCTACACCGTGAGTGGGGCACACTTCCGGGCGCGACGCCTGCTGCTCGCCATCGGCATCAAGGACATCTGGCCGGCGATTCCCGGCCTCGACCCGTGCTTCGGCGCGTCGATCCACGTGTGCCCGGATTGCGATGGCTTCGATGCGCGCGGAAAGAAGATTCTCGTCATCGGGCGTGGCCGCCGCGCAGTGGGGATGGCGCTGTCGCTGACGACATGGACGGACCAGATCGTCGTCTGCAGCCACGGCCATCCGCCGGAACTGAACGAGGAGCTGCTGGCCAAGCTCGACGCGCTCCAGATCCCCGTCATCGACGCCCACATCGAGCGCGTCCACGCGGAGGAGGGACTCGTCCACTCGGTGGAGTTCGGCTCCGGCCTGCAACTCGACTGCGACCGCATCTTCTTCTCGATCGCCCAGTATCCCTCGGATGATCTCGGCATCCAGCTTGGCTGCGAGCGCGATGAGCGCGGCCAGATCGTGGTCGACCCCGCATTTCACACGTCGGTCGCCAACGTCTTCGCCGCGGGCGACATCACCCCCGGTCCGCAGCTCGCGATCCGTGCAGCAGCTGATGGAGCCGTGGCCGCGATGTCGATCCACAAATCGCTGGTGCCGGAAGAGCGAAGCCTCGCCTAGCCAGGTCCTGCCGACGATCATCCCGGCCCGGCTGGCGCGCTGTCCCGGCACCGTTAGACTGATCGCATGCCCCTCGCAAACCCCACCCACCTCGACACCCGCACTGCCGAGGGCCTGCTCTACGCGCGGCTGCCCGATGACGCCGTGCGATGCGTGGCGTGCGGGCACCGGTGTCTCATTCGGGAAGGGCGCCGCGGCATCTGCAAGGTGCGCTACAACGAGGGCGGCACCCTTCGCGTCCCGCGGAATTACATCGCGGCGCTCCAGTGCGATCCCGTCGAGAAGAAACCGTTCTTTCACGTGCTGCCAGGGGCGAATGCGCTGACGTTCGGCATGCTCGGCTGCGACTTCCACTGCGGCTACTGCCAGAACTGGATGACCTCGCAGTCGCTGCGGGATGAACGGTCGACCACCAGTACAATCGACATGACGGCCGAGCAGATCGTCGACCACGCCGCACGCTGCGATGCGCGACTGACGGTGAGCTCCTACAACGAGCCGCTCATCACGAGCGAATGGGCCGTCGAGGTGTTCGGCAGCGCACGATCACGCGGCATGGTGACCGGTTTCGTCTCGAATGGCAACGCCACCGCCGAAGCCCTGGACTTCGTGCGACCGCACACCGACTGCTACAAGATCGACCTCAAGACGATGCATGAGCAGCGCTACCGGCAGCTCGGGGGCGTGTTGCAGAACGTGCTCGATTCCATCCGCATGGTTCATGACCGGGGATTCTGGCTCGAGGTCCTCACACTCGTCATCCCCGGCTTTTCCTCGGATCACGGCGAGCTTCGCGCAGCCGCGGCGTACATCGCGGGCATCAGCAGGGACATTCCGTGGCACGTCACGGCCTTCCACGAGGACTACAAGTTTCAGGGGATGGGCAACACCGCCGTCGAGCATCTCATCGCGGCGTGCGAGATCGGGGCGAACGCCGGGCTGAACTTCGTCTACGCGGGGAACCTGCCGGGCCGCGTCGGACGGTGGGAGCACACCTGGTGCCCGTCGTGCGACGCGCCGCTCATCGAGCGCCGCGGTTTTCACATTCTCGCGAACCGGATCGGGGCGGACGGGCGCTGCCCCGGTTGTGCTGCGGTCGTTCCAGGACTGTGGCGAAATCCGCGCGGCGCCAGCGAGCCATCGCGAGGGCACGGCTCGGTGCGCGCGCTGGCATCGCAGTGACGGCAGCGCGGCGAGCTACCAGCGAAGCGTGATCTTCTTCGGCTGCTGGGAGCGGATCACGTCCAGGCCAACGTTTCGCTTTTCGTGAGCCGCCTGGATTGCCCGCTGGAGGACGCCGATCGTCGTGACGGCTTCTCCATTCACCCGCACGATCACATCACCCTCGATGATCCCCGCCTGCTGGGCGGGCGATCGTGGCGCGACGTTGAGCACGAGCGCCCCGTACTCGACCGCGAAGATCGCCTTCAGCCCGCCATTGACCAGCGACACCTCGGCGCCGGCCACGATGGCGCCCGACCCTCCGCGGGGCAGGAAGAGCGATCCTCCGCTCGCCGCGGGGGGAAACATGATGAACGCGGTCGTCTCACCCGAATCTCGAACCACCCCGCCGCCCACGACAGTTCCCGTCGCAGACGCCTGGTTCCGGAACATCACCACGCTCTGGCCCGTCACATCGGAGAACCGGAAATCGCGGTACTGCATGCAGGCGCCACCGAACGTCGGCGGCCTCGACCCGATGATGACCGTCACGTCACGGCGAACACCGTCGCGCCCGATCGTCACGTTCAGCTTCGTCCCCGGCTCACGCACGAACTGCTCGAGCGAGCGCCCGCGGGGGTCATATCGATTGATCGCGATGATCGTGTCGGCGGCCATGATGCCAGCCCGAGCGGCAGGCGATTCCGGCTCGACCGCCTTGACGAAGGGATATGACACGGCGCTCATGATCCGCCCGACCGAGGACTCGGTCTCGCTCGTCGTGAGGATCGACACGCCGATGTAGCCGCGCACCGGCTCCTGTTCACCACAACGGGCCGAGAGGTCGCGCATCAACCGCCCCATCTCCTTCGACTGCGCCGCCAATCGCGCCTGGAGCTCCTCCCGCTCCTTGTCCGAGCGTGGTGGCTCCGGCGAGTCCGCCGCCAGACGCGACTTCAGGTTCTCGTAGAGGATCCGGTTCCGCGCAACCTCCATGGTGAGGGCGGCGATCTCCGAATCGACCCATCGCCGCTGCGCGGCAGCCCGCTGCGCCGAGTCACAGCCCTGACACTGTGCGGCTCCGCCGCTCGACTTGCTTCGCGCGCCCTGCTGGGCAGCGGCCGGCCCCGCGACGATGATCATCGCGATCGCCAGTGCAACGCACTCCCTCATCGGACTCACCATCGACGTTCGCATCAGTACGGTGTGAGCCGGCTTCCGGCGGGCAACGCGCGACCGATCTGTCGCATGGTTGCCTCCCGGGCACCAAGCGTGGCGAGATAATACTGGTTGATCACCGGATCCGCGGGCGCTTCGTACAGCGCGGCGCGCGACACGCTGACCATCCCATCGAGCGCGGCGAGCCGCGCCCGGTACATGTCGGAGTCGAAGTCCGGCGCCCCGGCCTGTTCCTGTTCGGCGAGAAACGCCGCGGCCTGCTGCATCTCGCGCTGCGCGCGAAGGAAGGACGTCACGGCGTCGGTAGTGGACGAGTAGCTCACGAGCGTTGGGGTCGTGGCATCCGCGGAGAGCGCGTTGCCCTGGACCACGGCGGATGCCGCTGGACCGGTGGGAATCACTGGCGCGCCGGCCGAGTATCGGCCCGCGGCAGCGCCGGCACCAGCAACGAGCAGCACCGCGGCGGCGCGCCGCAGCACGGACGCCGACGAGTGAAGCGGCCGACGCACGGCGGCGACGCCGCGGGCTGGCGTGGACAGCGACATCGGCGAGGCCGGCTCGCCGATCAGGCCCTCAGTCCGAAGCTCCGCGGCGAGCACGTTCCAGCTCGTGAGTGGTTCCGAATGGCGCGCGCCCTCACGCTGCGCGAGAACGAGCAGCGAGCGATGAGCGGTCCTCTCCGATGCGCAGCGGCCGCAGGCCGCGAGATGCGTGGCCTCCGCGCCCGTCGGCTCATCATCGGCGAGCGCCGCGAGGCGCTCAGGAGAAAGGTGAAGCATGTTCCTTGTCCGTGCCGGCCATTGGGGTATCGACGAGATGCGCGAGGAGCCGGCGAAGCTTCGCGCGTGCCTTGAACAGTTGTGACTTGGAGCCGCCAGCGGTAATGCCGAGCTGCTCCGCGATCTCTTCGTGGGTGTAGCCTTCCACGTCGTGCAGGAGGAACACCGTCCGTGCGCCCGGCGAGAGCTTTGCCGCGGCGTCCTCGATCGAGGCGGCGAGCATCGCCCGTTCCGTGTCGGGCTCGATCGACGCGCTGTGATCCTCGATGTCCGTTTCAATGCTCGCGATCCGACGAATCTTCCGGAGTGCGTTCAGGGTCCTGTTCACCGCGATGCGGTGAGCCCACGTCCCGAACTGTGAATCGCCCCGGTAGGTCGGCAGCGCGCGGAAGATCTGGATCCAGACTTCCTGCGCGATGTCCGCGGCCAGATCTGCGTCGCCGACGAGCCGCCGCACCACCGCGTCGATGTGCGGTGAGTGCTGCGACCAGAGCGATTGCAGGGCTCGCTCATCCCCCTGGATGGCGCGTCGCAGTAACAGTTGATCCGTGGCCATGCGGTTCCGGGATATGAGGCACGATCGCGAGGCAAATGGTTGCCTCGATATCACGGCAATCCCGTACGGGACTTGTCGCGTTGAGGTGACACCCTGTCAGCGCCGCCATCGCGCCACCATGCCATCTGTCCCGACATGGGGAATGATTGCCGCTCACGGTCGAGGTCGTTGCACCCGCGCCTGAGGCTCGTCTTGACAGAGGCGCCTAAAGCCTTGTAGTACTTACGCTCCCGACTGGTCGAAAAGGAACTTTCCCCCACCGGTTTCAGTATGCTACAGCGGGTGTGTGCGACATCACATCGACGCCGCTCACGCGCTAGCACGGCCCCTGCATTCAAGGCTACTGATCAGCTCGCTCGAGGAGCTGGAACCAGCGGCCAATCGCATACGAAGTCCGGGAGTCGCCAGTGATCAAGCTGCTGCTCGCTACAACCCTCATTACGGTGCCCCTGGACGGACTCCCGTCCAAGGCGCCAAAGGCTGTCGGGATGTCCGCCAGCCGTCTTCAGGCCATCGATCGAATCGTGGCCCGGGGAATCAAGGAGGGTGGCTATCCGGGCGCGGCGGTGGTCGTCGGACGGAAGGGCGCGGCCGTCTGGGAGAAGGGGTTCGGCACCCTGAGCTGGGCAAAGAACAGCGGGCAGGTGGATGCCGGCGAAACACTCTACGATCTCGCCTCCCTCACGAAGGTGGTCGGCACCACGACCGCCCTCATGATCCTCTTCGACGAAGGCCGGCTCGAGCTCGATGCTCCCGTCGCGAAATACCTCCCCGCCTTCTCCGGCGCCTGGAAGGACTCCGTTACGGTCCGTCACCTCCTGACGCACCGCTCGGGACTCCCGGCGGGACGCGATCTCTGGCGCGCCGCCAGGAACCCGCAGGAAGCGCGGCTCATGGTCATCGACGCCCCGCTGATCTGCAAACCGGGAAGCTGCTACATCTACTCCGACCTCGGCGCCGACCTCCTGGGAATGGTCGTCGAAACCGTCTCGGGGATGGGGCTCGACGAGTTCCTCCAGCAGCGCGTCTTCACCCCGCTGAGCATGTTGAACACGGGCTACCGGCCGGCCGACTCCGTGCTCGCGCGCGTCGCACCGACCGAGGTCATGCCGCCCCGCGGGTACCCGCTCCAGGGCGAGGTGCACGACGAGAATGCCTACGCCCTCGGGGGCGTCGCCGGCCATGCGGGGCTCTTCAGCACCGCCAATGATCTCGCCGTCTTCGCACAGATGATGTTGAACGGCGGTGACTACGAAGGCGTTCGGATCGTTGCCGATTCGACCGTCGCACTCTTCACGCGACGCTCGGCCGGCTCGCGCGCGCTCGGTTGGGACACGGCCGATGGCGATGGCGGTGCCGGCCGATATCTCACCGAGCGCGCTTACGGTCACACCGGGTTCACGGGCACATCGCTGTGGATCGATCCGGACCGCGAGATGTTCGTGATCCTGCTGACCAATCGCGTTCACGCGGCAAGAGCGCGCCGGCCCGCAACCGTGATCTCCGATGTCCGCGCGGATCTCGCCGACGCTGCGGTGCTCGCCGTGATCGATGGGCCCGAAGGCGTACGCGCGATGCCCGCCTCGTTCCGATCGGACAGGGCCGTTGGCTGGAACCGCGCAGCGCCGTCGTCGCGCCGCAGCATCCGCCGCCCCACCTCCTCGCGCTCAAAGTCAGCCTCATCGGCCCGCTCGGCGAAGTCGGCACCGAAGAAGAAGGCGTCGTCGGCCGCGAAGTCGTCGGCCAGCGCGAGCAAGGCGACGACCGCACGAAAGCCCGCGAGCCCGTCGAAGGCGTCCTTGTCGAAGAAGTCGCCCGCGCCGAGGGCCGCATCCACAGCAGCGAAGCCGATCGCCGACGCCGGGGCGGCGATCGCGCCGCGGATCATCATCGCCGCAACGACGAGTCCCTCGTGACGACCGAAGCTCCCCTCGGCGATTCGACGGGCGCCTTAGCCCCGAACCCGGCACCCGCGGAGCCGACGGTATCCACCGACCAGGTCAAGCTGGCGCTTCGGAAGGTGAAGGATCCCGATCTCAACCTCAACATTGTGGATCTCGGGCTCGTTTACGCCATCGCGGTCGAGGGCTCGCGGGTCAACATCGACATGAGCCTCACGTCGCCGGGTTGCCCCTCCGGCCCCGAGATCATGACGGACGCCGAGCAGCAGATCCGTGCGCTTCCCGGCGTCGGCGATGTCGTCATGAATCTGGTGTGGTCGCCCCCGTGGACGCCGGAGCGCATCGAGCCGCGCGTTCGCGCCTACCTCGGCTTCTGAACCGCCGCGTCCCGGCGCGAATTGACGAATCGCGAAGCTCGCGCTACTGATCCGTCACGGGGGTAGACGGACTTTCTCGGAAGGCAGAGGCGAATGACGGAAGGCACAGTTGCGTCCGTTCAGTCTCGCCTCGCCGAGGACCTGGGCAGCAACTACCAGATCGTTCGGCTTCTCGGGCAAGGTGCATTCGGCGCGGTGTATCTGGCCCGCGACCGCGTTCTCCATCGGCTCGTCGCCATCAAGATGCTGCGGCTGGAGCGCGCCGCGAGCGAAACCGAGCGAGCACGATTCCGCCTCGAGGCGCGCACGGCTGCCCTTCTCGACCATCCGAGCATCGCCCCGGTGCTCAGCTTCGTCGAGACGCCGTCCACGCTGTACATGGTGATGCCCTACATCGGCGGCGAAAGCCTGGCGCAGCGGCTTCAGAAGCTGGGCAAGCTCTCCCCCGGGCTCGCGCGCCACATACTGCGCGAGGTCGCGGCCGCGCTCGCGCATGCGCATCGGATCGGGGTCGTACACCGCGACCTCAAGCCCGAGAACGTGCTGCTCACGGCAGGCGACGAGCTGTCGGGAACCGGCCCTGATGCGCTGCCGAGAGTTCGCCTCGTGGATTTCGGAATCGCCGCGTTCCCGAACCGTGACCTCGGCGCGGGCACGGTCCGCGAACAGGGAGGCACTCCCAACTTCATGTCACCGGAGCAGGCGCTCGGAGAGACGGATTTCGGCCCGCGCAGCGACGTCTACGCACTCGGCGTGCTCGGCTATCTGATGCTCGCCGGGCGCCTGCCCTTCAGCGGATCCAATCTCACGACGAGAGTCGCCGAGCAGCGGCGTGGGCCGACACTCTCGCTTGCGCGCGCCGCGCCGCGCGCACCCTCGGACCTTATCGTCGCGATCGATCGCTGTCTCGCATTCGACGCGTCCGATCGCTGGCGAAGCGTTCGCGAGCTGCACGCCGGACTCTCGGATCGCCTGGTGCGCCAGCGCTGGGGACTGCGGGCAATTGTTGCACGTCTGCGCGCCAGCTTGCGCAGCTGGCAGACCCTTGCGCGACTGCGGCGCCATGGCGATGCGGGAAGCCCTGAAGCGAACGTGAGGGGCGCATTGCCTCCCATGTATGCGACGGGGGCAGACGTCAGTCAGGTCAGCGGTCTGGACCTCGATGCGATCCGGAGGGGAGCATTCGATCCGCCCACTGTGCTGTCGGACGTGGGAGGTTCGAACCCGCCCGACACGAGCACCGTCGATCCGGCCGGGAGCGACACGAGCACCATCGATCCGACGGCATCAGCTACCGGAGAATCTCTCCTGGACCGCGCCCGAAGCGCGGGTTCACCACGGAGTTGAAGATCGAGCCGAACGTATAGGTGAATCCCACCGAGAGATCGTACTGGTAGTCGGTGCGCAACTGGCGCAGCCTGAGCAGGATTTCCTCCGGGGTCGCCGCGCGTTTCACGAGCGCGAGCTGATCCCTGATGAGGGCAGCGCTGCCACCAAGTTCCAGGCTGAACCCGCGGAACAAGCGAATCTCAACGTCGCCATCGAACCGCAGGCGATACTGCCTGGCATCATCGAGAAATCCGGCCGCCTCGAGTCCAGCTTCGCCACTGCCCCATGGTTGGACCACATCGTATCCCACGACGAAGCTCTGGGTGGGCCGCGTCTCCCTGAACTTTCCGTAGATCGTCTCTTCGCTGTAATCGAACGCCGACACTCCGGCCGAATACTGGAACGTGATTTGACGGCGCGTTGCTTCATCGTAGGGCCACAGGCTGTACTCGATCGCGGGCGCGGCCCGGATCGCCGACCGGGTGTTGCGAAACGTCGATGAGCTGACGATCGCCTCGGCGCCGAGGCCCCAGTGCGACCCCAGGCTCTTCACCATGACACCCCGGGCCGAGTACTCCTCGATCAGCCTCGTCACGGTGCGCGTCACGTCGGGGTCGGTTGCATCCTCGACCTCGAAGAGCGTTCGAAGAAATTCCGCGTCCGCGGCGATTCCGAGCTTCCATCGTTGGGTCACTCTCGTCGCCTCGAGTGACGCCTCGATCTGCCGGTCGTTCACCTGTTCCTCGCGCTCGACCGAGCCGTCGGCGCTGACCTCGAAGACCCACGCGTTCCACGGGTCTCGCTCACCGGGACGGAGTGAGCGCTCGTCCTCGTCATCTCCTGGTGCGTCGAACGCGAGTCGAAGACGGCTCGCCTGCGGAGTACGAGCGACGTATGGCACGAGACCCAGCTGGATCGTGCGCGTCAGGGCCGAGCGTGTCTCCGCCTCGACGTCGGTCGGCGCGCTCACGTACAGGAGCGTATCGGAGCGTCCGGCAAAGGCGCGGGCCCCAAGGAAGTCCACCGTGTGCTGCACTCCTCCCGCCCCGGTGGGGATCCGCGTCACGAGAACGTGGACGTCGGCGTCGGTTCGATCGCGGACGTACGTGACCCAGGGCATCTCGGTCTGCACGTAGTCGAAAAAATCAGGTTGGCAGAAGTTGCAGTCGAGGAAGACGCGAATGGCTCCAGCCGGCGGCGTTCTCTTGGGCTCCTGCGCGACTAGCTCGGGCCCGACTCCCGCGAAGAGGACGAGAGCGCATGACAGCCCTCGCAGCGTCGCGGTCAACGGTCAGTCCGCGTATGGAGAATCGGACGCCTGGGGCGTGGCGGGTACGGACGCCGCGGCCGGCACGGGCGGCGCGGCCGGCGGCGGTGGGGAGGCGGGGGCACGCTTTCCCCCCCGAAAGACGTTGACGAAAGAGTCTCCCAGCTCGGCAATCTGCCAGCGGCGGAGGTCCTTCACTTCCGACAGCTGGCTCACCGCGTCGGGCTGCATGCGCGCGATGGTCTCCAGCCGATCGCGCGAGCACAGCACTCCGGGATCGAGGTCGAGGCGCGCCGCCGCGGCGTCGCGCGCGGTCCGAAGCTTCGAGACGTTCTCATCGAAGTCCGGGTCCCGGTCGAAGCGCGGTGCACGGGGAAAGCGGGGAAGGTCGGATTCTGGAACGGCGAGGCCACGGCGAACCGCGTCGACCAGCTCCGCACCGCGGCGCTCGAGCAACGAGCGCGGCATCCCCTTGATCGCCCCGAGCATCTCGCGCGACGGATCGACGGCGCGTGCAACCTCGAGCAGCACTTCGTTGCTCATGACGCGGAACGTCGCCCGGTCGAGCTCCCCGGCCACGATGTCCCGCCACTGCACGATCTCGCGCAGCACGGCGAGCTCGCGCCGACCGAGATCGCGCGCGCCCTTCATGCGCAGGAAGGCGGCAACCTCCTCATCAGGGGACCATCGGGTTCCCTCGAGCCGCTGGAACTCCTCTTCGGCCCACGCCCAGCGACCCGCGCGCTCGAGCTCCGCGCGCATGCGGTTGCGCAGCTCGATGAGATACCTCGTATCCTGGGCTGCATACTCGAGCATGTCCTTCGTCAGCGGGCGCATCGACCAGTCCGCGCGCTGGTGCTTCTTCTCGAGCTTCACATCGAAGTAGCGCTCGAGGAGCGCCGCGAGGCCGAAGGCGCGAAGGCCGAGCAGCTGTGCGGCGACCCGCGTGTCGAAGATGTTGCGGACATGCCAGCCGTAATCCTGGTAGAGCAGGCGGAGATCGTAGTCCGCATCATGGAAGATCACTTCGACGGCGGGACTCTCCAGCATCGCTCCGAGCCCGGGCGGCGCTTTCATCCCGAGAGGATCGATGATCGCGCTGCGTTCGGTCGTCGACAGCTGCAGCAGGTAGATTCGATCGACGAAGCGATGAAAGCTCGCCCCTTCGGTATCGAGTGCCATGATGGGAGCGTGCGCGATGGAGCGCATGAACTCGTCAACCGCCTGAGGCGTATCGAGATAGGGGAGTGTCGGGTCGACGCTGGGCGTCGTGGTCTCCTGCAGAGGGGGCATGGCGCTGTAATGTAGCGCTGTCCACCGCCGGGCACCCGCCTTGCCTCTGTGCGACGTTCATGAAGCCAATCGATCCCTCGGGTACCCCTGTCCCGTCGTCCGCCGCTGGCCCGGCGGCATCATCGCCGACTGCACCGCGTTCATCCGCGCAGGGTGCGGGCACCCCGCCGTCCTTTCCCCGTGAGCGGCGGAGCCGACACATGGGCTGGCGCAGCCAGGACGTCATCCGTGCCGCGGCGCTCGTCATCGTGATGTACCTCGGGTTCCGGCTCCTCTGGTTCGCCTATCCGCTCGTCTTCGCGACCTTCCTCGGCGTCCTCTTCGGTCTCGCGGTGTCGATGGGGGTCGACAAGCTCGCCCGCTTCCGGATTCCGCGAGGAGTTGCGGCCGCGCTGATCGTTTTCGGGTTCATTGGCATGCTCGTCGGCATCGTCGCGTGGTCGGCGCCGACGCTGCGGAAGCAGTCCCAGGAACTGCGGGTGAAACTGCCCGAGGCCATCGACAACGTCGACCGGTGGATCGAGTCGAGGCAGGGCGGAATGCTCGGCACGCTGCTCGGCGGATCCGGCCGCGCGGCACCGGCCGCGCAGGA
>JANOCW010000523.1:0-4327 GCA_031412375.1 Gemmatimonadaceae bacterium | reverse complement strand
GGGAACCCCGCGTCCTGCATTCTCGACGCGAAATCGACGAACGTCGTGGACGGGACGCTCGTTCACGTCAGCGGCTGGTACGACAACGAGTGGGGGTACGCGTCACGGTGCGTCGACCTGCTCCGCTACATGGGCGCGCGGCTGTGACCGGGGACGTCCGCACGGACGGCTGACGACGCATGAACAAGAAAACGATCGCCGACCTCGCGGACGCCGACATCCGGGGTCGACGCGCACTCGTCCGTGTCGATTTCAACGTTCCGCTCGACGAGCGCGGAAAGGTCGCGGATGACACACGGATCCGCGCCGCGCTCCCGACGCTGACCTATCTCCGCGAGCGCGGCGCCCGGATTGTGATCCTGTCGCACCTCGGCCGCCCCAAGGGGAAGCCGACGCCGAAGTATTCGCTCGAGCCCGTGTCACGGCGACTGGGCGAGCTGATGAAATGCACGATCGGGTTCGTCGAGACCACGGACAGCGACGAGGCGGTCAAGGCCACCCGCGACCTCGCCGACGGCGCGGTGCTCCTCCTCGAGAACACGCGCTTCCTCGGTGGCGAGGAAACGAACGATCCGCGCCTGGCGCGTGCACTCGCGCAGCTCGGGGACTTCTTCGTGAACGATGCATTCGGCGCGGCGCACCGTGCTCACGCCTCCACGGCCGGAGTCACGGATCATCTGCGGCCCGCCGTCGCCGGCCTGCTCATGGAGAAGGAGCTCGAGTATCTCGGCGGGGCGCTCACGAATCCGCAGCATCCCTTCATCGCGATCCTCGGCGGCGCCAAGATTTCCGGGAAGATCGACGTCATCGAGAAGCTGCTCCCGTCGGTGGACCGGATGCTGATCGGCGGCGCCATGGCATGTACGTTCTTCCGCGCCCAGGGGGTCGAAACCGGAAAGTCTCTCGTCGAGCCTGATCGCGTTGAGCTGGCGCGGCAGCTCCTGGGCAAGTCCGACGGCAAACTCGTGCTTCCATCGGACGCGATGGTGGCGCCCGCGCTCGAGCAGGCGAAGGCCGCGCATGCCGTGGAGCGCACGGCAATCCCCGCGGGGGAGGCGATGTTCGACATCGGACCGCGTTCCGCCCGGGAGTTCGCCGACGTGATTCGCACGGCGAAGACCGTGCTCTGGAACGGGCCCATGGGCGTCTTCGAGACGCCGCCATTCGATATGGGCACGCGCGCGGTGGCTGACGCATTGGCCGAGGCGACCGACCGTGGGGCGACGACGATCGTCGGCGGCGGCGATTCCGCCGCTGCCGTCGAGGAGGCCGGACTCGCGAGCCGGATGAGTCATGTGTCGACTGGCGGCGGTGCCTCGCTCGAGTTTCTCGAAGGCAAGGCGCTGCCGGGCGTGGAAGCGCTCGACGACCGCACCGCGCGATGAAGCGTCCGATCTTCGCCGCCAACTGGAAGATGAACCACGGCCCGACGGACGCGAAGGCGTTCATGCGGACCTTCCTCGCGCATTACGCGCGGCGTCCGGATCGGACCGTTCTCATCTTCCCGCCTGCGCTGACCTTTCATGCGGTCGTCGACGCATTGCGTGACCGGCAGGACATCGTCGTCGGCGTCCAGAACATTCACTGGGAGGACAAGGGAGCGTTCACCGGTGAGACCTCTGCCGCCATTGCGCGCGACGCCGGGGCAAAGGTCGTACTCGTCGGCCACTCGGAGCGTCGCCACGTGTTCGGCGAAACCGATGACCAGTCGGGACAGAAATGCGCGGCCGCCGTGCGCGCGGGCCTGACTCCCATGCTGTGCGTTGGCGAGACACTCGCGCAACGCGACGCAGGGGAGACCGAGGCGGTGGTCCTGCGGCAGCTCGCTGCAGGCCTCGGCCCGCTCGACCCGGCCAAGGTCGCGACCGTGCTGGTTGCCTACGAGCCGGTCTGGGCGATCGGAACGGGAAAGACCGCGACGCCCGCGGATGCGTCCGCGGTCCATGCCGTGATTCGCCGGGCCCTTCGGGAGCGGGCGTCGGAACGGGGCGCGCACATCCCCATTCTGTATGGAGGGAGTGTCAACCGGGGGAATGCCGCGGCACTGATGGACGCCGCCGATGTCGACGGGCTGCTTGTAGGTGGAGCGAGCCTCGACGCGGAGGGCTGGACGTCGATCGTTCGGACTTGACGCAAGCGCGTAAGTCTCGTCATATTGGAGGCTTATCTCGCACGACCCTCCCTGCGGCCACCCATGCGTACTTTTCTGCTCGTCCTGCTCGTTCTCGATAGCCTCCTCGTCATTGCGGTGATCCTGCTCCAGGCAGGCAAGGGCGGTGGACTCGCCGCAAGCTTCGGCGGCGCGAGCTCCTCGACGGATGCGCTGTTCGGAAGTCGGCAGGCGGGGAATCTGCTGACCAAGACCAGCTGGTGGGGTGGCGGTGCGTTCCTCCTGCTCTCGTTCCTCCTCTCGTTGATGTATACCGGTGCGCGCCAGCCCGAATCCATCCTCGAGAATCAGTTCAATCCGCAGCCTGCGCCCGTTGCGCCGGCAACGCTTCCCCCGGCGAACGCCATTCCGCAGCCGCAGTCTCCGATTCCGCTGACGCCGACGCCCCAGACGCCGCCGCCTCAGCAATAACCGGAGCGACGAGTGGTCCGCAGCGTTCCAGGGTTCCTCCTCCTCGAGGATGGAGCCCTTTTTCGCGGCCTGGTCACGGCAGGCCTTCCGCCGATGGTCGCCGAAGTGGTCTTCACCACGAACATGACCGGGTACCAGGAGGTCTTCACCGACCCCTCGTACAAGGGTCAGATCGTCGTGATGACGACACCGCTCATTGGCAACTATGGGATCAACGCCGACGATCCCGAGTCGGCGAATCCGCAGGTCGCCGGCGTGATCGTCCGCGAGCTGTCACCGACGCACTCGAATTGGCGCGCGACCGGTGATCTCGAAGGATGGCTGACCGCCGCGCAAATTCCCATCCTTCGGGAAGTTGACACTCGCCGCCTCACGCGCCACCTGAGGTCCGCCGGCGTGATGCGCGGAGTCATCGCCGCGGGCGAGGCCCCTGGCGAAGACGTGCGGGCAGCGCTCGATGCGTGCCCGTCCATGGAAGGGCTCGATCTCGCGTCGCGAGTCACGACGCGGGAGCGCTACGGGTGGGGCGATCCGGGGGCGAAATGGCACATCGTGGCCTACGACTTCGGGATCAAGCGAAACATCCTTCGGCTGTTCCACGACCAGGACTGCCGGATCACCGTCGTTCCCGCGACGACCACCGCCGACGAGGCGATGGCGCTCGAGCCCGATGGGGTATTCCTCTCCAACGGCCCAGGCGACCCGGCAGCGATCGAGTACGCTCCTGCGACGATCAGGACGATCGCCGAGCAGGGGATGCCCATGTTCGGCATCTGCCTGGGGCATCAGCTGTTGGGGCTCACGTTCGGAGCGTCGACGGTGAAAATGCCGTACGGGCATCGCGGCGGGAATCACCCCGTGCGGGATCTCGAAAGCGGGCGAATCCTCATTACCTCCCAGAATCACGGGTTTGCCGTGCAGGGCGACGCCAGCACTATCCCCGGGGCACCCGACCTTTCAGTGACGCACGTGAACCTCAACGATGGGACCATCGAGGGGCTGGTTCACCGCGAGCTCCCTGTGTTCGCCGTGCAGTACCATCCGGAGGCCGCTCCCGGCCCCCACGACGCCCGACCGCACTTCGCGCGGTTCCTGGAAACCCTCTCCCGACAGGTGCGCTCAAGCGAGCCAAGCGCTTGACACACAATAGGTAAGGCCGTAGTTTCGACGCCATTCGCGCCCGGTTCGCGCGCGTCTCTTTCAGGGGCAATCGATGACCAAAGCAGATCTGGTCGAGCGGGTCACGGCGCAGATTTCACAGACCGCGGGCCCGATGATCTCGAAGAAGGACTGCGCACGCGTCGTGGATTCCTTCCTGGACGCGATCAAGGAAGCTCTTCAGGAACAGAAGAACATCGAGGTCCGCGGTTTCGGGACGTTCAAGATCCGACAGCGCAAGACGCGGATGGCGCGAAATCCTCGCACGGGCGCACCTGTCGAGGTATCGGCGCGGCCGGTGCCCGTCTTCAAGCCGTCGAAGGAGCTCCGGGCGATGGTCGCGGACATCGACATCTCGGAACTTTCGGAAGCGTAACGGGATACACGTTGATGCCGGCGCCCCTGCGTGCACCGCGCGCGGGGGCGGATTCTTTCCTCCCTCCTCGCTGACGGGACCTGTCGGAACATGAACGTCACGGTCCTTCTCTTCGCCTCGTACGCCGATGCACTCGGCCGGCCCGAACTGGAGCTCGCGCTCCCGGCGGGCTCGACGGTCCGTGACGCGATCCGTCACGTCGTCGATCTGCC
>JANOCW010000522.1:0-17549 GCA_031412375.1 Gemmatimonadaceae bacterium | reverse complement strand
GCAAAGTCGTTGGGGGGGGTCCGCCAGTCGACCCGCGATGCCTCGATAGTCTGCTTGGCGGCCGGGCTGACGAGCCAGCTCTCGTTCAAGCACTCATCACGGACCCGGCTGTTCCACGATGATCCGAGCATGGCCGGCCTCCACCGCCTCTCGATCCCCGGCACCGGCCAGCATCTGCATTTCACAAGAGTGAAATGAGCGATCCCGCTTGAGCTTGCAAGCTCAAGCGGGATCCACGGATGGGGTGGGATTCGAACCCACGGTACGCTTTTGACGTACACACACTTTCCAGGCGTGCGCCTTAAACCACTCGGCCACCCATCCAGTGGTCAACGCGCCACGGGGGCACGGACAGGGTGAGATTCGAACTCACGATACCGTTGCCGGTATGCCGGTTTTCGAGACCGGTGCCTTCAACCACTCGGCCACCTGTCCAACAGAACGTCGGAAGCTAGGCGCACGCTGGAGGAGTGTCAACGAATGGCGCGGCGCGCCTGAAAGAAGGCGCGCACCAGCGTGCCGCACTCCTCTTCATCCACGCCGCCGAGTACCTCGGCCCGGTGATTGAGCCGGGGGTGCCGAAGCAGGTCGGCGACCGAGCCCGCCATTCCCGCCTTGTCATCCCACGCGCCGAACACGACGCGGTCGAGCCGCGCGAGCACGATCGCGCCCGCGCACATCGCGCACGGTTCCATCGTCACGACGAGCGTGCATCCCTCGAGCCGCCACGAGTCGAGCGCGCGCGATGCCGCGCGGATCGCAACGACCTCGGCGTGCGTCGTGGCATCGTTGTCGCGCACCGTCCGGTTCCCGCCGCGGCCGATAATGCGACCCTCGTGGGCGATCACCGCCCCGATCGGGACCTCTCCCGCATCACCCGCGTTCCGCGCTTCCTCGAGCGCGGCGGCCATGAGCTCGCGGTCAGTCATCACACTGGAACCTGCTCCTCCCGATCGGCCTTCTCGAAGGTCAGCTGCCCCGATGCGCCGGCGCCCACAACGATATGATCGCCGTCGGTGAACCGCCCCTCGAGCACGGCCATCGCAAGCGGGTTCTGCACCATGCGCTGAATGGCGCGCTTCAGCGGACGCGCACCGAACGCCGGCTCGTAGCCTTCCGTGGTGAGAATGGCCTTCGCCATGGGCGTGACCTCGACCGTGAGCTTGCGATCCGCGAGCAGCTTCTCGAGTCGCACGAGCTGCAGGTCGATGATGCGAGCGATGTCGGCCGGCGTCAGCGGATGGAAGACCACGACATCGTCGACTCGGTTGAGGAACTCGGGCCGGAAATGTTGGCGCAACGCATCCAGCACGATGGCCTCGACTGCCGCCCACTCCGTGCCCGCCCGCTCGAGGATGAGATGGCTCCCAAGGTTCGACGTCATGATGACGACGGTGTTGCGGAAGTCCACCGTGCGGCCCTGGGAATCGGTGAGCCGACCGTCATCGAGAATCTGCAGGAGAATGTTGAACACGTCGGCGTGGGCCTTTTCGATCTCGTCGAACAGGATCACCGAGTAGGGGCGCCGGCGCACCGCCTCGGTGAGTTGCCCGCCTTCTTCATGCCCGACGTAGCCCGGGGGCGCACCGATCAGGCGGGCGACCGCGTGCTTCTCCATGTACTCGGACATGTCGATGCGAACCATCGCGTGCTCGTCATCGAACAGGAACTCGGCGAGCGCGCGGGCGGTCTCCGTCTTTCCAACGCCCGTGGGACCGAGAAAGATGAACGAGCCGATCGGTCGGTTGGGATCCTGCAGGCCGGCGCGTGAGCGACGCACGGCATTGGCCACGGCTTCCACGGCCTCGCGCTGCCCGATGACGCGCTCGGCAAGCAGGTCATCGAGCCGGGTGAGGCGCGCGCGCTCGCTCTCGAGCATGCGTGACACGGGAATGCCGGTCCACTTGGCGACGATATCCGCGACGTCATCCGCGTCGACCTCCTCCTTGAGGAACTGCGGCCGATCGCCCTGCGAGCCGAGCTGCTTTTCGGCGTCACGCATCTGCTGTTCCAGCTGCGGGATCCGGCCGTAGGTGATCTCCGCCGCCTTGCCGAGATCGCCGGCGCGCGTCACCTGCTCGGCCTCGAGCCGCGCCTGTTCGATCTGCTGCTTGATGCGGCCGACCGCGCCGAGCGTTTCCTTCTCGCGCTGCCACTGGGCTTTCATTCCGGACGCTCGCTCGCGCAGCTCGGCGAGTTCGCGCTCGAGCGTCTGGCGCCGATCGACCGATGCGGGATCCTTCTCCTTCTGCAGGGCCTGACGCTCGATCTCGAGTTGGACAATTCGACGCTCGACCTCGTCGATCTCTTGCGGCATCGAGTCGATCTCGATGCGCAGACGCGACGCCGCCTCGTCAATGAGGTCGATCGCCTTGTCGGGTAGGAATCGGTCGCCGATGTACCGGTTGGACAATGTCGCTGCCGCGACGACGGCGGCATCCGTGATGCGAACCCCGTGGTGAGCCTCGTACCGTTCCTTCAGCCCACGAAGAATCGCGATCGTGTTCTCGACCGACGGCTCACCGACGTAGACCGGCTGGAAGCGTCGCTCGAGGGCCGCGTCCTTCTCGATGTATTTCCGGTACTCATCGAGCGTGGTGGCCCCGACCACCCGCAGCTCGCCGCGAGCGAGCATGGGCTTGAGCATGTTGCCCGCATCCATCGAGCCCTCTGCCTTGCCCGCACCGACGAGCGTGTGCAGCTCGTCGATGAAGACGATGAACTGACCGGCGCTGTCGGTGATCTCCTTGAGCACCGCCTTCAGCCGCTCCTCGAATTCGCCGCGAAATTTCGCGCCGGCGATGAGGGCGCCCATGTCGAGCGAGACCAGTCGCTTGTTCTTGAGCCCCTCGGGCACGTCGCCGTTCACGATGCGCTGCGCGAGTCCCTCGGCGATCGCCGTCTTGCCGACGCCGGGCTCCCCGATGAGCACGGGGTTGTTCTTCGTGCGTCGGGACAGCACCTGCACGACGCGCCGCGCCTCTTCGTCGCGTCCGATAACGGGGTCGAGCTTCCCCTTCCTGGCGGCATCGGTGAGGTCGCGCGTGTAGCGCTGCAGGGCCTGATACTGGTTCTCCGGGGTTTGATCGGTGACGCGGTGCGACCCACGCACCGCTTGCAGCCCCTCGAGCAGGACGGCGCGGGTCGCCCCGGCGCCGGTCATGATTCGCCGGCTCTCACTGCCCTTCACATCGGCAAGCGCGAGCAGCAGGTGCTCCGTCGAGACATACTCATCGCCGAGTGTACGGGCATCTTCCTCGGCACGGTCGAGGACCTGGTTCAGCTCGCGCGACAGCGTCGGCTGCGCACCGCTCTGCCGGGGCGCCCGCGCCAACTCCCGATCCGCCTCCGCACGGATCGAGGCGACGTTGACGGCGGCCTTTTGCAGGAGGGGCGTCACGATGCCCTCGTCCTGGGTAAGCAGGGCGACGAGGAGATGAAGGTCGTACACCACCGGATTGCCCGCCCGGCGGGCGAGACTCACCGCCTCGTTGACGGCTTCCGATGATTTGACGGTAAGGCGGTCGGGATTGATCATGGGCGTGCGGCCGTGGCGGCCTTACTCGGGAGGCGGCGCCGAAGCGGCAGTCGGGACCATGACGGCCAAGCGAGCGCGCTCGACCAATTGGCTGATCACTTCCGCGGTGAGCGAGGACAGCGTCTCGACGATCTTCGGCATGGAGTCGGTCGGCGCCGGGACCGCGCGCTCGATTCGTCCGGCGCCGGTCCACAGGACGGAGTCATTCGCAGTGCGGACGAGTTCCGCTTCCAGGTGGACGGCGGCCAGCACTTCGCGTCCGCGGTTCACTTCCTCGAACTCGATCACCGTTCCGCGCCATTGGTATTCGAATGAGCCCGGAGAGCGTGGATCGAACGTGGCGGCTTCCGTGGTGAGCGGGGATGTCCTGAGCACGCTCTCGGTGGCTTCGCCAAGCATGTCGCGGAGCGGAATGGCCCATTCACGCGATGCGTAGGAGTCGAGTCGTACATCATCGACGCGAAACGCGATGCCGCGTGTGTCGTAAATCCCGCGGGTGATGTAGGGCGCCACGGCGAGGCCGCCGGGAAGGCCGCCGCGGCGCACGGGGTCCTCGGGAGCCGTCGCTGGCATCGCCAGTCGGTAACGCTCGAGCGCCGGACGGGGCGGGCCGAGTACGCCGCGCAGCACCCCGCAGCCCACCGACGACAGGAGGATGAGCGCGATGACGAGCGATCGAGTGCTTCTAATCACGGATCGCGGGACCCACGGTCTTCTTCGGGAGGTCACGGCGGGCCAGGATACCGGCGGGGTCGCGATCGAGGCGCTCGGAGAAGCGCGCGAGGTTGTCCGATGCGACGGACAGGTTGCGCAGGAGGTCATCGACGCCCTCGCCCTGCTGCAGCGCCCTGCGAAGTTCGACGACCATCGACCGCGTCTCCCGCAGCGTCGAGAGCGCCTCCCGCTGGGTCTCGCTGAGCCCCGGCCCGGCGACACGGAACGCCGAGTCGGCGGTGGTCAGCATCCGCTCCGTGCGTGCGAGCACGAGGGAAAGTTGTTCCGCCGTTCGATCGAGGCGGCTGAAGACCTTCTCCGACCCGGTTCCCGCCCCCGCGATCAGCGCGTCGACGCGCGTGAGCGTTCGATCAATGCGCTCGAGAGGCGATGACTTGGACAGTCGGTCGAACCCACCGAACAGCGTGTCGGTTCTCTCGAGGAAGACCGCGACGCGATTCATCGCGTCCTGGAAGTTCACCGTATTCTCGCTCAGCAGCGTGCTTCCCTCTGGAAGAGGTCCGGCGTCGCGGCTTCCCGGCGCGAGGTTGAGATACTGCTCGCCAAGGAATCCGACTTGGGTGATCGAGGCGCGCGTGTCCTCACGCACCGGCGTGGCGGACTTCACCCGGAAGCGGACAAGGATCCGCGTCGGGTCCTCGGCGTCGATGTCGAGGCCATTGACAGTGCCGACGAGCACCCCGCCATAGCGGACCTCGCCGCCGACGTTGAGGCCCGCCACGCTGCTGAAGACAGCCTTGTAGTCGTTGCCCTTCGAGAAAAACGTCGGGTACTTCGAGAACAGGATCAGCGCGGCGAACAAGAGTACCGTTCCGAACAGGAAGGCCACGATCCCGAGACGTGTGTTGGCGATTCTCATGATCTCCCTCTGCGGTGGAGAAGACTGCGGACGACGGCGTGTTTCGACTCCATCAGGGCTTCGCGGGTGCCGTTCGCGACGACCCGGCCCTGCGCGAGCACGTAGATGTGGCGCGCCCGGCCGAAGGCGTGACGCACCTCATTCGTGAAGATCAGCACCCCGAATCCGTTGGCGTCCTGCAGCCGATGAATAGTCTCGTCGAGTTGTGCAGCCGAATGCGGATCGAGCGAGTGCGTCGGCTCATCGAGCAACAGCAGCGGGGGACGAAGCGCGAGGGCTCTCGCGAGGGCGACGAGCCGCTGTCCGACGCGCGTAAGTTGTTCGGGCGTCGTCTCATCGTCCACCGTCAACCCGACCTCCGCAAGCAACTCCCGCGCCGCGTCCCGGGCTTCCTCCGGGGTGACATCGGTGTGCTCGAGCAGCGGAAGCTCCACGTTTTCGACCGCGCTGATGCGCGTGACAAGGGCGGATCCCTCGAAAACCACGCCGATACGCTTCCGGAGGCGTCGCAACGCCTTCTCTTCGCAATGCCGCGCATCGAAGCTCTCGCCGTCGATGCGGATCGTTCCACTGGCGGCAACCTCGAGGCCGACAATGTGGCGCATGATCATCGACTTCCCGGAGTGGATCTGTCCGAGGACGACGCGCGTTCCGCCGCGGTCGACGTCAATGTCGACATTCGTGATGGCCGGATCGCCAATGGGCCCGGTCAGGTCCCGCACCTGGAGCACGGCCTCGTCAGACAAGAGTCGGGATGAAGTAAAAGACCGCGTTGACGAGCGTGTCCACGGTGAGGATGGAAATCATGCAGAACATCACGGAGCGTGTCGCGGCGGCACCGATCGCACTGACGCGCCGCTCGATGCTCAACCCCTCGTCCGCGGCGATCACGCCGAGCACGAGGCCGAAGACCATGGACTTGCCGACGCCGATGAGAATGTCGCGGACGTGCAGCGAGCTGCGAAGGTCAGCCAGCACGAGATTCGCCGTCACGCCAAGCAGCAGGTTGCCGATCAGCACGCCGACCGCGATGAAGAAGATGGCGAACACCGTGACGGCCGGGAGGACGATCAACAGCGCCGCCAGCTTCGGCGCCACGAGGTACTTCACCGGATCGAGGCCCATGGCGCGGAGGGCGTCAATTTCCCCGTTGGCACTCATCGAGGCGAACTCGCCGGCGATGGCGGAGGCGCTGCGCGCGACGATGAGCAAGGCAGCGACGAGGGGCCCGAGCTCGCGGGCAGTGAACCAGCCGATCGTCTGCGCGCTGAGCACCTGGGCGCCGAACGACTTGAGCTGGTAGGCGACCTGGAATGTCGCGATCAGTCCGACGAGCACCGACGCGCTCACGACGAGACGAAGAGCGCCAAGCCCGAGCGTTTCGATTTCGCGGGCCACGCCGCTGCTGACGGCCGCTCGTCGCGAGAGCACCAGCCACCCGAGCCAGTACAACGCGCCCATCGCAAGGCGCGTGCGGCCCACGAAACGACCACCGGCCACCTCGAGGCTGCGAAGCGGAAGGAACGGGACACCGAATGCGGGCGTCTGTGGCGGACGCTCCTGTGGCGCCGTCACTGGCGCGGGACGTGGGCCGTGGCGTGGCCCGGCTTGACGCGCTGGCGGAGCGGGCATAGCGTTTTCGCCCGATGACTCGAACGGTCGCTCTTCACGCGCTGATTCTCTGTGGTTTGATGGCGTGCCGGCAGGAAGAGGTCGTGGCTGGTGTTTCCGACTCCACGTTCGTCGCCACGGTGGCTGCGCTGACGCGGATCAACCAGGACGAGGCCCGGGATAGCGCCAGCCGACAGGCTGCGCGGGACTCGGTGCTGCAAGGTCGGGGCCTCACTGCGGACGACATGGAGCGTGCGGCTCGCGCGCTGGAAGTCGATCCAGATCGTGCGCTCCAGCTCTGGCTGCGGATTTCCGAGACGCCAGCGGAGTTGCCGACGAAACCGACTCCGAAAACGACGAACGCGCCCCGCTGACGGGGCGCGTTCGCATCGTGGTCGTCGCTACTTGGCGACGAGCATTTTCTTCGTGAACGGCTTTCCATCCACCTCGAGGCGATACATGTAGATGCCCGAGGCGACCTGCTTCGTGGATCGAAGCGAGGTGCCGTCCCAGAATGCGGTGTAATCTCCGCACTGCAGCTGCAGATTCTCGAGCGGTCTGCCGCGATGCTCTCCTCCGCCCTGGAGAATGGGAACTGCGACAATCTGCGCGAGCAGATTGTAGATCCGCAGGGACACCCGGTACACCCGGCCTGGATCCGTACACATCGGCGGGTTTCCATCGTACCCCACCGCAAACGGGATCGTCGTCTCGGGATTGAACGGGTTCGGGTAATTCTGTCCTAGCGGTCCAGGGCCGCGCTGGCCTTGCTGCGTAGACCGGACCTGCGCCGACGCAGTGCTGGTCATGAGTGCGCTGAGGGCGAGCACGAAACCGAGTGCTGCCCAACGGTGCTTCATGTGCCTTCTCCGACCTGACAAAGTTAGGTGCTGGTAACGGACTCCGGGTACGGGGGAACGTGTTACAACTGCCGCGAACATACGGGATTGTCACAGGCGATGTCAAGAACGCATGTCTCACGAACCCGGCGCAACCTATGTGCCGATGATCGCCCGACCGCCGGTCCGTCGCTCGGTAACTCCTGCGCGATCACAATACTCCAGCAAGGGAATCAAGTACTTTCTTGAAACGCCAATGATGTCTCGCATCTCGCCGGGGCCATACTCACGACCTCCGGTCATCTGGCCCCGCACATCGTCGATCAATCGTTCGAGAACCGCACGGTCAAAGTAGCGATCAGGATCGACCGAAACGATCGATCCCGCCCGCTCGAGCAGCCTGAGCAGTGCGCCCGTCTGGGCTCCGAGAGCGTCGGCCAGCTCGCCAACACTCGGAGGCTCCCTGCCTCCATCCCGAATCGCCGCCGCCAACCGATCCCGAAGCACTTCTTCCTCGCCGGTCAGCGTCGGACGCCACCCCGACCGCCGAACCAGACCCCCTTCAAGCACGAGCTCACCCGCGGCGACCAAGCCTGCCACCACCGACTCCACGAGCTCCGCGGCACCGGCCAGCTTCCCCCTGAGCGCCTGAAGCGGAGCCCCCGGCTCGAGCGGATGCGCTGCGTGATGGTTCTCCACCAGTACCCGAACTGCTGCACGAAGTGCCATCACCGTGTCGTGACCGTAGGCCCGGGATCCGATCCGCACTACCGAGTCCGCTCGACCGGCGAGCAAGGTAGCGACCCCGGGTGGGCTCAGGCCGAGCCGGAGCGGCAGGAGCTCGGTCTCGACGCCAAGCGCGGCAGCTTCCGCGAGGATTCGCGCGAGCTGGTCCGCTGCGGACGCGGCAACCTCGCTTCCTCGAGACCGGCGGTGTGGCGGAAGCGGGTCGACGATGACCCCACCGCCGATGGTAGTCGCCGGAGACGGGCTTCGCAGGACGAACCGATCCCCGGCGCGCGCGATGACCGGGGTTTCGAGGATGATCCGCGTCGGCGTTCGAACACCCGGAAGCAGCCCGCCGGCACCACCAACCACTCGCGCTCCGACATCGGCCGTTCCGAGATGAAAGCGGACCCGGGTCCGCGCCTCCAGCGGTGCGTCGATCGCATCGAGCAGCGCCACCTCGGCCCGCAGCATCGTGGTCGGTACCCATGCCGCACCGCTGACGATCACGGACCCGCGAGCGACATCTGCGACATCCACCCCGACGAGTGCGATCGCGGCCCGCTCTCCCGGGTGTATCGCCCCGACGACGACACCGTGGCGCTGCAGCGTTCGCACTCGTGCGGCGCGCCCTACGGGCATGAGCCGAACGGTCTCATCGCGCCGGAGCGTTCCACTCCAAGCCGTGCCTGTGACGACGGTGCCGGTGCCTCGGACGGTGAACGCGCGGTCGACCGGCATTCGGAAAAGATCATCCGCGGCACGGAGGGGAACCGCGCGCGCGGCCCTCGCGAGTGCGGCGCGCAGCTCGTCGAGACCTTCGCGCCGGAGCGCCGACACGCTCACGATCTCCGAGTCGGCGAGCGCGGAACCGGCGAGCAGGGAGCGCACATCGTCCTCGACCAGCGCAAGCCAGTCCGGCTCCACCAGGTCGCGCTTCGTCAGCGCAACGACGGCTCCGCGCACACCGAGCAACCTGAGGATGGCGAGGTGCTCCCGAGTCTGCGGCATCGGGCCTTCGTCCGCCGCGATCACGACCAGTGCGAGGTCGATCCCCGTGGCCCCCGCGAGCATGGTCCGCACGAACGCCTCATGGCCCGGGACGTCGACGATCCCGATCGTTCCGAACTCCTCGAGCTCGAGCGGAGCGAATCCGAGCTCGATCGTGATCCCGCGCCGCTTTTCCTCCGGGAGTCGATCGGTATCGACCCCGGTCAAGGCATGAACGAGTGCGGTCTTCCCGTGGTCGATGTGGCCGGCCGTCCCGATGATCATGCCGGCTCTGCCACGAAAACGCTTCGCTCCTCCCAACGCTCGTGTTCCCAGACGTCGAACGCGCAGAGTGCACGGCCCTCCGCGAGGTGTTCGCGAAGGAACTCCCGCAACAGTCGCTGGTGCGCGCGGCACTCCCCCGCATCGAGCACTGCGGGTTGCTCGCCTGCAACCCAGGCTGCCAGCGCCACCCTCGCGGCGGCGGGAAGTGTCCGGTGGACCGGTTCCAGCCGCGCGCAGGTCGGGCAGAGGACGCCCCCCGCGCGGTGGCTGAACGCAGCCATCTCCTCGGAGGCGACAGACTTTTCGCACGAACAGCACCGATCGAGCGAGGGGGCGAATCCCAGCTCACTGACGATCCGCCACGCACACCCGAGGCTCACCTCGACCGTCGCGCCGGCGGCTGCACCGTCGAGCGCGTCGAGCGACGACATGAGCGTCTCGAACAGGGCCGGGTGCGTATCCTCGCCGCTGAATCGCAGCGCCAGCTCGGCGAGCGCCGATGCGCCGGTGAAGCGGCCGAGATCCTCGGCGAGTGCGGGCCGGGCGCGCTGCACATCGAACGACGTGAGCGTGTGCAGGTCGCTTCCCGGTCTGGTCGATATCTCGGCCACGCCGCTGGCGAACAGGTCGAGCGCACTGCCGTATCGACTGCGGCTTCGACGCGCGCCGCGGGCAAGCACGGACTGGACGCCGAGATCTCGCGTCGCGATGCGAACGATGCGGGACGTCTCCAGATAGTCGAACACGTGAAGCACGACGGCGTCCGTCCGGAGGAGAGGCATGCGGTGAAAACTAATATCAGCCCCTCGCCGGCGTGCCAGAGCTCAGGGACGCAACCGGATCCTCAGGCCGAGGCTCGCCGTGCGGCGCGGCGTGGCAAAGCCGGCGACCGCTTCATAGCGCTCATCCGTGAGGTTGTCGACGCGCACCAGAAGCTCGACTTCCGTTCCCTTCCGCAAGGCCGCGATGGCATAGGTGCCGCCGATGCCGATGAGTGTGTACGGGCGGAGCTCCACCTCCTGGGAAAAAGGATCTGCCGCAAGGAATCGGATGTCAGGACGGGGGCCCACATGCGAGGCGTCGCCCGTCAGCAGGAGCCGCGAGGTGACCGGAACGCTCAGCACCAGCGAGCCTGTGCGGGATGCACGACGCAGTAGCGGTGTGGCGGCGGCGCTCGCCGTCGCACGAACGTCGGCGTCGAGCAAGGTGTAGTTCGCCCGCGCCGTGATCTTTCCGGGCAGTGCGGCCCGAGCCTCGAGCTCCCACCCCCGCGACTCCGCGGACTGTGCATTGATGTATTGCGCCGAGAAGCCACCGGTCGCGGGGATCGGTGCATAGATGATCATCTGGGTGAAGGCCTGATCGAAGTAGGTGACGGCGAGTGCGACCGCGTCCGTGGCGAAGCGCTGCTCCACACCAACCTCCCAGCTTCTCGACCGTTCAGGACGCAAGGTCGGATTCGGCAGCGCGAAACCCGCACCGGTGATCTCGACGAACTGGGGCTCCTTGAATGCCGTCCCCGCTGAGGCGCGCACCGTCGTCAGCGGCGCGACCGCCATGCCCGCCCCGACGCGAACACTGTTGAGCGTCCCGTATCGTTCGTTGTCTTCCAGACGGCCTCCCATCGTGTACGCGAGGCGCGATCCCAGATTCCCGTGCAGTTGCGCGAAGGCGCCTCGACTCCATCGGTCCAGGAGCGGGTCGGGGCCGGCCTCCTCCCCACCGATCTCGAGACGCTGCCAGTCGTATTCGCCGCCGAGCGTCAGCGTCGCGTCGGGAATGACGCGGAGGTCGAGCTGCGCGTCGGCATTGCGACGGATCGAGCGGCTCTCGAACGGTACGGGGGACCCGTCATCAAACCCTGTAATCCGGTCGTCCACCGGATCGTTCGTGATGTTCTGGAGGCGGCTCGTCCCAGCGACCAGCCGCAGGTCGATTGCCGGGCGAATCGCGTACAGCACATTGACGCCGCCCGACAGACGGCGCTCGGTGCTGTAGCTGTTGCTGTCGAGCGGCGCTCCGTAGAACTCCGTGGGATACTCGAATCGCGCATCGGCATAGCGTCCCGTCACATCCACGATCACCGGTGACGATGGCTTCAGTCGAAGGCGCCCGGTCGCTGTCGTGTTGCGGGTGTCGTTGTTGAGGTCGTAGATGCCGTCGAAGGCATGGTGCCCGCCCCCGACCCAGTAGCCCGCCCGCCGCCCATCGCCGCCGGCGCTCGCCTCGACATCGAGCAGGCCGCGTTGTCCCGCGCGCACGCGAAGCTCTGCTTCGGGCTGGCCTGCTGCCGCCCGCGTGAAAATCTGGATCACCCCGGTCACGGCATTGGCGCCGTACAGCACGCTCGTGGGGCCGCGAACGATCTCGATCCGCTCCACGGCGTCGAGCGAAAGATTGGCGAAGTTCAACGCGCCACCCGGCTCATTGATCGTCACTCCGTCGATCATGACCTGGACGTAGTCAGTCTCTCCCCCGCGCAGGAAAAGCGACGTCTGCGAGCCCGGGCCATTCGTCTGCGCGAGGGTAGCACCGGGCACCTGACGCAGCGCATCGCCGACGGTCGCAATGCCACGCGCGCGCAGCGCGTCGCCCTGAAGAACGGTGGTCGCGGTGGTCGCCACGTTCAGCACCGTCGATGTCCGCGATGCCGTGATGAGGACCGGAGCGAGCCGGGTCGTATCCGACGGTTGTTGGGCGGGCGCGACGGACGTCACCGCGGCGAGAGACAGGACTGACGGGAGAATGCGCACGAGACCGTTCACCTGGAAGAAGGAATGAGGCGGGGACGCGCGGTCATCGGCGTCCCGGCGATTGCCGAAGAGGTACGAGCGCCGGCGCACCAACCGCCGGGTCACGGATGACGACGAGGGGCCATTCGTACACGCGCTCGAGCACTTCTCCGCGCATGACGCTCGCCGGATCGCCCGTCGCCACGACGCCGCCGCGATGCAGGAGGATCATCGCCTGGGCAAATCGGGCAACGAGGTTGAGCTGGTGGCTCACGAGCAGCACGGCAAGGCCATCGCGCGCGAGCGCGTCGAGCAGCTCGAACATCGCCATCTCGTGGGCGATGTCGAGGAATGTGGTCGGTTCGTCGAGCACGAGCGCGCGCCCTTCCTGTGCGAGCGCGCGCGCAATACGCGCTCGCTGCCATTCGCCGCCGGACAGTTCGTCGGTCGGCCGGGCAGCGAGAAGATCGATGCCGGCGCGGTCGAGAGCCGCCGCAACCGCGCGGGCGTCTTCCCGGCGTGGCGCTCGCCACGCGCCGATGTGCGGGTGCCGGCCCAGTGAGACGTAGTCGCGAACGCGCATTGGAAAAACGGTCTCCTCGCGTTGCGGGACGACTGCGACCCTGCGCGCAAACTCGCGCTGCGCCAGGTCACGGAGGTCGTCACCATCGATGGTGATCCGGCCGGCGAGAAGCGGAAGGCGGCGGAGAAGGGCCCGAACGAGCGTACTCTTTCCGCTCCCGTTGGGCCCGACGATCGCGGTGATGCGGCCGCACGCGGCTTCCAGCGTCACACCGGAGACGGCGGGTGTTGCGGTGCGAGGATAGCGCACGCCGACCGAGTCGAAGCGAATCACGCGACGCGTCGCAACCGCGCGAGGAAGAAGGGCACGCCGAGCAGCGCCGTGACGGCGCCCAGCGGCAACTCCGCCGGGGGAAGGGCTGCGCGCGCGATGATATCGGCTCCGATGACGAGCGCGGCTCCGGCGAGAGCCGAGCCAGCGATGAGCGATCGGTGGCCGTGCACGCCCGCCGCCCGCACGATGTGCGGGACGACGAGTCCAACGAAACCGACGAGGCCCGCCGTGGCGACAGTGGCGGCGGCCAGCAGCGAGGCGATGAGGAAGGCGCGCATTGATGCGCGGTCGACGTCCACCCCGAGCGCAGCAGCCCCATCCTCGCCGAGCGCGAGAACATCGATCTCACGAGCAATGGCGACGAGCGCTCCACCACCGAGCGCCACATACACGGCCAGCCAGTGCACGCTGCGCCAGTCGATGTCGGAGAGCGATCCCATCATCCACCAGAGCGCCCCGCGAACCGCATTCGGCGGGGAGT
The DNA here is from genome assembly GCA_031412375.1 of Gemmatimonadaceae bacterium. GTDB lineage: Bacteria > Gemmatimonadota > Gemmatimonadetes > Gemmatimonadales > Gemmatimonadaceae > JANPKQ01. The sequence goes on along the minus strand of JANOCW010000522.1, from coordinate 3,897 downwards.
TGGCGAGGAGCACCATGATCACGGCGTTGGAGAAGGCCCCGACGATGACGCCCGCGAGTACGAGCACCCTCGGATCCGCCCGCCCCCCAGCCGCACGGGCAACGGCGACGACCACCACCACCGCGATCACCGCCCCCGCAAATGCGGCGAGCGGCACGAACGCGCTGGCCGCGGCTCCGAGGGCGACAGCGACGACCGCCCCCATGGCTGCCCCGCCCGACACTCCGAGAAGGTACGGCTCGGCGAGCGCGTTGCGCAGCGCGCCTTGCAGTGCTGCCCCGGACATCGCGAGCGCCGCACCGACGAGGGCAGCAGCAAGCACTCGCGGGAGTCGCAGGGTGCGCACGATCGCCACGACCGTGGGATCGCCGTCGCCGCGAAGCGCCGGCCAGATGGCAAACGGTGCAACCGGTACGGCCCCGATCGCGATGCCGAGAATTGCGAGGGTGAGGAGTGCCATCAGGGCGATGACCCAGAAGCGGGGCGTCATGGCACCGGATTGTGGAGCAGCTTCGCCAGCGCAACCGCTGCCTCGCCCATCCGCACTGACGGCCGCCCCATCAGCACTTCGTCCGCCTCGATGACGCGGCCCGTCCGAACGGCCCGAAGACCGGCCCACGCCGGCTCCGTACGAATGCGCGCCGCAAGCGCAGGGTTGGCCAGGATGATGTCCGGGTCGCGCGCATGGACGCTCTCGAGCGACAGTTGAGGCGAGACAGCCTCCATGTCACCGAACACGTTCACACCGCCGGCGACCTCAAGGAGCTGATGCAGGAAACTGCCACCACCGATGACGATGAGCGGCGCGACATCCACGGGCCAGACCACCCGCGATCGCGCGCGCGCAGCGGTGCGCGCGGCCACGCCGTCGAGTGTGGCGCGAACGGAGTCCACGACCGTGCGCGCGACAGCGCTGTCGCCGAGGATCCGGCCAAGCAGCAGCGCGCCGCGTTCGAAATGCTCGATGCGGTCGACCTTGAGCGAGAGCGTGGCGATGCCCGCTGCGCGGAGCGTCGTCGCCGCGGCGCGATTGTCGGTACTCGCATAGAGGAGCACCAGGTCCGGATGCGTGGCCAGCACGGCCTCGATGTTGGGACGAACGCCAGGACCAACGTCAGCGACGGCGAGCGCCTCGGCCGGCCATTCATCCCAGTGCGTACGGCCGACGAGCTTCGACCCAGCGCCGAGGGCGAAGAGCAGCTCTGTCGTTGCGGGAACGAGTGACACGATGCGCGCCGGCGGAACACCCACGACGATCGTGTCGCCGAAATCGTCGACGACCTGTGAGGGGTCGGCCCGCGTCTGCGCTCCCTCGCCGTTGCAGGCGGAGAGGCCGAAGGTCAACGCAAGAACGGCTGGGCGGAGACGCACGACGGGCACCCGAATCGCGAGGATGGGTGCCCGGCAACGTCCGAACGCGACGGAGACGCGCCCGTTCGCCACCAGGCCTCCTCCCGAGGACTGTCAGTGTGGCGCGGACGAGAGTCGTCTCCTGGCTCCGGACCGCCATCGCTCGCCTTCCCGACCGGAGTCAGTGGCTTCGTGAGCGGGGCGCGTGGTGTCCGTTACAGTGGCGGGGCCGCACCGGCATCGCACCGGTTTCCGTGGCTCCCGTCCGCAGTTCGATTGTGCCGTGAATGTATCAGGCCTTTCGGCGCGCAGCAAGACGCTCTGCAAGCTCCGCCTTGAGCTGGTCCCGCCGCCGCTGATAATGCGCGCGTTCGTCGTCGGCGCGACCGGTGGCCTCGAACGCAGCATCGAGCGTCGCGATCTCCCGCGCCAGCCCATCGACCTCGCTCTCGGTCGCGCCCGCCGGTGGTGCATCCGCGCGCAGCGGTCGCGCCCGCGCCCGACGCAGTGCAATGGCGAGCGCGCCGATCATGACGATGCCCAGCGCCGCGACGAGCGCCATGTTCGCCCGTTTCGGCGCCGTTTGCGCGGCGGGCACGCGAACGACGACGAGCGATGGCGCGGACATTCCCTGCGCCTGGAACCGGCGGAACATTCGCCCCTCGATGTTCGACGGTGCGGTTTCCTCGAGTCCGGGCCCACTCACGTCCGCCTGGCGGTCCTCGACGAGGATCTCGAACACGTCGGTTGGATGCTCGACCGGGAAGTTTACGGGAAATGCGTTCGGCGGCAGCGCATAGGTGAACGCAATGCGCTTGAGTCCCGGGGCCACCGGCGCATAGGCCACCACGCGACCCGCGGCCAGCTTGATCGCCTCGTTCGACAGCATCTCCGGCCCGCTCGAAAAATCCTGGGCGGCGGCGGGGACCCCGGCGCTCCAGAGCGGCCCACTCCGTTCGGTCGCGATGCGCGTGACGGTCGTATCGTTTGAAAGATCATAGATTTCGGCGACCCGGCGGCGCGGATCGTCGGCTGGCGCGAAGACGAGCACATGCCGTCCGCGAACGGTCAGCGGGATGGTCGCCGAGGTCGTATCGAACACCGTCAGCGTCGCGTCAGCGGCGGTCGCCTCCGGCGGGAGGACGCCGGACACGTAGGCAATCCCGTGGTGGACGGTCGAGATGAAATACTGGGCGGTGGAGTCGGCACCGCGATTGTAGCGTAACTCGAATGAGCCGTCAGCGACGGTGCGGGTCGAATCAATTGCGTGGCCGCCCGTCGCTCCGATGCCGTGCAGGATCACCCATTGGCGCGCGACGGACCTGTCTCCGCCCGCGGTGACGCGCACGATCCGCCCCGCGACACGATCCACGACCGCACGGTCGTGGCCCTGCGCCAGATTGGTGGCGGAAATGCCCGGGAGCTCCTGCGCCGCGGCCTCGTCGAGAAGACCTGCCATCGCAACCACGATTGCCCAGCGACGCAGCGGTCGACACCCATGCCCCGCGCCGTACCGGTGGCGGTGCGTGATCAGAGGTTGAACTTCCCGAAATCCTCGGGGCGGAGGTTCTCGAGGTGCTCCTTGAGATCCTGCGCACTCATGCGGCGCTGCTCCTCCTCCAGGTCGTTCCCCTCCCCGACCTCCGCGAGCCCCTCGCTCTCGTCCCCATCGGCGTCTTCAGCAGCGACGGCGGTGAGGAGCGCCTCGGGCGCGAAGATGGGCGCGGCCAGCCGCAGGGCGATCGCAATGCTGTCCGACGGGCGGGCATCCACGTGCACCGGGGCATCCCCGCGGACGAGGTGCATCTCGGCGAAGTAGGTGTTCTTCTGCACCCGTGTGATCTGGACGCGGCGGAGGGCGCCGCCAAGCCCGACGATCAGGCTCTTGCACAGATCGTGCGTGAGCGGGCGCTCCCGCTTCATGTTCTTCATCTGCATCACGATGGATTCGGCTTCAGGCTGGCCGATCCAGATCGGGAGCAGTCGATGTCCGCCCTTCTCCTGCAGGATCACGACGTAGGAGTTCGTCGAGCTGTCCAGTCCGAGACGTGCGACGAACACTTCGACCATCTGAGTTCTCTCCTGCGCGGGCTGCGTGGGCGAACGAACGCGAACGGCGATCCGCCGCTATCGGACCGCGCGCCTGAGGGCGGCCGCGCGGTCCGTGCGCTCCCATGTAAAGTACGTCCGGGCGCGCTTTCCGTTCCCTCCCTTGTACGACTCCCGTCCAAAGTGGCCGTAGGCCGCCGTTTCCGAGTAGATGGGCTTCCGGAGGTCGAGCGCCTGGATGATGCCTCGCGGCGTCAGGTCGAAGGTATCGCTGACCGCCCGCATGATCTCGAACTCGGGGACCGCATTCGTCCCGAAGGTGTCTATCCTCACGGACACCGGCTCGGCGACACCAATGGCGTAGGAGAGCTGCACTACGCACCGGCGTGCAAGACCTGCAGCGACGATGTTATACTCAACCAAGCGAGAAGCATATCAAGCCGAGCGGTCGACCATTGACTGATAATTTACACTGAAAGCCCCGCCACCGTGACGGCC
>JANOCW010000521.1:0-2381 GCA_031412375.1 Gemmatimonadaceae bacterium | reverse complement strand
GGCTTGTCGGTTGCGCGGCACTTCGGACCGCCACCGCCGCCCCACTCGTCGCTGAACAGGACCTTCGTCCCGTCGGTGTTGAAGGTGGCTGAATGCCAGTAGGCGAAGTTCGAGTCCGCGACCGCGCCGACGCGGACCGGGTTCGCGGGATCGCGAATGTCGAGGAGCATCCCGTAGCCTTCGCACGCGCCGCCGGCAAGGCCGATCTCGGGATAGACCGTGATGTCGTGACACTGGGTGGGGCCATGCCTGTCAGCGTCACCCGCTCCCACCATTCGATCGACGATGCCTTGCAGCGCGCCCTTGAGGGCCGCGCTGTCGGCGCCCGTCGGAGCGCCGGTGCCGTTGCGCGCTCGAACGATGCTGTCGAGCAACGGACGGGTGAACTGCTCGGGAGCGACGACTTCCTGCCCCTGCACGGTGACGGTCCACTGGCCGGCCGCACGCGCGGCTGCTGCCACCTGCGCAGCGGCGGCGATGTCGCCGGCCGCCTCACCATGGCGGGGCGGCGCAGCGAGGTCGTTGAAGATGCGGGGCGAGCTGACGATCGCGGCGCGCGCCGGATCGTTCACCGGCACCTTGATCACCTCGATGCGGAAGAGCGCGGAATTCGGGTTCTTGTCCGGCGCATCGGAAATGCAGCCGGCAAGCTCGTTGGGCGAGCGCACCGGGGACGAGCCGGAGATATAGACGAACACGTTCGCCGAATCCCGTGGATCGATGAACGCCGTGTGGGTGTGCGAGCCGCGGCAGGTCTGGACGTTGCCGACGTTTCGCGGGTTGGCGATGTCGCTGATGTCGAAGATGCGCAGCCCGCGCAAACGGTCGGCGCTCACCGTGTCACGAACGCCCTGCGCTCCGCAGTCGAGCCGTGCGGCAAGATCCTCACCGGAAATGAAGAGCAGGTTCTTGTAGACGGAGACGTCGCTCTGCGATGCCGGGCAGAGATAGCCCTTTGCCAGCGTCGGGTTGGCGGGGTTCGAGATGTCCCAGACCTGAAAGCCACGGAAGCTGCCCTGGATCGCATACTTTCCCGTGAAGGCGAGGTCGGAGTTGATTCCCCCGCGAAACTCCGTGGGCGACTGCGTCTTCGAGAGCACGCGCATGTTCCAGACGGCTTCGCCGGCATCGGTCAGACCGGCGCGAAGGCCGATCCGAGGATCGGGGCTCGGGGCGCCGGTCGACGCGGACCCGGGCATCGGACTGGTCGAGGGCATCGTGCCGGGGGTCGCGCACGCCGCCCCCACGGTGAACACAAGCGCGAGCGCGGGCGAAACCCACGAGCTCGCAAAGGGCCTGATGCGTGAATGAACGGGTGCCATGACGATATCCTCTGAAGGGTCGGTCTGGGAATGCAAGCGATGCGGGAAGTGCAGGTTCACGGGGGACGGCGCTCGAAGAGCAGCGCGGACAGCATCTGTCCCATGCGGGCAACCTCGGTGGTCTGATCGACGTTCACGTCGGTCGCAACCTTGAACACGGTGAGATCCTGACCCGCGGCGGGAGTTGCGAACAGCTCCTTCACCATCCCGATCGCGCCGCGATGGTGCTGGATCATCAAGGTGAGGAACAGGCGGTCGAACTCCTGCCCCGTCGCCTCCTCGAGCTGCTTCATCTGTGGGGGTGTGAGCATGCCCGGCATCATCGCGTGATCGCCGTGATGCGACATCATGGCGGTTGGGTGAATCTCGGGCACAGGCTGGCGTCGGTCACGCAGCCACTGCCGCATGATCGTGATCTCGTCCTGCTGCGCGTTGATGATCCGCTCGGCCAGCGTACGAACCGAGGCCATCGCTCCGTTGTTCGGCGCGAGGCGCGACATTTCGATTGCCTGGGCGTGGTGGCCGATCATTCCGGACATGAATCGAATATCCGCGCTCGTATACGGATACCGCGCGCTGTCGGACCGAGCCTTCTCGAGCGCGGCGCGATCGGCCTCGGCGGCGGATTGGACCGCCGCCGGTCGCGCGGACGACAGCGGCGCCTCGCGCTGAGCGGTCCTGCACGCCGCCATTCCCGAGATCAGCAGCGGAAAGACGGCGAGGCGTGCCGGGTGGATTGATCTCATTGCTGGATATTAGCCCTCGGTGCGCTTCCGGTCACTCCCCATTCGTTGCGTGGTGCGCACCGGAGCGAGAGCGGGATGACCAAACGGTCAACGCTCACCCTGGCGGCGGAGCGCTCGGGGTGACCGGAGGGCCCGATAGACACGACAGCTCGAGCTGCTTGTCGAGATACGGCTGCAGCTTCCCCAGATAGTCCAGGTACTGCCGCGCGGCTTCCGGCGCGAGCTCCTGACCGGCCTCGATACCGGACACGGCCACCGGCAGCATCTCCGCGCTCAATCGGGTGAGGTCGCAGCGCTGCGTCATGTCGGTGAG
>JANOCW010000520.1:0-2591 GCA_031412375.1 Gemmatimonadaceae bacterium | reverse complement strand
GTCATTCCGCTTCGATTCGGCGAACGAAACGTCGGGCTCCTCGAGCTCGAGCATCACAAGCGGAATACGTACGGCGACAAGGAAGTCGCCCTCATCAAGCGGTTCGCGACGCAGCTCGCGACGACGCTGCACATTCACGACCTCCGCCAACCACTGATCGAGGCAGTCGGTCGCGTGACGAGCCAGCTCGACACACTGAACGAGTCGGCGCGGGCGCTGCGCAGCGGGGGCGAGGCGGTCGCCCGCAGCATTGCCGACATCACTCGCGGAATCGCCGAGGAAAGCGACCAGGTGGGTCGGAGCCTCGAGGTCACCGAGACGCTGCACAAGGCGACGGGCGATGTCGCGCGTGACGGCAGCGAGGCTGCCATCACGAGCCAACGCGCCACCGAGATCGCCGAGGAGCACCGCGAGACGATCGCGACCGCGATCGAGCGGCTCGTCGCGGCAAAGGGCTTCGTGGGCGAGAGCGCGGGCCAGATCAGCGCGCTCGCCCGGACCACGCGACGGATCACGGAGTTCATCAGCGTCATCCGCGAAATCGCGGAGCAGACCAACCTGCTGGCACTCAACGCGGCGATCGAAGCGGCGCGCGCCGGGGAGCATGGTAAGGGCTTCGCGGTCGTGGCCGACGAGGTCCGAAAGCTCGCCGAGCAGAGCGCCCGCGCCTCCGACGAAGCGGGAGACCTCGTCACGGGGTTCGATGACCAGATGCGTCGAGCTGCGCAGCAGATGGATCGGGGCGAGGCGATGGTGAGTGACGTCGAGGGCCTGTCCGCCGCGGCGCTCGGCGCCCTCGACCTCATCGTGCAGACCACCGCCTCCAGCTATGCGAGCTCCCGGCGCATCGCCCTGACCTCGCGCGAGCAGGAGGCCGAGTTCGCGCGCCTCCGTGAGCGCGTCGCGCGCATCGCGGAGATCTCGGTGCGCAATCGATCGGGCGCTGAGATCGTCACGTCATCGGCGAAGGAGCAGGCAACCGCACTCCGCGAGCTCGAGGGCGCGACCGCGGAACTGCGAAAGGTCGCCGTCTACCTCGGCGACCTCACGCGCCGGATCACGAGCGTCCGCTAGGACGCGCACGCGGTGGTCCGCGCGAGGCCCCGCGTCGTTTGACAGCAGCCGCACGCTGTCCCTACGTTCCCGCCGTGCCGTCACGCCAGTCGATCACGCTGCAAGGCTTGCGCTTCCACACCCTCGTGGGTGTGCTGCCGCACGAGGAGACGCATCCACAGCCGCTGGAAATGGATGTCACCGTCTGGCTTCATGCCTCGCCGAGTGCAGAGACCGCGGTTTCGCTGGACTACCGCGATCTGTATGCGGCGATGGCCTCGGCCGTCGGCGCGGCCCCGGTACGGTTCCTCGAGGACCTCGTCCAGCGCGCTGCGGCGACGGTGCTCGCGCTCGGTCCGGTGAGCCGCGTGCGCATTGCTGCCCGGAAACCGCACGTTGCCCTGGCCGGCCCCGTCGGATACGCGGAGGTCGCCATCGAGCGTGACCGCGATGCGTGATGTGGCGTACATTGCGCTGGGCTCGAACCTCGGGGACCGGGATGCGCATCTGGGATATGCGCGTCGCGAGATCGGTCGCCTGGCGAACACCCGCATCCTCACCGCTTCCGACGTCGAGGAGACCGAACCGATCGGACCGATCGCCCAGGGGCCATTCCTGAACCAGATGCTCGCCGTCGAGACATCGCTCGCCCCGCGTGCGCTCCTGGTAGCGGTGCAGGGCATCGAGCGGGATCGCGGTCGTCACCGCGTCGAGCGCTGGGGACCACGAACGCTGGACATCGACATTGTGATGCTCGAACACCAGACCGTTGCGGACCCGGACCTTACGATTCCGCACCCTGAACTGGACGCGCGGGAGTTCTGGAAACGCGAACTCGCCCAGGTTCGGGTGATGCCGTGAGCGCCGCGTCGAGCGACGAGAAGCGGATCGGAGTGCGCGAGTTTCGCGCGCGGAAGACGTCCGGCGATCCGCTGGTGGTCGTCGCCGCCTACGATACGCTGTTCGCCCGCCTGGCCGATGAGGGCGGGGTGGACGCCGTGCTCGTGGGGGACTCCCTCGGTAACGTCGTCGCCGGCTTCGACTCGACGATCCCGGTGACCCTCGACCAGATGATCTATCATGGCGCGGCCGCCAGGCGCGGCGTGACCCGCGCGATGCTGATCGTCGACATGCCGTTCCTCACCTGCCAGCTCGGGGTCGAGCGCGCGATGCTCACTTGCGGCCGGGTGCGCGGCGTGGTGCGCGACGCGACGCGCGACGAATCGCAGGACGAAACGCGCGCGCCGAGCGCCACGGAGGACCGGTGAGCTCCGGCAACGGCGATGCGGTGCGGCGGGTGACCGTCCGCGACTTCGCGACCCGAAAGCGCGACAAGGACCCACTGGTGGTCGTCGCGGCCTACGACGCGCTCTTCGCGCGTCTCGTCGATACGGCGGTGGATGCGATCCTCGTCGGCGACTCGGTCGGCAACGTGGTTGCCGGCTTCGAGTCGACGATCCCGGTGACCCTCGAGCAGATGATCTATCATGGCGCGGCCGCCAGGCGCGGCGTGACCCGCGCGATGCTGATCGTCGACA